>NZ_PGCL01000001.1:0-300000 GCF_004297185.1 Methanofollis fontis
GTCAACCAGAGGGTCAACGGAGGGCAGTTCTACCTTCTTGGAACCTATACATTCTATGCAGATTCAGGAGGGGCAATCAGGATACGAAACGACGCCACCGATGGATATGTCATCGCAGACGCAGTCATGCTGACTCGAGTCTGAAGTATCGGCCCAACCCCTTTTTTCGGTTCTTCCACTTCTGAACAGATGTCCATGAAACAATCTCTTGAATCCCCCATCATCAGAATTGTGCCGAATGCCAGAACCTCACCGAAAATAGATTTTTTAGGATCATTCAAATTGCCGAAATACTTTAAATAGAGTTTTTTCGACAGCACCCTCAGAATAAGAGGAAAGGAATCTCTGGCGGGCATGGCGTCCAATAGCCTCTGCCTCTTCAGGGTGATGGAGAATAGAGGCAATTTTTTCAGCGATCTGGTCCGGTGCATCAGGTTCAACGATCCAGCCGCACCCATCAAGGATTCTGGAGAGATCGGACACATCGGTCGCGATTATCGGTCGTGCCATCGCCATCGCATCGAACAATTTTGCCGGCACCTGACCAACGGTTGCTGGACCCCGCCGCTGTGGAATGACAACTAGATCGGACAGTGCCAGAAACTCAGGAACATTTGAAAAAGGTTGAAGTCCGTAACTCTGAAAACAGGAGCCCAGATGTTTTTTCCCGCATGCCACCAGGTCTCTGCAGTATTCGGAGTCATCCATCCCCACAACCATACAGATGATATCATCGGAGCCATTCAGACGAACAGCCTCTATGAGATCTTCAAGCCCCTTATGGGGGCGGGGTGTCCCCATAAACATCACGACACGTTTTCCATCATCAATCGCATACTTCCCCCGCAGAAGAGAGCGATCATAAACACCCGGATCAAACATCTCTGCAGAGCGGGCATGCCAGACAATCGTACCCCCAAAACGGTTCTGTAAAAAGTGGCTTGACACCGTGATCTCATCGGTGTACGGGATGAGGCGCTCGAAGAACAGGGTCCCCCAGAACGAACAGGGATCAAATGGATGGAGAGTTGAGTGCGCCAGAGACATCATCAGGGCTGAACGTGATTTGGCCTTTAAATCTTCAAGATAGAGACCACGATCCCAGTCATCGATATCAAGGATGAGAGGATTCCGTGCAGCCAGCTTCCTGAAAAGGCCCACACCAAAACTCGACGACAGCGGTTTGACCGGATAGACGACATCTCCATCGATCATGCCGGCGAGCTCCCGCATATGGGTGGAAGACCTGAAATGCCCTTTCACAGGTAGAATTGTGCATTCCAGATCCTTTTCAGAGGCGAGAGGCCCCCAGATACTGCCATCAGACGCAGGACCCACCACCTCAACACGGTAGCGCTTCCGCAACATCTTCCCGAGAAACAATACCCGTGTGATCCCATTTTTCGAGAAATCAGAGGCAAGCAGAGATATTTTCACCATTAAACACCTTTGAGGACATTTCGTGCAGAGCGTCAACCCTCCACCGGATCTCTCGTCGGTGGACACGACCCCGGGTTCAACCAGCCCGACTGCGACAAACCAATATTTATAGATATCCCAAACACTTTATCTATCAAAGGAAATTGCTCCACGGTCCCATCTAATCTTGAAAAGAAAGCAATTCAGCAGGATTGAGAGAAAGACTGACCGACAACCATCCAACACCTGCATAAGTTTTTTATATTAGGTCCGGCATAGTGGACGCTCATCACATCGGGATGTTTCGGGGGAGACGTTTCCAGACAACAATCAGGCAGTACACTCTTTATCAACACGTCATAAAGAGGCAGATGCACGGCAATCGACATATCTCTGGATATATCGTTAGATGTCTGCATCTCAGGTATCCGACCGTGCAGTGGATGCAATTGTTCTGTATCCCCGCCTGTGAGATCCGACCTGCCCCATTCAAATGGGAATCTGGCCGGCTTTCCCAGAAATCCCGACAGTTTCAGGGAAACAGGTGGTCATATGAGGATCCTTCAGTTTGCACCATATTATCTTCCATATCTGGGGGGACAGGAACGCTATATCCACAACCTTACGATGCATCTGATCAAACGGGGACATGAAGTCGACATTATCACATCAGACTATCCGAAGTGCGAGAAGGGGGATAATGCCGCCGTTCAGGTACATCGCTGCAGTTGCATCTGCAGACCGTTGCGAAACCCGATATCACCTGAATTCCTGACACTCGGGAAGAAGATCGGAGATTATGATATCGTTCATACACATAATGAGCACAGTTCTGCTGCGATTGCAGCGGCCCATTATCGTAAATATTACGCTTCGCCCCTTTTTTTGACATGCCACGGGCGCCTTATCTTTGGAACACCCTATATGAACCTGATCGAAAAGGTCTATAGCAGAACACTGGGGAAAAAAATCCTCGGCATCTGCGACACCATCGTCGTCAATGGAGTTGACGATCGTAACTATATCCTTTCGATCAATCCACATTTCCAGGAAAAAATCGTCGTTCTGCATAATGCCATCGACCCGGAGTATTTCTCATCATTTTCCGATTCCTTCGACCGGTGCACGGACGACGATACCCTCACCATCCTCTTTGTCGGGAGGTTGATCCGGAGAAAGGGCATAGAGTGGCTTATTAAATCGATGAAAATCTTAAAAAAAGAGCGGAGAGCAGGCAAAATCAAGTGCATTCTTGTTGGAGAAGGAGAAGATGAACTCTATTTTAGAAAACTTGCCGGAGATTATGGTCTGAAGGACGATGTCATCTTCCTCGGTGCAGTTCACGAGGAGGAACTCATCTCCCTGTATAAAAATTCGGACATTTTTGTGCTCCCATCGCTCTCCGAGGTCTGCCCCACGGTCGTTCTCGAAGCGATGTATTTCGGTCTGCCGGTGATCACGACAGACATTCCGGGCATCAGGGACCATTTCAATGGGGTTTCACTTCTGGTCCCACCACAAAACGAAGTATCACTCGCCGATGCGATACTGTGCCTCGCAGATAATTGTGAATTGAGGGATGACCTGGCGATTAAGGGGATGAGCAGGGTTAAAAGCCAGTACACCTGGGACAGGGTAGCAGCCAACTACGAACAGATTTACGCAGCCAAACTGGACTATACATGACTGACCTGAAGTTGATGATGGTGACACCCTATTTTTATCCCAAAATGGGTGGTGTTGAAAAATACGTCTATGAGATCTGCTCACGCCTTGTCGATCACTACAGCGTGGAGGTATCGGTCGTATGCACGAACTGGGATGCACACGACAACACCTACAGGGAAGAGACACTCGGCGGTATCAGCGTCTATAGACTGCCGTACCTCCTGAAAGTCTCGAGCACACCGGTCCATCCTGGATGGACGGCGATGCTGAGAGACCTGATCCGGCGGATTCAACCAGACGTGGTCAACGGGCACATACCAGTACCGCAGATTGCCGACGGGGCTGTACGAGCAGCCCATAAGGAGAAGGTTCCATATATCCTGACCTATCATAACGACCTGACAGGATACAACCCTGCAGTGAGAGCATTGTCCAGACTCTACTATCTCACAGAATGGAACAGAACACAGGAACTCTCACGGCTTATCATTGCCACATCCGAGTATTATGCACAGACATCCCCATACCTCAGCCCTCATCTCGATAAAATCCGTATCGTCTCACCAGGGGTGGATATTGAAAAGTACCGGATGCTTCAAACCGACCATATCAGACGCACATTCGGCCTCGGTGACGAGAAAATAATCCTGTTCGTCGGACAGCTGAACAGGGAAAGCCAGCACAAGGGACTGGAAGATCTGATCACCGCTATCAGTCATGTGAACCGGTCTTTTGACGCCAGACTTGTCGTCGTTGGAAAAGGCGACTATCTCGAGCATTACAGGCGACATGCAGAACGGGAAGGGGTCGATAAATACGTCATATTTGCCGGATATGTTGCCGACGAAGAGATAGTCCACTATTTCTGCGGAAGCGATGTAATGGTGCTTCCAAGTTACAACAGAGCGGAAGGCTTTGGAATGGTCCTGATCGAAGCACAGGCCTGTGGCACCCCTGTGATCGGAACGACGATGGGAGGGATCAGAGCAGCAGTCAGGGATCATGAGACCGGCCTGCTGGTCCCCCCCAGAGAACCGAAAAAAATCGCAGGGGCCATTCAGGAAATTTTACAGGACTCATCCTGCTCTGAACAGATGGGCCTCTCAGGCTACCGCTGGGTGCGGGAAAAATTCAGCTGGCAGAAGAGCACCAGTGACTTTTTCAGCGTTGCATGTGAGGGGGCCGGCAGATGAGGGTGTGCCTTATTGGAGCATTTTCCGGCAACCCGGATGAGGGTTATAAAAATATTGCACGACACCTTGCCGATTACCTCTCCAGAGATCATGAACTGATGGAGGTGGAGAACAGGCACCTGATCTCTGCCGGTATCTGGAAGGAGATGAAAACGTTTTCACCGGATATCATTCATTATATCACGGCTCCCACCCAATCGAGTTTTTTTGTGCTCAAAACAGCACAAAAAATCTGTGGGGGCGATGTGAAAACCGTCATCTCTGCTCTTCATCCCCGTTCACATGACCTGTTCAGCAATTCGTTCACCCGCCGGTATGTACAAAGTCTCAAACCCGACCTGATTTTGACGCAGTGCAGAGAGATCGAGAACAATTTTACCTCTGCAGGATGCAAAACCTCCCGACTTCCAAATGGTGTGGATACCTTGCGTTTCACGCCCCGCAACCAGGAAGATCGGATCAGAATGAGAGAATCACTCGGGATCGATGAAGAAAAATATGTCATTCTTCATGTCGGGCATATTACAAGGGCAAGGGGGATAGGCATCTTACGGGATCTGCAGAACGCAGACAGAGACCATCAGGTGGTCATCGTCGGGAGTTCATATTTCAAACCAGACCACACACTATGGAACGACCTGAAACAGAGCGGATGCCTCATACTCAATACCTATTTCAGACATATTGAGGAGATTTATGGTCTGGCAGACTGCTATGTCTTCCCGACACCGCCGGCAAACAGCATATTCATGCCTCTCTCTGTTCTTGAAGCCATGTCCTGCAACATTCCCGTTGTTTCTACCCCCTTCCAGGGATTGACGGATCACTTTTCAGAGGGAGAAGGATTGAGATTTTTCACAGAACCCGTCGATCTGATCCGGCACATCGAGGAATATCAGCAGGGGGTTCGAGATACCGGGATCAGAGAAAAGGTACTGCCGATCGACTGGAGCGTCATTGGCAGGCGACTGGAGGGCGAGTATCATAAAGTCGCCCAGGAGTGCTAAAATGGGCAAAAAAGGCTTTTTTATCTGTTTTACCGGGATTGACGGTTCAGGAAAGAGCACCATTGTAAACATGCTGGTCAGTACCCTGAACGAGAAAGGGGTTCCTGTAAAGTACCGTTACAACAGATATGTCCCGCTGCTGCTCAAACCGGCCCTCACTCTGGGAAAATTATTATTTTTCAGGAAAGAAGATTTTTTCTCGGACTATTCAGGATATTCCAAGGCAAAAAAGAAAACCTCAAAACGGCACCCAGTTCTGGCAACGGCATACAGATCTTTGCTCATCTTCGATTATGCACTTCAGACCCTGGTCAGAATAAAAATTCCAGTGTATTTCGGCCAGAATATTGTCTGCGACCGCTATATCTACGACACAATAATCACGGATTTTTCTGTTGACTTCAATTTTACAGATGAAGAAATCAGGAGTTCACTACACTCCTTCGATTTTTTTCCACGGCCTGACAGAGTGTTTCTCGTTGATGTGCCCGAAGAGATCGCCTTCAGCAGAAAAGACGATGTTCCTTCTGTCGACTATCTCCGTGACAGAAGGGCATCATACCACATACTTGCTTCAGAATGCGGAATGGATCTGATAGACGGATCACTACCGCTTGAAAGGATCCGACTCGAAGTGGAGAGTATTGCTCGGGGGGTTGCAAATGTCTAGGGTTGTCGTCATAGGTATAGACGGGCTTGATTCAGGACTTATACAGAAGTATGAGCATATTTTGCCGAATTTTCAGAAGATAAAAGAGGGATCGCCGGATGTCGGCATGCACTCGGTGTTCCCTCCAGATTCCCCGACTGCCTGGACCTCAATATACACCGGTCAGAACCCTGCAGAGCATGGCGTTATCTCATTCAAAGACCCGTTTTCACCCGCTCGACTCTGCGAGTATCTCGGAACCGACATATCCGGAAAGACCTTCTGGGACAGAGCAGGGAATGCCGGAAAAAAGGTGTGTGTCGTGTTTCCTCACCTCGGCTATCCGGTATGGGAGGTGAACGGGGTGATGGTCGGACGGACAACCGAAACCGACATACGTGAGTTTGACATCCAGATCTTCCCGGAACACCTGCAGGATCGTTATGATCTCTCTGATCTCTCTCCCATGACCTCTTATCCACTCAGGATTGGAGACATCATCCAACCGACACAGGACTTGATCCGTCGGGAGACAGACCTCGGACTCAAACTCTTTCAAGAAAATGACTGGGACCTCTTTTTTATTTATTACTCCTCGATCGACAATATCGAACACCTGTTCTGGATGTATTATGATCCCGACGACCCGGAATACTCCGACAATAACCCATATGAATCAGTCATTCCTGATTTTTACCACTATTATGACGAACATGTGATCGGTCCATTCCTCTCCCTTCTCGAGGAGGATATGACACTCATCGTCATCAGCGATCACGGGCATGGCATGCGACCGACAAAGGTTGTCAACATCAATGAGATGCTGAAACGGAACGGACTACTGAAAACAAAGCAGAACGGGCAAAATCCAGGGATCAGCAGTGCGGATATTGCACGAAGGCTCAAATCTTCGGTGGTCAATGCCGTCAGCGAATACCGCATTGTCGGAAAAGCGGCCTCAAAAATATTGAGCCATTTCCCGGGAGGACTGGGCGCCTTTACCAGGATAACACCGATTGAAAAGCAGGGAACAAAAGCCTATCTTTCCGATCCCTCGGGGGGGCTGAAGGCATATTCCTATGCAGGCATCAGGATCGACAGAGAGTTTCTTCCAGCGGACCAGTATGAAGAGATACGCAGACAGATCTTCACAGAACTGCCTGAGATCAGGGATCCGGATACAGGAGAGCGTATTGTTGAGTGGGTAAAAAGCAGAGAGAACGTCTACACCGGCCCATACCTCGAAAAGTATCCGGATGTCCTCTTTAAACTGAGGGATGACTGGGGCGTTGGATGGGACATCAATGGTTCACTCTATAGCAGCAGCCCATCGCACAAACTTCATTCTGGAAACCACAGGCTGGAATCTGCAGTGTTTCTGGCATATGGAGAAAAAATCCCGATACACAAACAGATTCTGGACCTCACAGACATCTCCCCCATTATACTGGACCTGCTGAACGTTCCTGGAGAGTGAAGCCAATGCCAGAAGAACCGTCAAAAGTGTGCCTGGTGATGCTGCCGCGTGCCCCGAAGGTCCCGTATAAATTTTTGTCCACCATGCTGGAGATATGCGAACCGATTACATCATCCGTGCATGTGATCACCGGAAACACTGAGAGGATCACCTATCCCGACACCGGTAAGGTCCATGTCCACGACATCAACCGGTCCATGGAAAAACCTGAAGACAATTGTTCATTCCTGAAAAAACTTCAAAACGGACTCAATGTGGTCTGGATCCAGATGTTGATCTCAAGGGAGATCCTTCGACTGCCACGGGATGTCGATCTGGTCGTCTTCTATGTATCCTGGCCATTTTACCTGATTCCACTCATTGCCTCAAAGTTATCCGGAAAAAGAACGCTCGAGGTGATCACTCGATCTAAACTGAACACTTCGAGCGCCCTGAACAGGGCGTACGCCCTCCAGGACAGGCTTCTGCTGACATTGATCGATTTCATATCGCCAGAATCACCGAATCTCATCCATGAACTGGACCTTGAGCGATATCAGGAAAAGATCGTGCCGATGGGCGCCAGATATATAGATACCAATTTTTTCAGGCCAAAAAAACCGATTCTGGAAAGAGACTGTATCGGATATATCGGTCGCCTCTGCGAAGAGAAAGGGCTTCTGGATTTTGTAAAAGCCGTACCACTCCTCGATGAGGGCACGAATGTCCCCCGAATACTGATCGGCGGGGAGGGGGAGCTTGCCGACGAGGTCAGAAATCTGAACGGGACACCCGGATGCAGCATCCTCCAGCCAGGATGGATTCCTGAGAGCGATCTCCCGGACTACATGAGTCAACTCAGGGTTCTGGTGCTGCCGACGAGACATTCAGAGGGCCTTCCAACCATTATTCTGGAGGCCATGGCCTGTGGAACACCTGTCCTTGCACCAGCGGTTGGAGGGATCGGGGATGTCGTGAGTGACGGAAAAACAGGGTTTATTCTGGAAAATACCACTCCGGAATGTATCGCAAATAACCTGAAGAGTGCACTGAATCATCCCCTGCTCAACACGATATCAGAAAACGCCCGGAATGCCATCGAACAGGAGTATACCTATGAGCGTGCAACACAACGCTACCGGCAGATATTCGAGATCATGCGGAGTTCATGATGAATCTGAAAGAATCGAGACTTGTTGTTGACCTGGATAAATACCTTGCACTGACCGGTCTGATTCTCTCATGTGCCCTGACAGCCTATTTTATCCTCAGGGCAGGCAACAACCTGTATGCGCTGACGGGCATATTTACATTTATTTCCTGTCTCTTCTGGCTTTTCATGAGGAAATCAGCAGATTTATCATGCAAAGTCATGGGTGATGCCTTCAGGTTCAGGCTTCTTGTGTCGGTTTTCTTTATTCTGCTCTTCTTCAGCATACTCACTGTCAGGTTGAGACCGGAAATTTATGAACGACCGATGGTCTATTTTATCGCAACCGCCCTGATGGCAGGCATTGTTGCGCTGGAAATCCTGTTCTCACAGCAACGATATCACTGGATCATTCTCTCTCAGGCAATGATCATCGGCATCAGCGTTGCCTGGTCACAGATGCTGATATTCCCAACAAGTGTACTTGGTATCGATCCCTCATACCATGAAGTATTCACCTATCGAATACTGGAAGCAGGCACCCTTCCGGGATCCGAAGATTATGCAAGTTTTCCATTGTTCCATCTGACCGTGGGCGCACAGATGCTCTTTGCCGAAATATCATATAAACATGCAACCATGCTTACGGTGAGTCTGGCACAGATAATCTGCAATGTCGTCTTCATCTATCTCATCGGTTCGTTTTTATTTGAAAACAAAAAAATCGGCCTGATGGCCGGTCTTCTCCTTGCGGTTTCCCACCACCAGATTTCGATGAGTTTCATATCGGTCCCCAATTCATATGCCGCAATATTTATTCTGGTCTCACTGTATCTCTTATTTATAAAAAAGCAGGATAAAAGGCATTATACCAAAATGCTGGCGATCATTGTTCTTATCACCCTCATATTCACCCATACACTTACGGCCATGTGTATGGCGATTCTGCTATTCGTATCCTGGATTACTGTCTTTGTGTATTCCTTGCTCCATTCACAGAAGGTGAGTCCAGTTTCGCTCAACCTAGCCGTGGGATTTTTTTTCATGATGTTTGCTTGGTGGATATATGCCTCAAGGAGCTTTCAGGCACTCGTACGTCTTTTTGAGTGGGGGTTCAGGATCGACTACTTTGTTGATGTTCCGGTCATTGCCTCCTCATATTCGGTCCCCTTCTGGGAACAGATCTTTTCGAATATGCCCACGTTCATCTTCTTTTCTCTCTCATTTATCGGCGTTCTCTACATGATCGCTCATAAAGAAAACCATTACCTGTGGATAATGGCAGTTGTTGGCGTCACTCCTCTTTTTCTGGGATATTCAAGCTATATGACCGGCCATTCAATTATTGAACATCGGTGGTGGTATTTTTCACAGTTGCTTCTGAGTCTGCCGCTTGCCGTCACCATCCTGCTGCTCTCGACATGGAGACAACGCAGTACAACAATTATTTCATTCATCGTCCTGATATCCATCGCAGGACTTACATTCTTGATGATCCTGAATCCTATCGCAAACGAAGACAACCATGCATTTTCGAAAAATACCGGTATCAGACAGGCACTTACAGAATCTGAAATACAGGCCGTTCGTTCGGTCTCAGAGATGTGGAGCGGGATAATAAAGGCGGACAGTTATTATGTCTTTAACCAGGCGTGGGGGGGGTATACGATGTCCACCTTCGATGAAGAACTTGACAGGGGCGATTATTCATCACTGGGTCGATATCTCTCCCTTATCAGGACTGCCACCATGTACGAACCATTCAGGTTTTACTCATCGGTCTATCGGTTTGACTTTGATCCTGGAGAAAAGTTGTCAGAACATGGGATTTCTCAGATCTATAATTGCGGGTCCGTGAGTGGATATCTTGGGGTATAGTCTATCAGACAGACTCCATGGCAGAGATAGATCGGCAGATTGCCGAAAGAGAATATCCGGCACAGGCTGCGAAGAAGCGGGAATATCTCTAATTTTTTCGGGAATTCTATAGCGAACACATTGGATACCGGACTCTGAGCAGAAGAAGCAGGGTTGACGCTACAGTTGATCTGCGTAATGTTCGTGGACGCATAGATGAAGAAACCTGTTGAAGTCGGGTTCTCGCTCACACAGTTTTCAAGCACTACCCCATCCACATTGGAGAGATCAAATGAATTGACAGCACCAATGTCCCGGCAATCGACCAGTGTCGCATTGACAACACCCCCGCGGATCATAAAACCACGACGATGGGTGCCCGAAGATGTGCAGTTCAGAAGTGTCACATCGCCGTTCGTGAAAAAACCAGCACCAAAATGACAGGTTTCTCCGGTGATTGCAGTCTTCTGAGCGTTGTTTTTACTGATACAATCTTTTAATACCACATTCCTGATTGTTGTCGGCTCAAAATGGAACCCGGATTCCCAGTTGCCTTCGGCATAACATCCATCGACAATCATGCCATCGACACTGCAGAGTTCTGCCAGATCAAAACCACAGACCCAGGGGTTATATCGACTGGAAAGACCGTAGTTGACAACCACACAATCCGTGTAGCGGATGTCTTTCACCCATGCACTGCTGGCGACCGACTGTGAGGCGGAGTTGATAAACCCGATACACCCACAGTCGATTGCAGAGCAGTTGATAAATTCAATATCCTGGATGACAGGTTTGTCCTTTGTGCACATGATCCTGAACGCACCGTCGATGGTGTCACCGGTGGTCATTGTAATGTCGTGGAGACGGACATGGTCACCCTCGATGAGGATGCATCCCTCCCCCACAGCCTTGAAATTTTCAAGCGTCACTCCCTGAACGGATGGGGAAATGAATATTGCTGCCTTTTTGCTCAGTGTAATGAGCGTATTTTCCACGCCCCGACCCTCCAGTACGCAGTCATTCTGCAGGGAAAGTGAGGAAGAGAGCGCAAAGGTGCCTTCACTCAGAACGATCGTGCCGCCACCGGACGAGGAGACAGCATTAATGGCAGCCTGAATTTCCTGCTGGTCACTGATACCGTCACAGATGTAGTCGGCATGAAGTTTGGACGTAGCTGAACTGTCACCTGCCGCTACAACCAGAGTGGCTGCATTGACCGCCTGAAAGAGACAGAGCAGGAGAATCACACAGGACAGCAGACCCGGGACAGATAGTGTGGATGCCTCAGCAGGACAGTCTGATCCTGAAGATAGCCCTTCATATTCATATATGAGATGATTTCTGAACGTCAACCCAAACCCCCTGAATCCAGCTAGCGGCATTCCTTGAATCCCACGCAGGTAAAAAATCCTGAGTTGAACCAGCCCCATTATCCCGAACGGTCGTACAGAACAGACACTGTCTGGAACAGACCATGCAGGAATGACGATCCACATTATCTCTCAGTCATTTCTTCCCGGATATGGACTAAGAAAACTCTTTCGGTATTATAATTATGATACGAGAAAAACCCTGCATGTGATTGTCGAGATATAACCCAACATGAAGTGTAATTATAATAGAATCAGGGCGGATGAAAACGAATTGCACCTATCGCCAGAATAATATATTGACACGCCCCATGATTCTTGGGGGAGGACGGAAGAGTTCACAATTCATGGGTCCATTGTGCGAAAAAAAGAGGGGCAGATGAAGGCACCATACCAGTGCCTATTATGCCACACGCACGAACCGGACCGCATCAGCGATCACATATCCGTCCGTGCCATCTGTACGAACCGTTATGGAACCGTCGGTCCCGGCATCAAAGGCATATTCACCAAGAAGGTTGAATGAACCGCCGTTGATACGCTGGTTGACCGTGACCGTTTCGGTCTGTCCACGATGGGCGATGTCGACAGGAGTGTTGCTCGCACGGTTGTTATACTCGGTGTAGTAGAGGTAGACCGCATACGTCCCGGATTCTGGAAGGTCAGGCGTAAAGGTCACACTCTTACCTCCTTTCCCACTATTCTGGTCATGGAGATAGTTTGTGCCGTATGGTGAGTTGATCAGTTCATAGGTGCTTGAGGCCCATGCACCGGTAACGGTGACATGGGCTGTGTCGGTGTTGTCAAGGGTGATCTCCTCATCTGCTGGAGGGATCGGTGTCGGGGTGGGTGCCGGCCCGACGTATACGAACCGGACCGCATCAGCGACCACATACCCGTCTGTGCCGTCTGTACGAACCGTTATGGAACCGTCAGTCCCGGCATCAAAGGCGTATTCACCAAGGAGGTTGAATGAACCGCCGTTGATACGCTGGTTGACCGTGACCGTTTCGGTCTGTCCACGATGGGCGATGTCGACAGGAGTGTTGCTCGCACGGTTGTTGTACTCGGTGTAGTAGAGGTAGACCGCATACGTCCCGGATTCTGGAAGGTCAGGTGTATAGGTCACACTCTTATCCCCCTTCCCGCTATTCTGGTCATGGAGATAGTTTGCGCCGTATGGTGAGTTGATCAGTTCATAGGTGCTTGAGGCCCATGCACCGGTAACGGTGACATGGGCAGTGTCGGTATTGTCAAGGGTGATCCCCTCGTCAGCCGGAGGCACCGGGGTCGGAGTGGGAGTAGGGGTCGGGGTAGGGGTCGGAATGGGTGCCGGCCCGACATACACGAACCGGACCGCATCGGCGATCACATACCCGTCCGTGCCGTCTGTACGAACCGTTATGGAACCGTCGGTCCCGGCATCAAAGGCATATTCACCAAGAAGGTTGAATGAACCGCCGTTGATACGCTGGTTGACCGTGACCGTTTCGGTCTGACCGCCATGGACGATGTCGACGGGAGTGTTGCTCGCACGGTTGTTGTACTCGGTGTAGTAGAGGTAGACCTCATACATCCCGCCCTCAGGGAGGTCGGCGGTAAAGGTCACACTCTTGCTTCCCTTTCCGCTGTTTCCATCATGGAAGTAATTTGCACCATAAGGAGGGTTGATCCCCGCAAAGGTGCTGGATGTCCACGCCCCTGTAACGGTGACATGGGCTGAATCGGTGTTGTCGATGGTGATCCCCTCGTCAGCCGGAGTCGGAACCGGGGTCGGAGTTGGGGTCGGAGTTGGGGTCGGAGTCGGGATCGGGGTTACAGGGTCGGGTGCCGTGTTCGATTTCACAACAGTGACACCCGAAAGGTCCAATCCGCTCGAGGATGTAGTCTTAATCGGACTCGACAGAGTGCTGTAGATGGTGCAGTCGACCGTCCTGACATTAGAAGAGCCGTAAATCGCGAGACCTGCCGATTTCGGGCTCTCGCTCACACAGTTCTTCAGCACAACGCCGTTGACATTGGAGAGATCAAATGAGTTGAGTGCACCACGGTCACTGCAGTTTACCAGTGTCGCAATGATGTCCCCGCCCCGGATCATGTAGCCGCGGCGGTGGTCGCCGATCGACACGCAGTTTTCAAGGGTCACATCACCGTTGGTGAAATAACCAGCACCAAACAGACAGGTTTCTCCGGTGACTGCAGTCTTCTTCGCGTTGTCTTTGCTGAAACAGTCCTTCATTACCACGTTCTTGATCGTCGTCGGTTCGAAGTGGAATCCGGATTCCCAGTTTCCTTCGGCATAACATCCCTCAATGACCATGCCGTCAACATTATTGAGTTCTGCGAAGTCAAAGCCACAGACCCAGGGATTAAACTGGCTTGCAAGACCGCAGTTGATGGCCACACAGTCTATGTACCGGATGTCTTTCACCCATGAGTTGAAGGCGACCGACCGGGAAGCGGAGTTGATAAACCCGATACACCCACAGTCGATTGCCGAGCAGTTCACAAATTCGACATCACTGACAACCGGTTTTCCACTCGAGCACATGATCCTGAACGCACCATCAACGGTGTCGCCGGTGGTCATCGTGATGTCATGGAGGCTGACATGGTCACCCTGGATGAGGATGCATCCCTCCCCCACGGCCTTGAAATTTCCGAGTGTTACCCTCTGAACAGAGGAGGAAATATATATCGTCGCCTTGTTGCTCAGTTTAAATAACGTTTTTTCTACTCCCTGACCTTCCAGCACACAGTCGTTCTGCAGGGAAAGCGAGGAAGAAAGCGCAAAGGTGCCTTCACTCAGGCTGATTGTGCCGCCACCGGACGAGGAGACAGCATTAATGGCAGCCTGAATTTCCTGTTGATCACTGATACCGTCACAGATGTAGTCGGCATGAAGTTGGGACGTTGCTGAACTATCACTTGCCGCCACAACCAGAGTAGCTGCACTGACTGCCTGAAAGAGACAGAGCAGAAGAGCAGCGCCAAGTAGAATACTTGTTTTTGACATTTTTATCACTGGTCCCCCTCTGGGCACATGATAATTTTTACACAATAACATTTAAAGTTGCCGAAATGAATTACAGAATTATTCGAGGTATTTTTGAAAATAATGAGAGCAACAAACCATTAAAGAGACACAGATCAAAATTGGTTGGGAAAATCGGCCGCAGAAAAGAGAATTTCTACACATCAATACATTGCCGTTTAACAGATATTCACCGCGTACAAATAATGTAAGCCCATGAAGTTTTAAAATTAATGATCAATCAGCCACATCACAAACAAAAAAGATTATATCAGACCACTCACACGACAAATCCAAAAGAAAAGCCGCAGAAATTTAAATCCACACGCCAGAATAGCAGATTAAATAAATTGAGACTGACAAGTATCAATTTTAGAAAATCTGACACAATTGCATCAAATAAGCATTAAAGGCACAAAAAAAGACAACCATAGAAATTTGTTTTTGATTTACAACCCATACTACAAAAAATTCAATTAACGGGAAATAATGAGACAATCAAGCACATTTTTTGCTCAAAATAGAGAGAAAATATCGTCCCAGGATAGGTCCGATACGGAGACTCCCGGACACGCCCTACAGAACAGGGGACGGCAAATATATTTTTGAACACATAATAGTTTCAAAATTTTTGAAATTTCCCCCTCAAGGCAACATTACGCTACATGAAATACGACATTGTAGAATTTTACCCCGATAATATCACATAATCTAAGAATATTATTAAAAAAGAAACAAAATAACAATGCGCTTAAATAAAATCATCATTATGAAAAAATATCCTCATTACTCCCCTTTTGATCACAGACAACCACGCCATCATTCCCGTGACCTTTCAGACGAAAAAAATAACCCAATAGCCACATTATGCAAAAAAATCCCAGGAATCCCGTTTTGATCGAATGCCCGGAATGAGGAGCAGAACATTGCCGCATACATTCCCGACCATGACGGGCCCCCCCGCGAATAGATCCATGGGGCCATCCCCCCCTTATAGAGTATTAAATGAAACAGAACTCGCCATCAGAGGTGAGGACTGTTTCAACCGCTATCTTCCAACTGCTGAGGGTATGGGACTTTCACCGTTCCTGAAACCTCTGCCGGGACACCCGTGGCCACAGAATTGGCAGGAACGTCCCTGACCACCACGGCATTTGCCCCGATGATAGAATTATCTCCAATGGATACAGGACCGAGGATCTTCGATCCTGCCCCCAGCATCACATTATCTCCAATAATAGGGGTTGTGCGTTCGTCCCGTTTCTTCCCCGGAACAATCCCTATCGTCACACCCTGGTAGATGGTGACGTTTTTACCGATCTCCACACCATATCCGATCACAATACACTGCGCATTCGGGATGAACAGGCCCGATCCGATATCCGCATATGGCGATATGCGGATGCCGGTCAGGGCAGAACCCATGAACCGGAAAAATGGCCCAATAAATCGTATTTTATTTCTGACGATCCGGTTGTTCACCCGGTAAAAATATATTGCACGAAAGCCGGGCTCCAGGACGAAATACCGCGTTACATGCGCATAATATCTGATCTTTCTCGATAGATCAGGCCTACCGGGACGTGAATAGAAATATCTCCCAATATCGGCTGCAAATATGCGTTCAGGGGAGGGGGGCTTCATGAATCATCTTCACATATCTTTTCAGCATTTTATAGGTGCCGGTGACCCTTATGGATAGACAGACCGGACAGGATTGCTTCAAGACCCCATACAGGAGGAGAGGATGACGACCCCGGACAGATAGAACACCCATAAAACGAGTGTCCATGGTTCTGAAAAAAAGAGGAATTATGTCCCGATATCCCACGCCGACATATAGTGCTCCTGCTCCTCAGAGAGGGCGTCGATCGTGATGCCAAGGGAGGTGAGTTTTCTGCCCGCCACCTCCTCGTCGATGGCGTTGGGGACATCATAGACACCGGCGACAAGACTCTTCCCATTTTCAAGGATATATTTCGCCGAAAGTGCCTGAAGGGCAAATGAGAGATCCATCACCTCGATCGGGTGGCCCATACCCTTCGGCGTGGCGAGGTTCACCAGGCGCCCCTCCGCGAGCACGTGGATCTTATGCCCGTCCAGCACATAGGTGTCGATCCCGTCCCGGCGTTCGATGTCACCGGCGTTCTTCTCAAGCCACTCGACATCGATCTCGACATTGAAGTGCCCGGCATTGGAGAGGATGGCACCGTCTCTGAGCAGGGGGAAGTGACGTTCGGTGAGGATCGAGGTGTTGCCGGTGGTGGTGATGAAGATCTCGCCGAGCGCCGACGCCGCCTCCATCGGCATCACGGCAAAGCCCTCCATATGGGCCTCGAGTGCCCGCCGGGTATCGACTTCGGTGACGATCACCCGCGCACCGAGCCCGCGGGCCTTCCTGGCGACGCCACGCCCGCAATACCCGTATCCGGCCACGACAAGATACTTGCCGGCAAGCAGGCAGTTCGTGGTCGCCATGATCGCCGAGAGCGAACTCTCGCCGGTGCCGTGGACGTTGTCAAAGTGGCGTTTCATCGGGGTGTCGTTCACCGCGATCACCGGGAACTTGAGGGCACCCTCGTCCGCCATCGAACGGAGGCGGTGGATGCCGGTGGTCGTCTCCTCGCACCCGCCGATGATGCCGGGGAGGAGGTCCTGCCGCCGGGTGTGGAGCTCGAAGATCAGGTCCATGCCGTCGTCGATAGTGATCGAGGGGCGGGCGTCCAGGACACGGTTGATCGCCGCATAATACTCCTCATTGGAGCATGCCCTCTTCGCATAGCAGTGGACGCCGGCGACCTCATTCAGCGCCTCCGCCACGTCGTCCTGCGTGGAGAGGGGGTTGCACCCGGTGATGTACACCTCCGCCCCGCCCGCGGCGAGGGTCTCGACGAGAACGGCAGTTTTTGCCTCCACATGGAGGGCCATGCCGATCGTTACGCCCTCAAGGGGCCGCTTTTCCTCAAATTCTCGCCTGATGCTCCCGAGGACCGGCATATACTGCCTGGCCCAGTCCATCTTCTGCTGACCGCTCTTCATTGCATCACCACAACATTTCTCCGGGAAGGTTGGACGTGACGGCACTTCAAGGGTTTGCAGGGGCGGATGCCCGCACCGGGAGGAAAGACCCCTTCCCGTCAAATGGAGCGAGTCGCCGGTCCGGTTCCCCGCAGCCCAAATACTGATTATCCCCGGAGTCAGAGAAGCTCTGTATGGCACTCACCAAGCGGATCATCCCCTGCCTGGACCTCAAGGACGGGCGTGTCGTGAAGGGGACGCACTTCCTTGGCCTGCGTGATGCGGGCGACCCCGTGGAGCTGGCGGCGCGCTACAACACCCAGGGGGCGGACGAGGTGATCTTTCTGGACATCACCGCCTCAAAGGAGGGGAGGGGCACCCTCATCCCGGTGATCGAGCGGGCGGCCGACGAGCTCTTCCTGCCGCTCACGGTCGGCGGGGGGATCAGGACCATCGATGACATCACCCAGATCCTCAGGGCCGGGGCGGACAAGGTCTCGATCAATACGAGTGCCGTGAACGATCCCTCACTGATCAGCCGCGGCGCCGAGCGCTTCGGCACCCAGTGCATCGTGGTGGCGATCGACGTGCGGGCGAACCCGGCGATGGAGGAGGGGAAGACGCCGATCGCCCTTGACAACGGGCGGGAGGTCTGGTACGAGGTGGTGACGATGGGCGGGTCGCACCCGACCGGCATCGACGCTGTCGGATGGGCGCAGGAGGTCGAAGAACGGGGTGCAGGCGAGATCCTGCTGACAAGCATGGAGACCGACGGCACAAAAGCGGGCTTCGACCTGCCGATCACCCGCACGATCTCGGAGAACGTCGGCATCCCGGTGATCGCCAGCGGCGGTGTCGGAACGCTGGAGCATTTTTATGAGGGGTTCACCCTCGGAAAAGCGGACGCCTGCCTTGCGGCAAGCGTCTTCCACTACGGGGAGTTCACCATCCGGCAGGTCAAGGAGTATCTGGCCGGACGGGGTATCCCGGTACGGCTGTGAGGTCCAGTTCGAGCGCCGCCACCGGGTGCTCGAGCGAGAAGGCGGTGAGCACCTCCGGGTGGATCTCGCCAAACACCCCCACCCTTTTTCCGTCCACGATCACATCGCCCCTGCGCCCGTCGATGAATGCCGGATCGGCCGATTCGACAAAGGTCGCCCCGACCCCGCACTCGCGGCAGAGGGCGTCCATGGCGGCGTAGGCCTCCGAGAAATCGGCGCCCGGATGGATCGAGGCGGCGGCCACGCTCTGGAGCGTGGTTGTCGCCCGGATCACGTCTCCGACGGCAAAGATCCGCTGCGGCAGTTCACGGTGGCAGTTGATCTCCAGGATCTCCATGATCAGGGGGAGGATATCGGTGCGCACCACGCTCTGGTCCTCGGAGATCGGTTTTGAGACCCGCAGGAGGTCGGTGGACGGTTCGCGCCCCATCCGCTCATAGAGGATCCGCTCCGAGGTGAGGGTGAAGGGGAGCACCTCCAGGTGCCCCATGCCGGTGAAGACCGAGCGGACGGTGCGCTCGAGGACGGCGATCGGGTGCTCCCGCCCGGTGGTGTAGGTCCGCGGCCGGGAGGTCTCGAAACGGTCATAGCCATAGGCGATGGCGAGGTCCTCGAAGAGATCGGCGTCATGGATGATATCGGCCCGATAGGGCGGGACAAGCACGCGGACCCCTCCGTCGTCGAGGGGTTCAGCGCCGAAACGCATCTTCTGCAGGAGCGCGGCCATCTCGTCGGCCGAGAGATCGAGGCCGATGAGGCGGCGGCAGGCGTCCACCGTGACGATCCGCTCTGTCGGCGAGAGGTCGGGGCAGGCGGTCCCGTCGATCTCCACGCTCTCGATCGTCGCCCCTGCTTCGGCCAGGGCGGTGCAGATGATGGCGGCGGCCATTCTGACAGCACGCTCGTCGGTGCCGGTGCAGTCCAGGAGGATGGTCGTCGTCTCCGTCGTCACCCGCGTCAGCTCGCCGTTGATGATCGGCGGGAAGGAGAGCACCCGGCCCTCTGCATCCACAATCAGGGGGAAACGGTCGAAGGCATCCACAATATGGGCATAGTCGCGGCCCTTGGGGTGCTGCTCCAGGATCTCCTCGAGGCTGAGTTCTTCCTCGAAGTCCAGGGGGACAAACCGGTGGTCCCGCGGGGCGGCGAGATAGCGGAAGGGGGGGCGCACGGCATCCATGTCATGGACACCGATCGCCACCTTCCGCCGCCCCCGCCCGAGGGCCCAGTGCAGGGCCTCCTGCAGCCCCATCAGGCTCTCGATACCCGCCTCGTCCATGCGGACGTTCCTGATCACGGCCGATGCGAGGTGGGGCCGGATCTCCGCAAGTCCGGGATCGACACTGAAGGTGATCCCTGAAGCGGTGACCGGATAGGAGGGAAGACCCCCCTCGATCCCCAGGAACCCCCGCATCGCCCGGGCGACCCCCTCGGTGGAGTAGAGGTCCACCCTGCTCGGGAAGAACTCCACGTCCACGCCGTCCTCAAGGGTGCGCTCGATATCAGATCCGATCATCGGCAGCCGCTCCAGGATCGTCTCCCGGTCGGCGCCGGTCAGGCGCTCGAGATATTCGTAATTGAGACTGATGATTGCCATCTGATCACTCCTCCCTCCCGATCACGGGGTGGTCGCGTATCCAGTCGATGTCGCTGCGGTAGAGCTGGCGGAGGTCCCGGAGCCCCAGGCGCAGCATCGCAAGCCTGCTGATCCCGAGCCCCCAGGCAAGCACGGGCGCCTCGATCCCCCAGGGGGCGGTGACCTCCTCCCTGAAGACGCCGGCACCGCCGAGCTCCACCCAGCCAAGCCCGTCCACCCGGACCTCGGGCTCCACCGAGGGTTCGGTGTAGGGGAAGTAGCCCGGCCTGAACCTGACGGCGTCAAAGCCCATGGCGGCGTAAAACTCCTTCAGATACCCGAGGAGGTCGCGGAAGGTGACGTCCTCGTCCATTACGATCCCCTCGAGCTGCTCAAACTCCGGCAGATGGGTGGGATCGATCGCCTCGCGCCGGTAGACCCGCCCGAGGGCAAAGGCCTTCACCGGCGGGCGGCGGGTGGCCACCAGGTGGCGGATGGAGAGGGGGGTAGTGTGGGTGCGGAGCACGCACTGCTCGGCCTTTGCCGGGTCCCATCGCCCGCCCCATCCGGTGGAGGAGGTGTCCCCGCCATGCTCGTGGATATCCCTGACCCCCTCCCATCCCGGCGGACAGGGTTCGGCGAGGTCGAGGTAGAAGGTGTCCTGCATCTCGCGTGCCGGGTGGTCCTGCGGCTGAAAGAGGGCGTCGAAGTCCCAGAAGGCGCTCTGGACGATCTCGCCCCGCATCTCCTCAAAGCCCATCTCCAGCAGGATCCGGCGGACATCATCAAGCACACCGCCATAGGGGTGGGTCTTGCCCGGCCAGATACGTTTCGGCGGGGTGGCGAGGCTGTAGCGGCGGAGGTTTGCGGTCCGCCAGGAGCCGCTGATGATCTGCTCGCGCGTCAGGGTGCCGGTTTCCTCGGTGAGGTCGAGTCCGGCATCGACGAGCGCCCGGCCCGCGGCCGTGATCCGGATCTGCCACGCCGTCTCCTCGGAGGCGGTGATCAGGTTGCGCTTGAGGAGATCGGCGATGCCGGGCATGCCCTCCTTCGGGTCCTGCAGGGCGATCTCGTCATCGCCGGGGGGCACCTCGCCGACCCGCTCTGCGACGCCGGCGCGGATCGTGATCCAGCCCTTCTTCCTGAGCCAGCCGATCCCGATTCTTGAAAGGGGGTGGGCCTGCAGGTCCCGCATCGGGGCCGAATCACCGACATTCTCCAGCATCTGCCGTTCGGGAAGTCCGTTCTTCCGGTAGTCCTCGCCCTCGGGGGTGAGGGCATAGGTCGTCGTGGTCGTCCGCACGACCTCTGCAAGCCCGCTATCAGCACAGAGATGGGCATACTGCACGACCGCCGCCTCCGTCGTCCCGAGAGCACCGGCAAGGGCGCCGGTCCCGGCCTCGCCGAGAGGGGCAAGGGCCACGAGGAGGCGTTTTTCATTCAGGGTGAGATCTGCCATTATTCATCCACCAGATGTTCCACTTCATCCATCCGCTCTCTGAAATCCTTCAGGAACGCCTTAGTCCGTTCAAGCGTTTCTTTCTTGCATGTTCCGCACATCATCTCGCCGGACCGGCATTTCCTGCAGATCTCGGCAAGTTCGGCATCGTCCTCCTCCATGTGGAAAAGGTTGAGGAGATAGACCGAACACCGTTCAGGTTCGCCGCCCAGGCGTTTCTGCTCCTCTAGGGTCATGCGTCCGCCGGTGAGCGCCCCCATCACCTTCTTCTTCAGGTCCTTCTCCGACTCATGGAAGGAGATGAAACTCTCGGGGACCGATGAGGACATCTTTCCGCCCTGCAGCCCCTGCATGAAGGTGTGATAAGTGGCGGACGGGGCGATGAAGCCATACCCGCCGTGGTCGATCTCGATCTCCCGCACCGCCGCCTCGATTGCCTGCAGGTCCCCTCCCCTGACATCCACATGCCCGCCATAGCGTTTTGAACCGGGGAACGCTGCGTGGACGGCATCGATCGCCGCATCAGGGGCGTTCTTCGACCGGACGCTCACGTGCCCGTCCCGCTGCTCCACCAGGAACATCCTGAGCTTGTATGCGACGTCCCGGGTCAGCCTGATATGCGGGTCCTGGTCGATGCCGACCGGCACCACCGTCGGCGCCGGTCCGCAGTCAGTCTGTGGGTAGAGGATGTCCGCCACCTGTGTGGCCACGCTCATCCCGTGGGCGAGGGAGGTCTCCTGCGTGAAGCCGTATATCGCCGAGAGATCGGAGAAATTGATCTTGATCGCCGCCTCGAAGGCCAGATCCTTGAGGGGGTCGTTGCTGCTCTGGGCATAGGTCGTCCCCTGGTAGCCGAGGGCATACAGGCAGGTGAGGTACTCCCGCCCGAACTCCCGGCACTGCTCCCACGGGATGCCCCGGACGGCATGCGCCTCGCGGTCGGCGACCGCCACATAACCGCGTCCGCCCTGCTCCACATGCCAGACCACCTCCTTCATCACCATCAGGTGACCGAGGTGCGGGTGGCCGGAGGGCATGAAACCGGTCATCACGTTAAAGGGTGTTCTGTTCCTGACGGCGTCGGCGATCGGACCGTAGTCACGATGGCCGACGACGATCCCCCGGCGCATGAATGGCGGGACGTCGGGGAGGCGGTCAATGACGGTTTCCATCGGTTCGATGCCGAATTCGGTGAAGAGTTTCCCGACATCGACCGTCTGGCTGCTTGCCCATGGATTGATCCCCTGCTGCATAGGTCGTATCTCACAGTTTGATTCGTGCAAATTCGATGTACTGAATGCCGTCTGTATGTACACAGGCAAACAACATCTTCTTTTTGACACTGTGCGCAAGGCGGACTGAACGGGAGATCGCCACCATGGTGAGGGCGGTTCCCGCAGGGATGGCCTGAGCGAGCATCGGCGAGTGCTGGATGCCGCCGATGTAGACCCGGAAATGATGGCCGAACTTGTAACCCGTCTTCGGGGCATGGCCGCGGCGGCGCAGGTCTGCATAGACCGCCGCCTTCTCCAGGAGTTCGGCGTCGTATTCGGCGGCGGCGGCAAAGTATTCCTCCCGTGAGAGAGGGACGTCGTCCCGGACCAGAGAAAGGCGACGATCGTCCATCAGGGCAAGTGCCTCCACGGGGGAGAGCATGATCCGATCCGAATCGAGCAGTTTGCCAAATCCAGCCTCAGAAAGCCATTCGGCACCGGCGACCGGGACGAGGGCGACGGCGCCAACCGCTTCGCCCTCCGCCTGCCCTCCCGTCTCTGCCTCATCGGGTGCCGGAAGATGATCGACCTTCACCTCATAGTAGGTGAGTTCACCCTCGTCGTCCACGGCGGCGACCACATACTGCTTGCGCATGTTTCCGGCCGTCGCCACCTCGGCGGTCACCCTATCAAAGTCCACAAGGTCACGCTCGGCGAGCACCCTTACAAGATACTGCGAGTGCCCCTTCCCCGGACGTTCACCCCGCCGAAAGACCCGGAAATCATGGGGGCCGGTCTGGAGGGCATAGCCGCGCTCGCGCAGGTCGCGGTAGACCAGGTAGCGCCGAAAAAATCCCGGTGTCCTGGAGTACTCACGCAGGAGCGAGGGTGCATCATGGCCCGTCACCGTGATCCGATTCCGCCAGAGGAGGTAGAGCCCCTCCTCAGGGGCGAGGCGGAGACCGCCCTTCACGGGTCGGCCATACCCGCCGCTCTCATAGAGCGAAAGACCCTCCTGCCCGAGGTGGAGAGCATTGCCGTCGATTGTCGCCTTCACGTGGGGTACGGGTGGGCGCCGCCTGAATATATATGGTGGTGAATGGACCGCCTCACACTCGCCTGATCTCGGTGAGGAGCATGACGATCGAGAGGCTGATCAGATTGAGGGTGGTGGCCCCGGACCATACCACCGATTCCCATGGTGTGAGGGCGGCAATCCATCCGGACCAGAGCATGATGCAGATGATCGAGAAGGAGAGGAGGGTGTCGAACGCAAGGAAAACGGTCGGCATACCGACAAGGCGGCCCATCTGAGCGATGGAACAGTATTCAAATGGTGCCCCACGCCCCAGGAGATCGAGGAGGGCGCGACCCGCATTCATCATCATATCCACCCCCGCCCAGAGGAGGACACCGGCCCCGAAGAGGGCCAGAAGGGGTCGGTCACCCCCGCCAGCGCGGATGGCGGAGAGGCCGAAGAGGAGTTTGAATATACAGAAGGGGAGACCTATGGTGAGGCTCAGAAAGAACGGACGGCTGAAAAAACGGGCGAGTGAATCCGCCTTCCCCATATCCTTCCCCCCGTCCCCTGATCAGGCCGAAAACTCATTATGTTTTCTGAGAAAATCGCGGACCGATTCAGAGACGCACCAGCCGCGATCGATCTCGTCGACAATGCCGTTGATGATCTCCGCCTGTTCGAGAATTCGACTTTTTTCCGATTCTTCCACGTCCATATCAGAGACAGCGACGATCACGGCAAGCGGATTTCTGATGCGGTCGTTGAGGCTTGCAAGCTGTGTCATGTTCCGCTCGATCTGCTCGAGCGCCCTGAACCGCTCCTCCTCGAACCGTTTCCTCTCCGTGATGTCCTGACAGACCACGATGAACGGCCCCTCCCCATCGACACCGGGTCCGATATCTGAGATGCTCACCAGACCCCAGACCGTCTCAGCGTCAGGACGGAGGAATGAGCGTTCTTCCTCACCGACACCGCCGGGAGCGGTTATAAAACCAGGGATCTGCCTGCCAATAAGTTCGTCAACGCCAAGGAAGCGTGAAGTAGCGCCGTTCGCATCGATCACCGTGCCGCTGGCGTCCACCAGCGCCTTCGGGACCGAGGAGTTATGAAATATGGCCGAGAAAATCCGCTCGTTTTTCCGGAGATTCTCTTCTATACGACGCCGTTCGGTGATGTCCTCACCAGAAAGGAGTGTCCATCCCTCCATGCCGTCGTGGGGGAGCGGCGAAGCGTTCCAGCGAACATACCGCACCTCCCCGCCGGGGGGAGTCACCGGAATGACAACATTTTTCGCAGCCTCGGCGTCGCTGCCGATGCATTTCCGGGCATCCCCGTGCCATTCAGGGGGGACAAAGGAGAGGAGGGTCCGCCCCATCAGGAGGTGTTCGTTCAGACCGAAGACCGTCGAGGCCGAGGGGTTCACCCGCCTGATGAGACCGTCCCCGTCAATCACCACCATGGCGACGGCGGACGTCGTGAAATAGGCCTCGGCCTCGTCCCGCTGGTGGACGATCTCCGCCTCATACCGTTTCTTTTCGACAAGATGACTGATCCATCGGGAGAGGCGGGTCTGGTCCTGCGTGTCGGATGCAGATGCATGATCATCGCAGAAATAATGATTATCATAGAGTTCTTCCCCGATCATCGCTTTTGGATGCGCCATGAGGGCATCGAGGAGGGCAGATGCTGGAAAAATTCGGCGGTCATAGAGGCAGAAGGCCGTGCAGGGAAGCGTCCCCAGAAGGGTGTTTATCGCCGCCTCATACTCAAATAATCGATCAGATCCAGGAAAGTGCCGGAGTGCCCAGGATGCATCCCCGATCATCCTGAGAGCAGGAAAACCGTCTTCAATTGCTCCGGAAACGGTACGGCAGATATAATCGCTCATCCGGATCGGATCAAACTGACCTCCCGAAAGATAGAGCGATTCCGCCGTTCCGACCATCACCTGACCGGATCCGATGAGGTCGTCCAGGGGCAGCCCCCCCTCCGAGAGTCCTCCGATCATCGCTTCAGGAGGTATGCGGTCGATGAAGCAGACGATACGTTCGCCCCGTTCGAGTCCGCACCTGATGGCCGATTCGACGACGGACCACCACTCTTCATCGACATCATAGATACAGCAGACATGGCTGCCGGGGCTGAGATCATATATATCCCGGCGAGAGAACATCGACGCCCGCATCAGATCACGCGCCATTCATGCACAACTTGGCGGGATGGCAATATATGATGCTCGATCCAGATCTCCGGAGGGGCGGATGGGATGGTGTTCGCCCCTGCTCATTCAGGAGCAGGAAAAAGGGCCCATAACCCGACCATTCAGCAAAATTGCCCCATTCAGACCACATTGGCGTGAGAGAGAATGCCCACATACAGGCCATTTTATAATATCCGGATCAACCGGATCTGCGAGCCACATGGGGTTGAAACTGCCGCACCTGAACGGATCCACTTATTTTGCAATTGCCGCCGTCCTCCTTCTCACCGCACCGCCGACCTTGGGTTACATGGCGTGGGAGGGGCAGAACACATCGGTCACCACACTCTCATTTGCCGGCGCACCCGAAGGGATTGTGTTCATTGCCGATCCCCACCTGCGGGAGGACAACATCGACCATATCAGACGGGTGATCGAGGAGGTAAACGCCCTCAATCCATCGGTCGTGCTGATCGGCGGCGATTTTGTGTATGGAGAGGAGCCCGACCTCTCCCTGCAGGAGATCTGGCGGGAGATCGACGCACCCACCTATGCAGTGCTCGGGAACCATGACTATAAGGCCGGTATTGATGCAGTCACCGGACTTGAGAAGGTGATCGCAATCCAGGAGACGGAGCGGAGCGTCGAACACTATGATATGTCCCCACTCGGAGAGACGGACACCGACCCGGTTTTTGCCGATGCCCTGACGGCACAACTGGAATCGGCCGGTGTGCATGTGCTCAGGAACGAGTATGTCACCCTTGACCTGAACGGCACGCCCCTCCTGCTGGTCGGTGTGGATGACGGATGGGCCGGCATGGCCGATCCCCCGACCGTCCCCCGCACCGATGCCTTTACAATCTACCTGATCCACGAACCCGAATGCCGGGCACCATGGGAGGCCGACCTGATCCTCTGCGGCCACACCCACGGCGGACAGTTCATGCTCCCCGGCATCCAGACGCTCAATGACAACGGCGTCCTCGAGCTCTCCGGACTGGTGACAAAAGACGATACACCGGTCTATATCAGCAGGGGACTTGGCACCTCAAACCTTCCGGCCGAACTCCGCCTCAATGCCCCGCCCGAGATCGTCCTGATCGGGCCCGCGGGCTGAGGCCGTATTTTTCATCGACCCCGGTTTCAGAAACAGCAGTGCGACCTCCTCTTTTGTCAGGCGGCGGAGATAGAAGTTCCCGACCGCAGCGATTATCAGGGCACCGAAGAGGTCGAAGATGAGATCGGTCATCGTATCGTCCAGACCGTGCTGGAGGTTCATCTGAAACAGGGTATCGAACAGATACTCATAGATCTCCCAGAACGCACCCAGGGCCATCGTGAATATCACGATAAACCCGATGATCATCGGGCGGGTGAGGCGAAGACCGGAATACCTGTCCATAAGGAGGACCAGGGCAAATCCGAGGACCGAGATCGTGATCGAGGAGACAAAATGAGCGATTTTATCATAATACGGTGAAAACACCATATAAAAATCGGAGATATGCCCGGCGACATGAAGATAGATGGAGAGGGCGATGAGCAGGTTCACCTCCCACGGCATGCAGATGTCCCCCCGCCGCGAGACGATGTAGGGGACGGTGGTGAGGAAAAAGGCAAAAAGACCCACAAAGGCAAGGAACCAGTCGCCGATACAGGCGCTATAGCCAACACTCAGGAGGATCAGCCCCTGCACAAAGTAGGCGACGAGGTTTCCGGGAGATGGGATGCGAACGTTCTTCACCAGATGCCGGTTGTCGCGATGGATTATTAATACTTCACCGGGCGGAATGGCAGAAGAGGCCAGATGGAATGAACCGGGGTCTGCGAAAATTCCTTATGATCCTGGGCGCCGCGGGGAAGCGCCCCAGCAGGCGCCCGGCACTGCCGGCACCTCGAACTGAACCGTAGATCCACGGCATTCACCGGGGCGCTACACCGATGAGAAGGGGGTCGGCAGAGATCATCTTCACAACGAATATTACCAGAGAAACAAAATTATTGACACATACCGGAGATGACAGCTTTGACACGGATCCTCATTATCGATGACTCATCGTTTCAGAGAAAGATCATCTCGACAATCCTTTCTGGCGATGGTCATGAGACGATTTTTGCCCCTGACGGGACCGAAGGGCTCCGTCTGCTTGTCGATGCAGCGCCCGATCTCCTTGTGCTCGACCTCCTGATGCCCGGGGTGGACGGACTCGAGGTGCTTCGCCTGATGCGGCAGGACAGCATCTGCACACCGGTAATCGTGCTCACCGCCGACATCCAGGATTCGACCCGAGAGCAGTGCAGCGCACTGGGAGCGAGAGCATTCATCAATAAACCGGTAAAACGGGATGAACTGCTGAGTGCTGTCAGAGAGGTTCTTGCCGAGGGAAAGGAGCAATGAGCCTGAACAACGAAGATCTCGATGCCATCAGGGAGCTGGTGAATATCGGCGTCGGTCGTGCTGCCGCCATGCTGAACGAGATCACCTGCTCCCACATAATTCTCCATGTCCCCACGCTCCAGGTGATCAGGATCGACGAACTCGATGCCGCCTGCGGTCTCCCGGTGGAGGGGACCGCCGCAACGGTCAAGATCGATTTCAAGGGGTTTTTTACCGGCACCACCGCCCTCATCTTCCCGCCTGAGAGCGCCGCCGCCCTGGTGATGGCGATCACCGGGGAGAACGGAGATCAGCCAGAACTGGATGCGATACGGATCGAGACCCTCACCGAGGTCGGCAACATCTTCATCAACGGGGTGATGGGATCGATCGGAAATGTGCTCGGTCAGCAGATCACCTACACCCCCCCCCTCTATGTGGAGGATTCGATCGCACAGATTGTCTGGAACGCCCGCTTTCATGCCGATGAGCGGGTGCTCCTGGCCAATACACGGTTTTTTGTCGAGGACATCAATGTCGAGGGCATTATCGCCATGATCCTTGAGATCGGATCCCTGGAAACCCTGCTGGAGAAGATCGCCGCCGTCAGGGGAGAATGAACAATGACAGGGAAGACCTCAACTGGACCATGGCAGGGAATGGATTTCCTGCCGGCGGGCATCTGCATCATCGATGCAGGCTACGTGGTGAGGTACTGGAATGCCTGTCTGGAGGAATGGACCGGGATCACGGCCGAAGAGGTCATCGGGCAGCGGATCACCGAGCGCTTCCCTGCACTTGACCGGACGACGGTCATCTCACGAATCGACCAGACGCTCAGGGGAGGGGCGCCCAGCGTTTTTTCTTCCCAGATCCACACCTTTGTCATACCCTCCTATCTGCAGGACGGCAGTGCGCGCGCTCAGCGCACCAGCCTCATCCCCCTTGCGACCGATATGGAGGGGCTGTATCATGCCATGTTCATCTGCGAGGATGTGAGCGCCCTGACAGAGCAGGTGAAGGCATTCAGGGAGATGAGGAACAACACCCTCTACGAACTCGAAGAGCGGAAAAAAGCGGAGATGGAGATGAAGGACGCCTACGAGGATCTCCTGTCCTTCCTCCTTGAGTACCTCTCCGAACTCTCAGAAGGCGCCCGCAATGCCAGTGACGACCTGGATGCGGTTGTGAAGAGCATTGAGGCGGGTACAGCGGAAGATCAGGACATCAGGACCTGCCTGCTCAGGGTGATGGACACCAGCACTTCACTCGAGAGGACACTCTCAGATCTCGCTGTTGCCGTCGCAGAAAGAAAAAAAGAGATTCCGGACGTTTTTAAGAAATCCCTTATCGAGCGCGGCTACACCAGTTGAAGGCGCCCATCCACCTGCAGGATCGAGATCTGTCCTGAACAGGCGCCTTCTCTCTTCTCTTCATCATCATGGAATGGAGAATCCCGGGCGGAGGGGGACCGGGAGAGAAAATATATCAGACCCATCCGATTCCGGTCATCAGGAGGGCGAAGAGGACGAGGTCATAGGTGGCATGGGTAATGGCGCACACCGTGGTATTGGTCCTCAATCTGAGCACGGCAAACACGCATCCTGCAAGCAGCACCGAGAGCACGCCGTCCCATGCATACTGGTAGGCATGGAGCGATGCAAAGACGGCGACCGAGAAGGCGATCCCGAACCTTGGTTGCAACAGTCCCCGGATCGCCAGTTCTTCCCCCACGCCCGCGACGATCGCCGCTACCACGGCGGCGGCGGGGGTGAGATAGGCGGCGAAGAGAGAGCGCATGTAGTCCTGATCGGTGACGCCCCATCCGAGATGCATCCAGAGACCGATGATGGCATGATCGACCACCCAGAAGATGCCGACGAGCGCCACCCCCGCACCAAGGGCGAACAGCACCTCCCTCCGGTCCGGCACCACCACACCGAGGCGATCGAGCACCTCAGAAAGCGTCCGGCGCACCAGGAGGCCGGCGGCAAGAAAGACACCGGCAACTGTCCATAATAACCCATAAAAGTCCGTTTTTGCAGCCTCTGCCGGGGTGATTGGAGCGAGGACAAAGTCCGGGTTCGCCATCAGGTCAACGAGTGGGGCGTGACCCAGGACGGTAAGCGGGATGAGCGGAAAGAGGGTCAGGGCGCCGATGACCACGAGCCCGATAGTGTGAACAAAATTGTCGGGATCGATCGGGATATGCCGGGCGAGACGGGAGCGAACACGCCGGGAAAAGCCGAGGCAGCAGATGAGGAACGCTCCAGAACAGAGGAGCATAGATACGAAGAACGTCACCACCATCCGGGCGGGAGGATTATCCAGATCGGTGGTGAAAAACCATGGCGCCAGCGAGAGCATCCACGAGAGGGCGGCAAGAGAGAGGATCAGGACGACGGCAAGGGTGACAACCAACGGCTTCAGGCGCGGTCGCAGAATTGCCAGGTGGGCGAGCAGGGCGAGCAGGACAATCGGGGCAACCTCCGCCCCGGTCGAGAAAAACAGCCCGATTTCACTCTGCGGGTCACCGGAGAAGGCGACGGCGATCGCCGCCGCCCCGGCAAGTATGGCGCCAAGGATCAGCAGGGGGTGATAGGAGGTCCGGTCCATGATTTCGGCCTATGGGGGGTGGTTTGTCGGGAGGCGATAAAAACAAGAGGGGAGGGGGCGGACTCTGAAAAACGGGGAATCAGACATCATTGAGAACAGTTTTTCCGTCCGGCACGTATCCAGGTGCGGGGAGGGGGGTTCCCCTCCCTGAAAGGATCTTCCACACAGCCGGAGCATAGGACCAGCCCCAGAACACGGAGGATAGGAAGGGAAGAGATTGCAATCGTGCGATATCAGCAGAAAGAGGGATAAGAGGGATAAAAGGGATCAAAATCAGGTGGCGTTCACTCCCCGGCCAGTTCCCTGAGGCGACAGATGTTTCCGGCGTCGTTTCGGATTTCATCCACCGGCGTCTCGCAGATCAGGGGGAGGCGCCGGATCGTTGGAACGGCGAGAAACGCCGCAAACCCCTCCTCGCCGATCTCGCCGAGGCCGATGTGCTGGTGACGGTCGAGGTGCGACCCGAGCGTCCCCCTGCAGTCGTTGCAGTGGATGACACGGAGACGATCGAGACCGATCGCTCCGTCGAAGAGTTCGAGACTCTCTCCGACTGCCCCTTCGTCCCTGAGGTCATATCCGGCGGCGAAGGCATGGCAGGTGTCAAAACAGACTGCCGTGCGTTCTTCGGGCAGGGCGTCCAGAATCAGGGCAATCTCCTCAAATGTGCCCCCGAGACTGTTCTTTGTGCCGGCGGTGTTCTCCAGGAGGAGGCAGACTTCGCCCGGTGTGTCGTCGAACGCCCGCAGAATCCCGTCGATCAGGCGCCTCCTTCCCCCCTCGATCCCGGTGCCGAGATGGCTCCCGAGGTGCATCACCAGATGGGGGATGCCCAGGGCAGAGCACCGCTCCAGTTCTGCGATGAGGGTGGCGACCGATTTCTCATAGACCTCCTCTTTTGGCGAGGCGAGGTTCGGGAGATAGGGCATGTGGTCCACCACCGGATAGAGGCCCGATGCCGCAAGGCGTCCTCTGAACCCCTCGATATCGGCGTCGGTGAGGTCCTTGAACCCCCAGCCGCGGGGATTTCTGGAGAAGATCTGGAAGCAGTCGCATCCCCGCTCCTCCGCCCTCACCACGGCGTTCGCGAGCGAACCGGCGATCGAGACATGGCACCCGGCACGGATCATGGATGAGCATAGGGCGGCAGCACGCATCAGGGTGACGGAGATGGCGTGAAGATGGAGGAGTTGATCGGCAGGAACTCCAGACCCCTATCCTCCCGGTCATCCAAACCATTAAACGACCGGCCGCACCTGTTCTCCTCCGGTGAATATCATGGCGACGATCGTGCATTTTGACCTGCCTGCAGAAGACCTCGAACGTGCGAAGACCTTCTACTCCACCCTTTTCGGGTGGAAGTTCGAACTGCCCCCGGGCTGGACGGACTATTACCTGATCTCCACCACCGCCGAAGACGGTTCCCCCGGCATCGGCGGCGGCATGGGCACGCGGGGAGCGCCGGATCAACAGATCACCAACTATGTCGGGGTACCGTCCATCGACGCCACCCTGGTCGACGTGGACCGCCTCGGCGGAAAGGTGCTCCTCCCGAAAACCGCCGTGCAAAAATTCGGATATCTGGCCGTTTGCCAGGATACCGAGGGGAACACATTCGGGCTCTGGGAAGAGGATCCAGAAGCGGAGTGATACACAGGGAGAGAAAAACGGAGGAGGCGCTCCTCAGCGCATCCGACTGAGCACCGCCTCACCCACCTGCACGGTCGAGGCGGCGCCGCCGAGATCGGGCGTCCGCACCCCCGCGGCACAGGCGGCATCCACCGCCGCATCCACCGCCGCCGCCTCGTCCGCATGTCCGACATGGGCGAGGAGCATGGCGGCAGAGCGGATCGCCGCCACCGGATTCGCAATTCCCCGCCCGGCGATGTCAGGGGCGCTCCCGTGGACCGGTTCAAAAAAGGCATGGGAATCGCCGACGTTTGCCGAGGGGAGGAGGCCGAGTCCGCCGACCAGATAGGCGGCGGCGTCGGAGATGATGTCGCCGAAGATGTTCGTGGTCACCACCACATTATAGCGGGACGGGTGCATGAGGAGGTCGAGACAGAGGGCGTCGATATATTTCTCTTCCCAGCGCACACCGGCGGATTCTGCCTCCTCGATCGCACACCGGCGGAAGAGGACGTCGGACTTGATCACATTCGCCTTGGTGCCGATCGTCATCAGCCCGTTTTCTGCCAGGGCCGCGGCATATCGGGCGATCCGTCGGCTTCCCCCATCGGTGACCACCCGCAGGGTGCAGGCGCTCCCGGGCAGCGCCCACTCGATCCCGGAGTAGAGCCCCTCGGTGTTCTCCCGCACGATGGTGACCGAGAATCCCGGTCCGCGGACCGGTCTCACGTTTGCATAGAGGTCGAGATCTTTTCTGATCTGCAGGAGCACGCTCCGGTAGTCGGGGTCAGGCGGGGTGGTCACCGCCCCGAAGAGGATGGCATCCGCCTCACGGAGGGCGTCCATCTCCCCGGATCCGATGGCGGCGCCACAGCGCTCCCAGCGGCCGAACCCCACCTCGACAGGGTAATAGTCCCAGTCAGGGTGGAGGTGGCGGAGCACGGACTCGGCGACCGGCACCACCTCCCGCCCGATGCCGTCACCCGGAACGACGGCGATCTTCATGCTCCCTCCATGCCGACACCGCCGCCCGCAGCACCGTGTCGATCGTGTGCGGGGAGGCGCCCCAGTGGACCACTCCCCCCAGTTTCCCGTTCCAGACACCCACACCCTCCCGGTCGGCGCGGCAGCAGCGGGCGATGAAGGGTTCCTCCGCCACCTGCGTCAGGGGGCAGATCTCATCAACCACGATCGACCCCCCGTAGTTCTCAGAACAGAACTGGCGGGCGGTGAGGCATCCGGCCACCCGCTCAGTGCCATCAAGGGGATCGGAATCGAGGGTACGCTCAAACCCACCCGCCCTGCACGGGTAGACTTCTGCCGCCGTATCCCTGATATCCCTGAGATGGTACTCGAAACGGACGCCAAGGTCGCCGAAGAGCCCGACCGATTCGAGCTCCTCCAGGATCGCCGCCAGGTGCGGACGGGGCGGTACGATGTCATAGACGTGCACGGTCAGGAGATCCCCGGGTTCGGGGTCGATCACAAACGTCTTTGAGTCATCAGGGCTCCGGAAGATAGTGCACCGGTGCCCTCCCTCGCGTGCCAGCCGGATCAACAATGCACGGTCGCCGAAATTCACCGGATCTGGCCAGACAAGGGTCTCGTCCGGGGTGGCGAGCACCTCCTCGTCCAGGACCTTGCGCATCAGTCCGTTTCCGTCTGACAGGCGGACGGCACGGATCTCCGACCCCTCCGGGGTCTCCCGGATCAGCCACCTGGAGAGGAAATAGATACGGTCACCGAGGGGATGCCCGGCGGCGATCCCCACATACTTGCACTCCTCAGGAAAGATCATTCACGTCCTCCGCTCAGGTAGGCAACGAGGCCGCCGGCAGCAAGGATCGCCCGCATCCGGGCCGAGAGAGGGGCCACCGGGCGGCGTTCGCCACCGGCCTTGATCCAGCCCTCCTCCAGGTCAAATCTGACCATTTCATCCTCCTTGCATCCTGCCTCGCAGACCAGCACCGGCAGACCAATATTGACGGCATTGCGATAAAAGATTCTGGCAAAGGAGGGTGCGGCCACGGCGACGACGCCCGCCTCCTTCAGCGCCACCACCGCCTGCTCCCGCGACGACCCGCAACCGAAGTTCTTCCCTGCCATGATCACCGCACCCCGCAGGCGGGGCGCAAGGCCGGGGTCGAGGTCCTCGAATACATGCCCGGCCCAGACCGAACGGTCCTTTGTGCGGAGATAGCGTCCTGCGATGATGAGGTCGGTGTCGATATCGGTCCCCAGACAGACCGCATGCCCCTCCCCCCTCACTGGCACCCCTCCGGGGAGCAGATTGCACCGGCGAGCGCCGTCGCCGCCGCTGTCGAGGGGGAGGCGAGATAGATCTCCCCGCCGACGCCCATCCGGTTCCGGAAATTCCGGTTCGCCGTCGAGAGGCAGACCTCGCCCTCGCCGATCACCCCCATGTGCGCCCCCAGGCACGGACCGCACCCCGGCGTGGCAACGGCGCACCCGGCCTCCACCAGATCGGAGAGCACGCCTGTCGCCGCCGCACGCAGGAGCACGGCGCGGGAGGCCGGGACGACGACGGTACGCACCGCCACCGTCTTTCCCCGGACGATCGCCGCAAACCGTTCGAGGTCCTGGTAGCGCCCGCCTGTGCAGGTGCCGAGGAATACCTGATCCACAGAAAGCCCCTCCTTTTCTGCAACCGGACAGACCGTGTCCACGCGGGGCGGCAGGGCAAGGAGCGGTTCCTGGGCAGAGAGGTCGATGCTGATCTCCGCGGAATACCTTTGCGTCCCCCCCGGCTGGAGGGGGGTGTCGAGGCCGAAGGAGGCAAGATATGCACGCGTCACCGCATCAGAACGGAACATGCCGGTCTTCGCCCCGGTCTCCACTGCCATATTGCAGAGGGTGAGGCGGTCGGCGATCGAGAGGGAGGCGGCACCCTCTCCGGCAAACTCCAGGGCGCGGTAGGTGGCGCCGTCCATGCCCAGGGCGCCCACGACGGCGAGGGCGACATCCTTCGCCTCGGCACCGCCCGAGAGTTCACCCTCGAAGAGCACTCCCGTGGTCTCGGGCACCAGGAACCAGGTCTCCCCGGTGGCCCAGATGCCCGCCATATCGGTCGCACCGACCCCGGTCGCAAACGCTCCGAACGCTCCGAGCGTGCAGGTGTGAGAGTCGGCGCCCACGATCACCTCGCCGGGCAGGGCGCGCCCCTCGGCCATCACCTGGTGGCAGACGCCCGAACCCACGTCATGGAACTGCATGCCGGTCCGGCGTGCAAACGCCCGGAGCTCATGCTGCAGGTCGGCGGTGACCGAGGTGTTCGCCGGCACGATATGATCGAATATAAGGTACTTCCGATCCGGGTCGGTGAACCTGCCGGTGCCGATCTCCTCCCATGCCGCACGGGCCAGCACTCCGGTGCCGTCGTGCACATAGGCGCGGTCGACAGGGCGGTCCACATAGGATCCGGCAGGAGCACCCAGGATCTCCTCGGAGAGGGTGTTCACGCCCCCCCTCCCGTCCGGTCGGCACAGATGGCCTTGCAGAGAATCTCCTGGAGCACCTCCGGGGTGACGGCGCATTTCGCCTCGCTCCGGGCCTTCACCTGGTGGAGCACCCAGGTGATCTCATCCTCCTCCAGGTCATAGCCGAGACTTGAGGCCACATGCCGCACGGCATGCCGCCCGGTGTGTTTTCCCAGGATAAAGGTGCGATCGCACCCGACAAGGGCGGGCCTGACATATTCATAGGCCTCGGGGTCCCGGAGGATCGCCGCGATATGGATCCCGCTCTCATGCGCAAATGCATGGTCCCCGACGATCGCCTTGTTCCGTGCGATCGACAGCCCGGAGGCCTGTGTCACCAGCTCAGAGAGGGCATGGAGCCCGGAGAGGTCGTAACGGTTGATCCCACCCTTCAGGGCAAGCAGGACGAGCACCTCCTCGAGGGCGGCGTTTCCCGCACGCTCCCCGATCCCGTTCACCGTCGTATGGAGCTGGAAGGCGCCGGACGCCGCCGCCGTCACCGTATTCGCGGTGGCGCACCCCATGTCGTCATGGCAGTGGATGCAGAGCGGGACGCCCACGGAGGGTGCATATTCCTGCACAACGGCCACCATCTCGATCGGCGTCATGCACCCGACGGTGTCGGCAAAGGTGACCAGGTCGGCGCCATGCGCAACTGCCTGCCGGTAGGACTCGAACAGAAACCCGGGATCAGAACGGGAGGCGTCCTCGGCGCCGAAACGCACCTGCACACCATGATCATGGGCATAGGCGACCATTTCCATCGTGCGGGCGAGCACCTCCTCCCTGGGACGGCCGTACTTCAGACTGATATGCAGGTCGGAGGTGGGCATGAACACCCCGATCATGTCCACACCACAGTCCAGGGCGGCGTCGATGTCCTCCTGTTTCGCCCTCGATAGGGCACAGATCCGGGCATCAAGCCCCATCTCACATATGGCCCTGACGGCTGCCTTTTCACTCGCCGATACCGCCGGGAATCCGGCCTCGATCACCTCGATGCCGGTGCCGTCGAGCATACCGGCGATTTCCATCTTCTCCTCGCAGGTGAACGTGACGCCGGGCGTCTGTTCACCGTCACGCAGTGTGACATCGCAGATCTCAACATTCCACCTGTTCATGACTCTCACCTCCCGGACAGTTTCCCCTGACGATCACCGTTTTCGGCCCATCTGAAGGCCGAATCAGCCGGTCCAGGGCGTTCATATCAGCGGCCTCGACAACCGAGGGCCGCGCCCACTCCAGGTAGCGGGAGATATCGGCCACCGCCGATCCCCCGACCATACCCATCCGCCTGTTCTCGATGACGATGCACAGCAGGGGCACCCCTTTCTCGTGGACATCGATGAGGGCGTTGATCCCCGAGTGCAGGATGGCATAGTCGCCGATCAGAGCGACACCCGTCGCCCTCGCCCCCACTGCCACCGCCGATCCCAGCCCATAACTGGCGATGCCGACTGAACCGGGCGGGTTCAGGGCGAGGAGAGAGCATCCTGCATCCACCGCCGCCCGCATGCCCCGCCGTTCGAGCAGGGCAAAGAGGGGGCGAAACGGACAACCCCTGCAGAACGTCCGGAAATATCCCCGATCATGAAAGGTTTCCGGGCGGTCCTGTGGGGCATCGGCCGGCGGCATGGCGACCCGCACCCCCTCAGGCGGACGATGATCCGCATGTGCCGCCGCCGTCTGCAGGGCATGCGCCCACCGCCCCCGCATCGTCAGGGCGGGATCCGCAACCTCCCCCTGCCCGGTCGGCACCCCGACATCTTTCACCTCTCCGGCCTCAGCCTGGAGGATATCGGGCGTCACCCGCAGCAGGGCGACCCGGGAGAGCGCCGCCGAGAGGGCGAAGGCTTCGACAAGGGCGGACGGGAGATCTTCGGCGGATTCGGCCTCCACCACCGGCACCATCGCAAGGGGGCCGAATGGGCGCGAGTCCTGGGCCGCCTGCGAGGCGCGGGCATGCGGGTCATCACCGACCACCACCACCACCGGCGCCCTGAGCCCCTGCGCCGTTGCCTGGACCAGGGGATCAGCGAGGAGGTTCATCCCCACATTTTTGACGAGCACTGCGGCAGGTCGGGCTGCGAGGGAGGATCCGAGGGCGTACTCCAGCGCCACCTTCTCATTGGTGCAGATCTCGGCGCCGGCCAGCACTCCGCACCCGGTGACCGGATACCCGGGCACGGTGAAGATGCGTCCGGGTGCCGCCCTTCGCAGGGCCTTCGCCAGCACCGCCTCGCCGTCCATCCTCATTCCCTCCCCGGCATCAGGTCGCATCCGGCACAGGCAACGCACATCGTCTGCGCCTCCGCCGGATCGAGGCCGCCCTCCCGGATCTCCCGGGTGGCAATCTCGTTCAGCCGCATCAGCCGCCCGGCATCGGGACGGCGGAGATGGGCGCACCCGGCCGAGGGTGTGAGCGGCCGGAGGATCGGGATCACCCCGATCGAGCAGAGGCGATGCACCGCCGCTTCGATCTCATCGTCACTCTCCCCGAGGCCGACGATGATGTTGCTCTGGACATGGTTTTTCCCGAAGAGGCGGACCGATTCGACAAGCACCTCCCAGATCAGGTTCCAGTCGAGCCCCGGACACATCTCGGCAAAGATGCCGGGAGTGGCCGCCTCCAGGTTGAACTTCACCTCGTCGGCACCTGCTTCCCGGAGCAGGCGGGGGGTGTCCGCCGTCGGATAGATCGAGACGCCGATCGGGAGGCCGAAGCGGACGAGCGCCCGCACCACCTCGACCGTCCGCCGTTCCTCCTCCTCCACGCTCCCGGCAACCCCGCTCGTGATCGAGATGGCGTCGATGCGTTCGAGCACCGAGCGCACCATCGCCACTACCTCCGCCGTCGTCCTGCTCCCTCCCGAACACGCAGGCACCGCACAGTAACGGCAGGAGAAGATGCACCCCGGAGTGAGGGTGATGAAGGCCTGGCGGGGGCAGTGGAGGGCCGGCGCCTCCAGCACACCCCGGACCATCTCGCCCCTGAACGGGATTGCGGCATTCCCCTTCCCCTCATGGACCAGGGTGAGCGGGGCATCCGGATCGACGGCAAGGCGCACTCGCCGACCGCCGACCGAGAAAAACACCGATCCCGCCCCCCCCGCACCGGGCCCGGCGCTGGAAGAGGCAATATACTCCTTCGCCGGGGCCCCGACGATCCGCACCCGCCCTTCGGCCAGAAGGGCCGCCTTCACTGCGATCCAGTCCATAGCGCCAGCGCCTCCTCATAATCGGTATAGAAGGGGATCGCCGCCACCGCACCGATCAGCCCGCGGCCGTCCATCACCACCTGCACCCCCTCCAGCACGGCGTCGAGATCGGCAGAGGTCACCTCGCCCCGCTTCACCGCCTCGCCGTATCCCCTGAGAGGCGATGGATCGAAGCCGGTGAACACCGCCATACCGGTCTCCTCAGAGAGGGTGTGGCGGCGAAGAAGAGCCGCAAAGCGTTGGACAAGCCCGTCCGGATCGGTGGATGCAAACTCCACCGCACAGGCGACGCAGTTCTTTGTCCTGAATGCGACCGGGTAGAGCTGGACGATGGTGTGGGAGAGGTAGACCGAGGCATCGTCGGCCACGGCGCGGGCGATGTTGTGCACCAGCGTCCATGTCGCACCGGCGTCCGGGGTATCGGTGTCGTCCACCCCGATGATCACCCGCTCCCGCCGCGGCAGACGGAGCGTGGAGCCCGCCAGTTTTCCACCGCCTGACTCGTCACATTCCGCCCCGATGACACCTCCGGCCAGTGCCCGGCACGCCGCCGCCCCGACACCGCCGCCACCCATCCCGAGATAGGTGACCGAGACCTCGTCACCCTCTACCGCCGCCCCGGCAATACCGGCCGGAAACCGCGACCCCTCGAGGGGGAGATCGACCGTCCCGGCCCGAAGCACGTATCTGGTCGTCGGCCCGACAGTGCGGGCCGAGAGAACCACTGGACTCTGCGCATAGTGGTGCCGCACCCAGTGGGCCCCGCCCAGGCAGTCGTAGAACTCCACCACCTCGATCCGGTCACCGCTCCTCTCGGCGATCCCGACGATGAGTGGGTACCTGACCACATAGGGGTCAGAGAGAGCCCCGGAACCCTCCATCTTCATACCGTCCATCCCGCACCCCCTGATCTCCCCTCACTCTCCGTAGAGCCCTGCCGCCTCGACACCGCGGTTGCCCCAGAGCACGGCGCCCAGGGCACCGATCCGCCCCTTGCTCCGTGCCGAGTCGATGAAGGTGATGCCAAGACGCTCTGCCTCGGCCTCGACCTCCTCGCGGGTGAGGATATCGGTCTTGATCCGGCGAGAGTAATCTGATACCGGAATTTCGATCCCCCGATAATAGGCGATCCCGGTGTCGCCGGAGACGGCGTTGCTCTCCACATACTCCTTCACGAACGCCAGGAGGGGCTCCACCGAACCCGAACGCACGGCGAAGTTCAGCACCGATCCGACACAGTTCGTCGTCTTCTTTGGTACGGCCGGGTTGAGCTGCACCAGCCGCATATTAAGGTACTCAACTCCGGGGATCATGCACGCCTCGGCGCACTTCAGGGCGAGCACCCAGGTGGCACCCTCCTGTTTGGTGTCTGTGTCGTCGATGCCGATCGTCACCTTCTCGTATTTCGGGGAAACGATCCGCACCCGGCAGACACGGGCACCGCCGATCTGCAGGTCCTCCTCGGTCGGGTACTCGGCCCGGATCACGCCGGGCGCCTGCGGCAGGCATGCGGCCACACCCACACCGGCACCGGCGATCCCCGCCCAGGTGGTCACGACTTCCTCCCCCTGCACCTCGACACCTTCGAGGGCCTGACCGCCGATCTCCTTTCCGGCAGCGCCGAAATGAGCCTCATATCTGCCGAGGCGGGCCTTCATCGTCATCGATGACCCCTGCGCCTCGGCAGAGGACAGCGCCCCGCCGGCACGCCGTCGGTTCATCATGTCCCACTCGATGGTGCCGCGGTGGCGGCAGGACTCCAGGATCTCCGCCGTTCCGGCCTGTTCATCCACCATGACAATGAATTTCTGTGCAAACAGGGGTCCGAAGCGGGCCCTGACCTCGTCGGGTGTGAGTGTGATCATGATTATACACCGAAAATTTCGTTGACGAAATTATCGGCACCATTACGGATAAAGGGATCGGCGCTGCGGCGGGGCAGAACTCCCCGCTCGCCGGTGAAGGTCAGGACCGGGCACCATCCGATGGAGTACACCGGCGTTCTGGATGACAGGATCAGGACGGAGAAGTGACAATTGGTATCTTATCCGGTGCATGATCCGGACCCCCGGATCACCGCACACATGAAAAAAAGTTAGAAGAGATCCTTCAGGTCGATCTTGAAGGGTCCGAGGCTGCCGCCGAAGTTGCCGGCGCTGATGAAGACAACACCCGGCACCATGCATGCCGCTCTGATGCCCTCGGCCATCGCCTCCTTCACGGCCTCCTCGTCCAGACCGTCGATGACGATCTCGTAGAGCGCCTTCACACCTTCGGGGACCATGGAGCCCTCGACCTTCTCACGCAGGGTCGGGCAGTATTTCTCGTTCGTGCTTGCGGGCATGAACTTGTATTTGTTGCTGCCGACCTTTGAGCCCGAGGCGACGATGCCGCCCGGGAAGGGAGTGACAACACCGCAGACGGCGCTGATCGCATCGACTGCTGCCTGGGCGCCGGTGAGGGCCGCCATCTGGTTCTCGCCCATCACAAAGAAGTTGCCGCCGGCAACGCCCTTGACGATGCCGAAGTCCTCCTCACCGACATATTCGCCGTTCATGATCGGGATCGCCCAGCACTGCCGGCCGCCGACTTCCTTCTTGTACTCAAAGCCGTCGCCGAAGAAGTGGAGCTTCACCGGGATACGCTCCTCGGCCTCGGGCAGACCGTCGAATACGGCGGTGGTCGGGGCGGTGAGCACACACTCGGCAAGCCGCTCAACGACCTGCTCCTTCAGCTTCTTCTTGCCGGCACAGATGAGAATCGCATATCCGGGCCTTCCGTCCGGGGTCTCGTCTGCAGAGACGAATCCCTCGATGCCTGCCTCACAGGGGCATCCGATGGCGGAGGTTGCGAAACCGGTCGCCTCGGTTGCCGCCTTGTAGGCCCACTCCTCGGTGACGGCGGTGATGATTACCCGGCACACCCACGTCGGAAATGCCTCAGCATACGTGTCGTCGATGGTCACACCATTATACTCCATATATACACCTCATGTGCTGAGGGGCGGGCCCTGCCCGACACCCCGTACACTGAATAGAGAATGCAACAGGGGAACAGATGAAGATTTCTATATGCAGAACAGACCATTCGGACCGGTCCCGGGCGGGCACTGGACCCGACCGGCAACACCCGATTACCCTGACAGATGAGCATGGGCACCGGGCAGGCAGCCATCCGGCGGGGAACTGGAGAATATTTCCGCTGAAAACCCCAACGCACAATTTTTCAGTCGTCAGAGCCCCGATGCATTTAATCTTCGCCGTGAATCAACACATTTCAATTGATCGACTTCCAAAAACAGGTTTTTTCCCTGCCCTCTCATTCAGAAGGTTTATGTATATTATTTTCCAACTCTTTCTTAATCGATTTTATATCGAGATAGCTGGTGCGTGAAACCATGGCATTTGCAGTGCATGTAAACATGGAACGGTGTACCGGTTGTAACAATTGTGTGGTCGCGTGCCCAGTGGATGCACTGGAGCTCAACACCGTGGATCCTGTCACAACCGACAAGATCTACAAGGTGATGAACGGCAAGGCAATCGTCCTTGACGTTGATCACGAGCTCTGCGCCGGTTGTGGCGTATGTGTCGAGGCGTGTCCGTACAATGTGATACGGCTGGTCTTTGGACCGATTCAGTCCGGGCCGGGTGCCCAGACACAAGGATAATAGGAGTGAGGGTAATTCATGCCGATATTTCCAAAATTCTCCAAGAAGAGAGATGGTGTAAACATCATCAACGAGCAGAGACTTCTGCAGCAGGCAAACCACCTGATTCTTGATACCCAGCGGTGCACAGGCTGCGGTATCTGTTCGGAGTCCTGCCCCGAGGATGCAATTGCGATCAGTATGGTCGGAGCGACCAAGAGGAAGAATGCAGTCGACTACGCTACCCCGGTGAACATTGACGAAGTCAAGTGTTCCTACTGTGGCGTCTGCGTCATCATGTGCCCCTTCAACGCCCTGACCCTGAAGATCGACGGCGAAGAACGACTCCCCATCGTTGAGAAGGAGGGCTTCCCGCAGTACGACATGGTCACGAAAGTTGACGAAGAGAAGTGCGTCAGGTGCACCGTCTGTGAAGACGTCTGCCCCCGCGATGCCATCGACCGCGACGTCCCCGAGTTCGAGGGAGCGAGCGATGATGGCCGCGACCGCCAGAGCGCCCTGACATCGAAGACCACCTTCACGGTCGACACCGAGAAGTGTACGGTCTGTGGTGTCTGCGGAGCACTCTGCCCGGCGATCACCGTCAAGCGCAAACCCTTCACCGCCGAGACTGGCGACGTCGAGGGCGACGTCCTCTGGGAGGAGAGCCTCTGCGACGGTTGTACGGTCTGTGTCGAAGCCTGCCCCGAGGAGGCAATCACGGTCACCCGCGAGGTCGAATCAAAGGTGCTCCCCGGCAAGGTCAACATCATCGAGGATGAGTGCTGCACCTGCCGCTGGTGTGCAATCAACTGTCCGACCGAGGCGATCACCGTCGAGAAGATCTTCGAGGGCGAGATCGAGTTCCACGCTGAGAAGTGCCCCGGCGGATGCTCGACCTGCGCCGAGATCTGCCCGGCCAATGCGATCTATCTCCCGTCCCCGTCCCCTGCAGCCCAGATGAAGGGGGAGAAGGAGGCAAACATCGCCGTCAACAAGGATCTCTGCATCCTCTGCGGCGCCTGTGTGAACGCCTGCCCGGGTGAGGACATCATCGTCCTGAAGCGGACCGGCATCAGGGTGAAGGGCAAGGAGACCGACCTGTACAACAGGATCAAGGACAAACTCCTGACGCCGAGGACCTCGAAGGTCAAGGAAGGCGTAGCCCCCGGCTCAGTGGAACTGAAGGCCCTGGAGAAGGCGTGAGGTGCACCATGGCAAAAGGATATAACGACCCTGCAATGGAAGAGAAGTTCCAGGACAGGTACTTCCATTCTGAAGACAGCAACCCCGAATTTACCAAGAAGGTCGAGGAGATCTCCCGCACCATTGCACACATGTGCTACCAGTGCGGTACCTGCACAGGTTCCTGCCCCTCGGCACCCCGTTCGAGCTACCGTATCCGGCGGTTCGTCCGCCGTGCCGTGATGGGTCTTGAGAACGAATCACTCACCGACCCGGACCTCTGGCTCTGCACCACCTGCTACAGCTGCACCGACCGCTGTCCGCGTGACATCGCCCCGACCGACATCATCATGGCGATGCGCAACCTGGCCTTCCAGAGGGACATCATCCCGAGGAACTTCCTCAAGACGATCCAGCTCATCTACACCACCGGTCACGGTGTGCCCAACAACGACGTGAACCGGGCAGCTCGTGTGAAGCTCGGTCTTGAGGCCGAACCGGAGACGACCCACAAGTATCCCGAATACCTGCCGGGCATCCAGAAGATCATGGACCACTACAAGATGAAAGAGAATGCAGACAGAATCCTCTCGGAGGGTGAGTGAGAATGCACAACGGCATGCACGAGTATGCATTCTTCCTGGGATGCATCGCACCGAACCGCTACCCGGGCTGTGAGGCCGCCGCCATCAAGACGAGCAGGGCACTCGGCATCGAACTCCTTCCCCTGAAGGGTGCGAGCTGCTGCCCGGCACCGGGCGCATTTGGCGCCGCCGACCTCTATGTCTGGTATGCGATGGCCGCACGCAACATCGTCCTCGCCGAGGAGATGGGCAAGGACATCACCCTGATCTGCAACGGCTGCTACAAGTCGATCTACGAGGTCAACGAGCGCCTGAAGGAGCACGACGACCTTCGCGACGGCGTCAACGAGGTTCTCGCCGAGATCGACATGGAGTTCAAGGGGAGCATCGATGTCTACCACCTGGCCGAACTCTACTACGACCCCAAGATCTGTGGTGTCGAGAAGATCCGCGAGTCGGTTGTCCGTCCGCTCGAAGGCACGAAGATCGCCGTCCACTATGGATGCCACCTTCTCAAGCCGATCAAGGAGCGCCGGTTCACCGATGCGGAGAACCCGATGTGGATCGAGGAGCTCGTCGAGGCGCTCGGCGCCGAGACCGTCCAGTACCGCAACAAGATGCAGTGCTGCGGCGCAGGCGGCGGTGTCCGCGGCTTTGATATCGCCCACTCGCTGGACATCACCAACGAGAAGCTGATTAACGTCACCGAAGCAGGCGCGGACGCCATCACCGAAGTCTGTCCGTTCTGCCAGCTCCAGTACGACCGCGGTCAGATCGAGATCAAGGATAAGTTCGGTATCGAATGGGGCATTCCGGTGCTTCACTACAACGAACTGCTGGGCCTTGCCCAGGGGATGAGCCCCCAGGAGCTTGCGCTTGACCTCCACGGCATCGACTGCAAGCCGTTCCTGGACAAGATCCTGTAAGGGAGGAATATCAATGGCAGAAGAGAAGAAACAACCCAGAATTGGTGTGTTTGTGTGCCACTGCGGTACCAACATCGCAGGCTCTGTTGACATCGAGGCGGTGAAGGACTACGCGATGAGCCTCCCGAACGTCATCGTCGCAGACGACTACCAGTATATGTGTTCAACGCCGGGTCAGAGCAAGATCATCGATGCGATCCATGAGGCCGACCTCACCGGTGTCGTCGTTGCAGCATGCACGCCCCGTCTCCACGAGCCGACCTTCCGGACGGCCACAAAAGAGGGCGGACTCAATCCGTTCCGCTTTGAGATGGCGAACATCCGTGACCAGAACTCGTGGGTGCACATGCATGACCGCGAGGGCGCCACCGAGAAGGCGAAGGACCAGGTCCGCATCGCCGTCGCGAAGGCGTCCCTGCTCGAGGACCTTTACCCGAAGAGCGTGCCCGTCGAGCATGCAGCCATGGTCGTCGGCGCCGGTGTCGGCGGTATCCAGGCCGCACTCGACCTGGCAAACGCCGGGATCAAGACCTACCTGATCGAGAAGTCGCCGACCGTCGGCGGACGCATGTCCCAGCTCGACAAGACCTTCCCGACGCTCGACTGTTCGCAGTGTATCCTCACCCCGAAGATGGTGGACGTCGGACGTCACCCGAACATCGAGCTCTACACTTACACCGAGGTCGAGGAGGTCAACGGCTACATCGGCAACTTCGACATCACCCTCCGCAAGAAGGCCCGCGGCGTCATGAGCCCGACCGAAGCGGCGGCAAAGGGAATCGAGGGCGGCGGCTGCAACGGTTGTGGCGACTGTGACGCCGTCTGTCCGGTCATCAAGCCGAACCCGTTCGAGTTCGGCATGAAGCCCAGAAAGGCGATCTACATCTACCACCCGCAGGTCGTCCCCCTGGTCTACACCATCGACTTCGACTCCTGTGTGAAGTGCGGGCTGTGTGTCGAGGCATGCGGCGAGAAGAAGGCCATCGACCTGGAAATGGAGGACTCCTTCGAGACCGTCAAGGTCGGCACCGTTGTCCTGGCCACCGGCTACGACATCTTCCCGATCGAGAAGAAGCGCGAATGGGGCTACAAGCAGTTCGACAACGTCATCACCTCGCTTGAGTTCGAGCGCCTGATCTGTGCGTCCGGTCCGACCGGCGGTCACCTGATCCGTCCGTCCGACGGCGTGACCCCGAAGAAGGTCGCATTCGTCCTCTGTGCGGGCTCCCGTGACAACACCGGCGTCGGCAAGCCCTACTGCAGCCGCTTCTGCTGCATGTACTCGCTCAAGCACGCCCACCAGATCATGGAGAAGATCCCTGGATGCACGCCCTACATCTTCTACATGGACATCCGGTCCTTCGGCAAGATGTACGAGGAGTTCTACTACCGCATCCAGGACGAGGGTGCGAAGTTCATCCGCGGCCGTGTAGCAAACGTCCTCGAAGATGCAAAGACCAAGAACCTTCACGTCTATGCCGAGGACACCCTGCTTGCACGCCCCATTGACCTCGAGGTCGACATGGTCGTTCTCGCCGCCGCCATCCAGCCCAACGATGATGAGGCCACCGTCAGGAAACTCTTCGGTGTCTCCAAGTCGATGGACGGCTGGATGCTTGAGGCTCACCCGAAGCTGAACCCCTGCGGCACCACGACCGCCGGTATCTTCCTGGCCGGCGTCTGCCAGGGCCCCAAGGACATCCCCGACACGGTCGCCCAGGCCGAGGGTGCAGCATCTGCGGCATCCATCCCGATCCACATGGGCAAGGTGGAGCTCGAGCCCTACTTCGCACAGTGCATCGAGGAGAAGTGTGCGGGATGCGGAATGTGCATCAGCCAGTGCCCCTACTCCGCTCTCGACCTCGTCGAGAAGGACGGGCGCAAGGTCATGCAGGTCACCGAGGCGAAGTGCAAGGGCTGCGGCACCTGCGGCGGTTTCTGCCCCGGCGGTGCGATTTACATGCAGCACTTCACGACCCCACAGATTGTAGCGCAGATTGACGCATTCCTCCTCGGAGGTGAGGAGTAAATGGCAGAACAGGAATGGCAACCGAAGATCATCGCCATCATCTGCAACTGGTGTTCGTACGCCGGTGCAGACCTTGCGGGTTCAGCCCGTACCCAGTACCCGCCCGACGTCCGTGCCATCCGTGTGATGTGCACCGGCCGTGTTGACCCGCTCTTCGTCATGAAGGCATTTGCCGACGGAGCAGACGGCGTGCTCATCTCGGGCTGCCACTTCGGCGACTGCCACTACCTTGCAGGGAACTTCAAGTGCGCCAAGAGGATGTTCCTCATGAAGAGTGTCCTCAAGGACCTCGGCATCGAGGACACCCGTCTGCGCATGACGTTTGTTTCCGCATCCGAGGGTGCAAAGTGGGCAAAGGTCATGGAGGACGTTGTCGACACCATCAAAGAACTTGGTCCGAGCCCCCTCAACGAGCTGAAGGCGTAAGCGACGGAGGATGTTACGGTGCCAGTAATTGAATTGAATCTGATATCAGGCCGGACGATCCAGCAGGGCGTCTCAATGGAGGGCGGGAAAGAAAAACCCGCCTACACCAAGGCCTGCGGCATCATCGAGATGGATGATGCCGACTTCAAGCGCCTGGGCGCCTGGAGAAACACCAACGTCCGTGTCACCAGCGAGTACGGCAGCGTCGTCGTCAAGGCAGTGCAGGCGACCCAGGGGCCCCACCCGGGACTCGCGTTTATCCCGATGGGACCGTGGGCAAACCAGGTCATCAGCCCGAACACCTACTCCACGGGCATGCCGACCTTCAAGGGCGTGCCGGTGACGGTCGAGGTCGCCAATGATCAACCAGTGTTCGACGCTCTCGAACTCGTTCGCAAAGCCTGCAGGGGTGAGATCTGATGTCGAAAATTATCACCGATGTGGTCTGTCCGTTCTGCGGTACCCTCTGTGACGACCTTGAGGTCAAGGTCTCTGACGACGGCTCAAAGATCGAGGAGGTCTACAACGCCTGCGTCATCGGCACGGAGAAGTTCCTGCATTCACAGGCCACGGACCGCCTGACGGTCCCGATGAAGAAGGACGATGCCGGTGAGTGGCATGAGACGAGCATGAACGACGCCGTGGAGTACACGGCCCAGATGCTCGCCAACGCCAAGAAGCCACTCATGTACGGCTGGTCCTCAACCTCCTGTGAGGCGCAGAGCATCGGTCACGAGATCGCAGAGCTCTGCGGCGCAGTCGTCGACAACACCGCCACCGTCTGCCACGGCACCACCCTTATCGCCGTGCAGGATGTCGGTGTGCCGAGCTGCACCCTCGGTGAGGTGAAGAACCGCGCCGACCGGATCATCTTCTGGGGCTGCAACCCGGCCCACGCCCACCCGCGGCACATGAGCCGCTACTCGATCTTCCCGAGGGGATTCTTCACCGGGAAGGGTCACAAGGCACGGAAGATGATCGTCGTCGACCCGCGGAAGACCGATACCGCAGGGATGGCCGACATCCACATGCAGATCGAGCAGGGAAGGGACTACGAACTCCTGAGCGCCCTGCGTGTGGCAGTCCGCGGCGCCCCGCTGCCCGAGACGGTGGCAGGCATCCCGAGAGAGATCATCCAGGATGCAGCCGATACCCTGAAGAGCGGCCGTTTTGTGGTGATTTTCTTCGGCATGGGTGTGACCCAGTCGCTCTCGAAGAACCACAACATCGACATGGCCATCATGCTCACCAAGGACCTCAATGAGCACACCAAGGCAGCCATCATGCCGATGCGCGGGCACTACAATGTCACGGGATCCGGCGAGGTCATGGGGTGGCAGTTCGGCTACCCGTTCTCGATCGATCTCTCCCGCGGCTTTGCCCGCTACAACCCCGGCGACTCGAGTTCGAATGACCTCCTGCGCCGCGGCGAGGTGGATGCAGTGTTTGTCCTCGGATCAGATCCGGGTGCGCACTTCCCGTTCTCCTCGGTGAAGAAGATCTGGGACCTCCCGTCGGTCTGCGTCGAACCGCATTACACGCCGACAACGGCGGTCAGCAAACTCCATGTCCCGGTCGCCTTTGTCGGCGTCGAGGTCGGAGGATGCGCCTATCGCATGGATGCCGTCCCGATCCACTGTCGGAAGGTCGCCGAACCGCCCGAGGGTGTGCTCACCGACGAGGAGTTCCTCAAGCTCGTGCTCGCACGTGTCAAGGAGATCAAGGGGGTAGCATAACATGGCAGAATACCTCATCAAAAACGGATTCGTCTTTGACCCGGTCCTCGGGATCAACGGCGATAAGACCGACATCGCCATCAAGGACGGCAAGATCGTCGAGTCGACCGCGCTCTCGAGCGCTACGGTCATCGACGCAGCCGGCAAGACCGTGATGGCAGGCGGTGTTGACGTTCACGCCCATGTGGCGGGTCCGAAAGTCAACGCCGGCCGCAATTTCCGTCCAGAGGACAAGCTCTTCACCTATGAGTCAGGGAAGGGCGTCAGGAGGATGGCGGGCGGGTTCTCTGTCCCGACCACCTTCAAGACGGGCTACTCGTACGCCCGCATGGGATACACGACCGTGATGGAAGCGGCAATGCCGCCCCTCTACGCCCGTCACACCCATGAGGAGATGCGGGACACCCCGATCATCGACGAGGGTGCATACCCGGTCTTCGGGAACAACTGGTTTGTTCTCGAGTACCTCAAGAACAACGAGGTCGAGAACACCGCGGCCTACATCTCCTGGCTCCTGCGGACCACGAAGGGCTATGCCGTCAAGATCGTCAACCCCGGCGGCACCGAGGCATGGGGATGGGGTCTGAACTGTAACTCGGTCCACGACCCGGTCCCGTACTTCGACATCACGCCGGCCCAGATCATGAAGGGTCTGATGGAGGCAAACGAGTACCTCAAGCTCCCGCACTCCATCCACATCCACACCAATAACCTGGGCAACCCCGGCAACTACGAGACCACGCTGGACACCTTCAAGCTCTTCGAGGGAGAGAAGCCGAAGGACGAGTTCGGCCGCCAGCAGGTGATGCACCACACCCATGTCCAGTTCCACTCCTATGGTGGCGACAACTGGGGCAACATGGAGTCGAAGGCCGACACGATCATGGACTATGTCAACGCCCATGACAACCTGACCATCGACATCGGGCAGGTCACCCTGGACGAGACCACGACGATGACCGCGGACGGTCCGTTCGAGCACCACCTCACCGAACTGAACCACCTGAAGTGGACGAACCGTGATGTGGAACTTGAGACCTGTGCAGGGATCGTGCCCTACGTCTACTCGCCCAACATCAAGGTCTGCGGTATCCAGTGGGCTATCGGCCTTGAACTGGCGCTGCTTGCCAAGGACCACATGCGTGTCCACCTGACCACCGACCACCCGAACGCCGGACCCTTCACCAGGTACCCGCGTGTCATGAAGTGGCTGATGAGCCAGAAGGCCCGTGAGGCCCAGCTCGACGCCATGAAGTGGGGCGACAAGGTCAGGGGCCAGAGCCTGATCTCAGGCATCGACCGTGAACTGAGCCTCTACGAGATCGCGATGATGACCCGTGCGGGTACGGCCAAGTGTCTTGGTCTTGCTCACATGTACGGCAGCCTCAAGCCCGGTCTCGAGGGCGATGTGGCCGTCTACGACTACAACCCCGAGACCGCCGACGATCCCGAGCAGATCGAGCGTGCCTTCGGCAATGCCGCCTACCTCTTCAAGGCAGGCGAGATGGTTGTCAAGGACGGCGAGATTCTCAGCAACGGGCGGAAGCGCACCCTGTGGGTGGACGTCAAGGTCAAGGAGAACCCGCAGGTCATGCGTGATGTCACCGAGAAGTTCCTCAAGTACTACACGGTCACGCAGGCGAACTACGAGGTTCACGAGGAAGGCTACATCAGGAATCCCTACCGCATCGAGGTGGATGCAACCCAGTAAGGTGATGGCAAATGGAGACAGTAACACTCACACCCAGGGCCCAGCCTGAACTCTACATCGACGCGGAGAACGTCACCCCTGATGCATTTGCCGGAAAGAGCGCTGCGGAGATCGAGGCGATCCATGTCCATGAGGGCAACCAGACCCAGATGCTCGGCGATTACTTCACCGTATCCGGTAAGGGCGGTGCGACTGCCGCAGAGACGCGGATCGTAATCAACGGCGACGTCGTCCGGGTCAAGTACCTCGGCATGCGGATGACGGCCGGCGAGATCGAGATCAAGGGCAGTGCAGACATGTATGTCGGCGCCTGGATGGAAGGCGGCAAGATCCATGTCACCGGCAGTGTCGATGCCTTCGCCGGCACCGGCATGAAGGGCGGCGACCTGATCATCGACGGCAATGCCGGCAACTACCTAGGCGCCGCCTACCGTGGCGACTGGCGCGGCATGCAGTCCGGCACCATCAGGGTGAAGGGCAATGCCGGTTCCGATATCGGGACCTTCATGAACGGCGGCACCATCATCATCGAGGGCGATGTCGACGTCCATGTCGGCACCCACGCCGAGGGCGGCACCATCATCGTGAAGGGCAACGGCAAGTCCAAGATCGGCGGTCAGATGGTGAAGGGGGACATCTATGTCTTCGGCACCATCGACGTCATGATGCCGGGCTATATCTACCGGAAGGACGTCGACCTCGAGGTCGACGGCACAAAGGCGACCTTCGCCCACTATGAGGGCGACATGGGCGAACGCCACGGCAAACGCAAAGGCCAGGTCATTTACGGCAACATCTATCAGAAATACTGATATCCCCTTTTTTTTCTTCGGTCTCGTGCGTTACGCACCGTCCATTCCCATTCTCTGTGTCACACCCTTCACGAATACTGCCGGGCAGTGCAGGACCGACTGGGATCGAGATTTAAAATTTTAGCAAAACATGGGCAGAAATCAAAATGAATACAACATTCTAAATATTTCAGGAAAATAACCAAGCGCAGCCATGTTTCACATAATATACACACCACATTAATACTGAATAACACACAGTGGATCCATTGTCACACTTTATCCCTGCCAGCCCCGGCGTCCGAAACTACTATTTGAAGATTCTTTCTCTCCTCCCATATTCAATCAGATGTATATAGGCTCATTCTGCCCCGTCAAACACAACCCTTATATGGCGAGATGATGATTATGCAATTGTCCCCTGAGGGACGTGCAGTAGTACCAGCAGCGATTATCAGTGTCTCCTTTAGTGTTCATCGCACAGTTCCTGTAGTGTATAGTAAAAAAACGTAATCTGGAGGAATTATATGGCAAAATATTCAGACACGATTGACCTTTACGACGACGAGGGCAAGCTGCTCAAGAGCGGCGTCACCCTCGAGAAGGTCAGCCCGGTTGTGAACCCCGCGATCAAGAAGATGATCGACCTCACCAAGAGGACGATCGCCGTCAACCTCGCCGGCATCGAGAACGGTGTCAAGACTGGCGCCGTCGGAACGAAGGCCGACAAGATCATGGGCAGGACCCTTGACCTTGACATCGTCAAGGACTCCGACGCCATCATGGCCAAGGTAAAGGAGATGGTCCAGGTCGAGGAGGGCGACGACACCAACCTGAAGAACTTCGGCGGCAAGCTCTATCTCGTCGAGGTCCCGAAGGCCCGTATCGAGGCGGCCGCCACCTACGACGCCGCCATCACCTCGGTCGCCGCCGCAACCACCTATGCACTTCTCGACCAGTATGACATCGGCGCCTTTGATGCAGGCATCGTCAAGGCAGCGGTCTGGGGTACCTACCCGCAGACCATGGACATGAAGGGCGCAAACGTCGCTTCCATCCTGTCCATCCCGCAGAACAACGAAGGTCTCGGCTTTGCCCTCAGGAACATCCCGGCCAACCACACCGTGATGATCACGGCCCGCAACGCCATGCAGGGCGCTGCCCTTGCATCCACCTTCGAGCAGGCCGGCCAGTTTGAGATGGGCAACGCCATCGGTCCCTTCGAGCGTGCCCAGCTCCTCGGCTACGCCTACCAGGGCCTGAACGCCAACAACATTGTCTATGACCTCGTCAAGGCGAACGGCGCAAGCGGCACCATCGGTACCGTTGTCCAGTCCCTGGTCGAGCGTGCGATCGAGGACGGCGTCATCGCTCCGGGCAAGAAGGGCGGCTACTTCCAGTACTACGACACCAAGGACCCGATGCTCTGGAACGCCTATGCCGCAGCAGGCACCCTGGCAGCCACCATGGTCAACTGTGGTGCCGGCCGGTTCGCACAGGCCGTCTCCTCGACCCTGCTCTACTTCAACGACCTCATCGAGCACGAGACCGGCCTGCCGGGCTGTGACTACGGTCGTGTGATGGGTACTGCCGTCGGTTTCTCGTTCTTCAGCCACTCGATCTATGGTGGCGGCGGTCCGGGTATCTTCAACGGCAACCACGTCGTGACCAGGCACTCCGCCGGTTTCGCCATCCCGTGTGTGGTCGCCGCCTGCTGTGTCGATGCCGGCACCCAGATGTTCGCCCCGGAGGGCACGTCCAAGATCTACGGCGAGACCTACGGCAAGATCGAAGAGTTCGCAAAACCGCTCCAGCACATTGCAAACGCTGTATAAGGTAGTCGTCTGATGACAGAAGCCACATATCCCCAGTGCAGGATTGTGCCAGCGCGTTTCCTCAATCCGGAGACGGTCGAGAACCTCCTCAACCGCTTTCTGGAGGTCGGTGGCATCAGGAAGCTGGTCCTCAACGGACCGCGCCTCCCCACCACCGTCCCCTATGGCCCGGCCCGCGGTCAACCGAATCCACACCAGATGCGGAGGGTGATCCGGGTCGGCGACCAGGACGTGGAACTCCAGGTGCAGGTGGGGACGATCCTCCTCGAACTCGAAGATAGGTCCTACATCGATGGGATCAAAAAGGCATGCGAAGAGGTCTTTGTCAAGTTCCCATTCGGATTCTCTGAAGGGAAATACATGAAGACCGAAGCGACCGTTTCAGATTATGCAAAATACGGCCCCGATGCGGATAAAATGTTTCTCGGTACCACCGATCCAAAAAGCCGCAGCGGACCGCTGATCATTCAGGGAACCAAATAATATGCCGATCGGACGGGTAACCCAGGTAGTGGACTGCAGGGAGAGCATGGGGATGGGCAAAGGCGGGGGCCTGGCCCAGCGCGGCACCATCTCAGAATGCCGCCATCCGGATGTAATCGTCGTCGGCATGTCGCCGGGACGCCGGCATGTAACAAAGCCGGTGTGTGACATCACATCCGCCCTGCGACGCGAGGGCGTTGAATTTTCCGTCAGCACCCTTGTATTGAACGCAGGAAGCGGTGTCCCTCCCGACGCTCCGAAGATTGCCGGATCAGTCCTTGGCGCCTACTTCGGGCTTACCGAAAGAGAGATCGAGCAGATTGAAGAGCATAAGGTCGCGATCCTCCACCACGGGAACGTCAGGTCCCATGTGGTGCAGAAGATCCGGTTCATTCTGGAGCACGTCGACGTCAAGGCCGTCGTCGTCTCCCAGTGCCCGATCGACTACGAGGATCTCGCAAAGGAGGGCGTCAAAACCGCCCTCGTCATGCCGCCCCCTGAGAGTGTGAGGACAAAGGGAAGCGTGGAGACGATCGTCTCCGGCGTTACCAGAGGCCAGACCCCTTCACGGGAGAAGATGGCAGAAGTCATTGCAGCCGTTACCAGACTGATGAAAGAATAGAATTATTGAGGTGAAATTGTCTATGGCATACAAACCGCAGTTCGGACCGGGCACCTCCGCTGTCGCCGAGAACAGGCGCAAGCAGATGAACCCGGGCTACCAGCTGAGCAAAATTCGTGACGTGACCGACGAGGACGTCGTCCTGATCCTCGGACACCGGGCCCCCGGTGCGGCCTACCCGACCGCCCACCCGCCCCTGGCCGAGCAGCAGGAGCCCGACTGCCCTGTCCGCAAGCTCGTCACCCCGACCGATGGCGCAAAGGCCGGCGACCGCGTCCGCTACATCCAGTTCGCAGACTCGATGTTCAACGCACCGTCCCAGCCCTACCAGCGCACCTACATGGAATGCTACCGCTTCCGCGGCATCGACCCCGGTACGCTCTCCGGCCGTCAGATCGTCGAGTGCCGCGAGCGTGACCTTGAGAGCTACTCGAAGGAGCTGATCAACACCGAGGTCTTCGACCCGGCGCTCGTCTCCTGCCGTGGTGCGACCGTGCACGGTCACTCCCTCCGTCTCGCAGAGGACGGCATGATGTTCGACATGCTCCAGCGCTGTGTGCTCGGCGCAGACGGCGTGGTCAAGTACGTCAAGAACCAGATCGGCGAGCCCCTGGACCGTGCGGTCGAGGTCGGCAAGCCCATGGACGCAGAATGGCTCAAGGCAAACACGACCATCTTCCACTCGCTCGCCGGCACGGCGTTCCGCGACGACCAGGAGTATGTTGAGTACGTCCAGCGGATCCACTCGCTGAGGACCAAATACGGCTTCATGCCGAAGGAGGAGTGATATACATGGCAAAGATTGAGAGGTCACAGAAGCTGTTCCTCAAGGCGCTCAAGGAGAAGTTCGAGGGGCAGGACGTCCAGTCCGAGAAGGCAGAGTTCTACAAGTTCGGCGGCCTCAAGCAGTCCCCGAGGAAACAGGAGTTCCTGAAGGAGTCCCGTGCCATCGAGATGCAGCGCGGTATCTCCATGTACGACCCCGAGCGCTGCCACCTTGGCGGCATCCCGATGGGTCAGCGCCAGCTGATGACCTACGAGGTCTCCGGCACCGGCGTGTTCGTTGAGGGTGACGACCTGCACTTCGTCAACAACGCTGCCATGCAGCAGTTCTGGGACGACATCCGCAGGACCGTCATCGTCGGCATGGACCTTGCCCACGCCACCCTGCAGAAGCGTCTCGGCAAGGAAGTCACCCCCGAGACGATCAACGAGTACCTCCACATCCTCAACCACGCCATGCCCGGCGCAGCCGTGGTCCAGGAGCACATGGTTGAGACCCACCCGGCGCTCACCGACGACTGCTACGTGAAGGTCTTTACCGGCGACGACGAACTCGCCGACGACATCGAGCCCCAGTTCCTCCTGAACATCGAGAAGCTCTTCCCGGCCAAGTCCGCGGAGGCCCTCAAGGCGGCGGTCGGCAAGTCGATGTGGCAGTCGATCCACATCCCGACGTCCGTCTCGCGCACCTGTGATGGCGGTACCACCTCCCGCTGGTCTGCGATGCAGATCGGTATGTCCTACATCGCCGCATACCGCATGTGCGCCGGTGAGGCCGCAGTCGCCGACCTGTCCTTCGCCGCCAAGCACGCTGGCGTCATCCAGATGGCCGACATCCTTCCGGCCCGCCGTGCACGCGGCCCGAACGAGCCCGGCGGCATCAAGTTCGGCCACTTCGCCGACATGATCCAGGCCGACCGCAAGTACCCCAACGACCCCGCCAAGGCATCACTCGAGGTTGTCGGTGCAGGTACGATGCTCTTCGACCAGATCTGGCTCGGTTCCTACATGTCCGGCGGTGTCGGCTTCACCCAGTACGCCACGGCGGCGTACACCGACAACATCCTTGACGAGTTCACCTACTACGGTATGGACTACATCAAGGACAAGTACAACGTCGACTGGAAGAACCCGAACGCCGGTGACAAGGTCAAGGCCTCGCAGGAGGTCGTCAACGACATCGCCTCCGAGGTCACCCTCAACGCCATGGAGCAGTACGAGCAGTTCCCGACCATGATGGAGGACCACTTCGGCGGTTCCCAGCGTGCCGGTGTCATCGCCGCTGCGTCCGGTCTCTCATCCGCCATTGCAACCGGCAACTCCAACGCCGGTCTCAACGGCTGGTACCTCTCCATGCTCATGCACAAGGAAGGCTGGAGCCGTCTCGGCTTCTTCGGCTACGACCTGCAGGACCAGTGTGGTTCGACCAACTCGCTCTCCGTCCGTCCGGACGAGGGTGCGATCGGCGAGTTCCGCGGCCCGAACTACCCGAACTACGCCATGAACGTCGGCCACCAGGGCGAGTACGCCGCCATTGTGGGCAGTGCCCACTACACTCGCGGCGATGCCTGGTCGATGAACCCGCTGATCAAGATCGCCTTCGCGGACCCCTCGCTGAAGTTCGACTTCGCCGAACCTCGCCGCGAGTTCGCAAAGGGTGCGATCAGGGAGTTCATGCCGGCAGGCGAGCGCTCGCTGATCATCCCGGCGAAATAATCCAACAACACAATTTTTTTTTCTTTACTGCAAGACAGTATTCCAAAAAACGCAGTATTATCCCATTTTGGGTATTTTAAACAAAATAATGGGAGTATTGCCAATACTTTCCGAAACATTTAATTAAATCATAAACGACTGTTAAATGAACCACAAAGAGTTTGTACTCCATCTGTGTGGTAACGCGAAGTGAAATCTCTCGTGCATCGTAGTGCGCTGGGAGGGAGACGAATGGAAAGCATATTATTAGGCGTAGGAGTAACAGCATTGGCAGGTGCTCTTGCTACTGTTGCCGGCGCTGCCGAGGACACTGAGTCTAACATCGGATCACAGGGTGACCCGAACTCTCAGGTCCAGCTGGCACCGCAGATGGGCTATATTCACCGGATTTACAACAAGGCAGTATCCGGTGAACCGCCCGCATACGGTCTGTGGGTCACTATCGGCGCTGGCGTAGCCTGGGCATTTATGGTCACCGGAATGAATCCGGTGCTTGCGATTGTTATTGCATCCGCACTTGCGATCTTTGTGCAGGGGGCGTATGCGACGACCGCCTATCTCGGGCGGACGGCGAGTCTGAACAAATTTGAACAGCCGGTGTACATCGACCTCCTGAAGTCGGTCACCACCGTCACGATGGCGCATGCCTTTGTAGCGGTGTTTACGACGGTATCGATGTGCTATCTTCTGAACGCGGCCCTTGGCCACCCGTTCCCGCTGGCTCTTCTCGGTATCGTCTGGGGTATTGCCCTCGGTGCCGCCGGTTCTGCGACCGGAAACCCGTTCTATGGAAAGGAGCGGCAGTACCAGTCCCAGAAGTTCGGCGCGGGCGTGCCGATCTCGGCATCCGGCAACATCGTCCGCTATGCCGAGGCAGGGCAGCGCAGCTCACTCGACAATGGCTGGTTCACCGGCAAGCTTGGCGGCCCGGCATCGGGCGTCTGCTTCGGGCTGATCGTGTTCCTCGAACTCTGGAGGACCGTCCTCTTTGAGGAGATCGCCGGAGGCTGGGGTGCGATCATCGCCGGCGTACTCATTATTCTGGTCTTCATGATCATCGACCGTTACGTTGAGGTCTGGGCCCGCAAGAACTACGGCCCGTACGTGAAGGCTGAGGAGGCAACTGCATGAGCGCCCTTGGTGGAGCAGCAGCAGGCGGAGAAGGCATCAACCCCATGGGGTCTGCCATCGGTATCGTCGTTCTCATCATAGCGGTTGCCATCACCGCAATCATGGCACCAGCAGCCCTCGGAGCCATCATCGGCGTGATCATCGGCGGCCTTCTCATCGGCTTCGGTGTGCACTTCGTGCCGGTCGGCGGTGCGCCGGCGGCCATGGGTCAGGCACCGGGTATCGCCACTGGTGTGGCAATGCTCGCGGCCGGTGCCGGTCTTGCCGGTCTCTTCGGCGGTGCATGGGCAGCGGCGAACCCGGCGTTCGGTATTGCGATCGTCATCGCGGCCGGCGCAGTCGGCGGCGGTCTGATGATGGCAATCACCTGTCTGATGGTGAACATCATCTATGTCTTCGGCATGGGTATCCCGTCCGCATCCGGTAAGGTCGACAAGGACCCGATCACCGGTGACTCACAGCCCGAGTACAAGTCTCAGGGTACCGAGGGTCACGGTCTGCCGTTCATCTCATATGTCGGCGGTGTGATCGGCGGTCTGCTCGGCGGTGCCGGCGGTACGCTCATCTACTATGAGCTTCTGCAGGTCTACTCGGCAGCGCTGCCCGCACTCTTCAACGCAGAGGCCGCTGAGGTTCTGCCTGTTGCGGTCTCGCTCGCGGGCATCTTTGCCATCGGCATGTTCCTGGTGAACGCTGTGCTTGCAGCGTACAACATCACGGGTACGATCGAGGGCCCGCACGACCCGAAGTTCAAGCGTTTCCCCCGTGCGATCATCGGGTGTGCCGTCGCTTCGGCGGTCTGCGGCCTGTTTGCAATTCTGATTGTGGTGGTGTAAGAGATGTCAGTACAAATAACCGCATCTGAAGGCGGCATCCCGCACGACACGCTCATGGCGGTCGGGCTGATCGGTTCGATCGTCTGCCTGTACCTGACCTACCTCAACGGTGCAACGGGTACGGACGTCTTTTCGTTCTTCGGCGGGCTTGCTGCTGTTTTCGCCCTCATCTGGGGCACGGACACGATCAAGCACCTCTGCAGCTATGGTATCGGTACCGGCGTTCCGTCCGCAGGCATGATCGCCTTCGGCACCGGCGTCATCGCCATGCTGCTGGCAACCCAGTTCGATGGCATGTATCTTGCCCCGATCATGGCGGTCGTCATCGGCGCCATCGTCGGCTTTGTCGCCGGTTTCCTGGCGAACAATGTCATGAACATGAACATCCCGGTCATGATCCGCTCGCTCACCGAGATGGCCATCATCGGCGCCATTGTGATCATGGGCCTGACGGCCGTTATGGCCGGCGGATTCGGCTTCGACGCCCTCTCGGTCACGATGGTTCAGATCCTCGGACCCCTGGAGGCCACGTCCTATGCATCCTCGCTCCTCGGCGGATGCCTGATTGCAGTCGCCTTCATGCTCGGCGGCATCGCTCTCCAGCACCCGTTCAACGCCTGTCTCGGCCCCGGCGAGCAGCAGGACAGGACGCTCATGCTCGCAGCCGAGTGCGGCTTCCTCTCCATGATTGTCGTCGCTGCGATCTCGTTCGCCTTCGTCAGCATGTTTGCAGCCGTGATCTCCCTGATCGTCGCCATTGCAGGCTGGTATTACACCTATGCAAAGTACATCGAGCTCTCCAGGCGCGATGCATATGCATGGCTGAATGCAAAGCCGATTCTGGAACCAAAGGGTGAGGCCTGATGGGATACGTACAGGTACTTCCCGAATTCGGGCTGGTCGTCGACCCGATGGTCGGCGTCGTCACCACGGCGGGCGTCTCGTATCAGCCCGTGATCGACCAGGTGGCAGCACTTGAGCTGGTCGCCGACGACCTTGTCGGCATGCTCTCGGGCGAGGGTGCATTCCAGTCCTCATATCCGGGCAGGGAAAAATCACTGGTCTTTGCCGGCGGCGTTACGGCGCTCTGGTATGGTATGGCTGTAGGACTGCTCATTGCGGGGATCATTGTCTTCGCGCTGATGTGAGGTGAAAAAATGGCAGACAAAACATCACCGGCGAGCGGATGGCCCCTGATCAAGGGCGACTTCCACTCGGGCGACGCAAACTCCTGTGTCGCGGTTGTCACCATGGGCTCCCACCTCGATGAGCAGGCCATCTGTGACGCAGGCGCCGCACTCTGCGGTTCATGCAAGACCGAGAACCTCGGCCTTGAGAAGGTCATCGCAAACGTCATCTCAAACCCGAACATCAGGTTTGTCATCACCTGCGGTACCGAAGTCAAGGGGCACCTTTCCGGGCAGACCCTCATCGCACTCCACGCAAATGGCGTCGAGGGCGGTAAGGTCGTCGGATCCAAGGGCGCTATCCCCTTCATCGAGAACCTCGACGACTCAGCGATCAAGCGCTTCCAGGCGCAGGTCGAACTCGTCGATATCATGGAGGCAGAGGACCTCGGGGCGATCAAGGCGAAGATCAACGAACTCGCCGGGAAGGACCCGGGAGCATTCGGCGAACCGCCCATGGTCATCGAGGTCAAGGAAGCCGAGGGAGGCGCTGAAGAGGTCTCCGGCGAAGTCGTTGAGATGAACGGCGACCTTGCGCTCATCCATTCCCGGTTCAAGATCATTGAGAAGATGGTAACCGACATCGGCTACCACGACCGCCTGGCGGCGGGCGTGTATTCAGGCAAGGTTGAAGGCCTGATGATCGGCCTGATTGTGTCATTTATCATCCTCGGTTTCCTGCTGGTGGGGTGAAGTGAACATGGCAGAAGAAGAGAAGAAGACATCTGGAGCCATCAGGATGGCCGCCATCGACAACATCATGGCAGACATCAAATACAAGGCCCAGATCATGGCCAGGACCAACAAACTCGAGTCCGGCATCATGGACTCAGGCATTCCGGGTTTTGTGGCAGGCGCTGCCATCGCCCTGATCCTCGTCGTGGTGCCGGTCATGCTGATGTGAGGTAGAAAACATGGCAGACAAGACATCACCGGCGAGCGGATGGCCCCTGATCAAGGGCGACTTCCACTCGGGCGACGCAAACTCCTGTGTCGCAGTCGTCACCATGGGCTCCCACCTCGATGAGCAGGCCATCTGTGACGCAGGCGCCGCACTCTGCGGTTCATGCAAGACCGAGAACCTCGGCCTTGAGAAGGTCATCGCAAACGTCATCTCAAACCCGAACATCAGGTTTGTCATCACCTGCGGTACCGAGGTCAAGGGGCACCTTTCCGGACAGACCCTCATCGCACTCCACGCAAACGGCGTCGAGGGCGGTAAGGTCGTCGGATCCAAGGGCGCTATCCCCTTCATCGAGAACCTCGACGACTCAGCGATCAAGCGCTTCCAGGCGCAGGTCGAACTCGTCGATATCATGGAGGCAGAAGACCTCGGGGCGATCAAGGCGAAGATCAACGAACTCGCCGGGAAGGACCCGGGAGCATTCGGCGAACCGCCCATGGTCATCGAGGTCAAGGAAGCCGAGGGAGGCGCTGCCGGCGCGGCAGTTGCCGGTGCAAACCCCCAGTTCCTTGAGATCGAGAAGAGGCTCGACGAGATCGAGACGAAGATTGAGTTCGTGAACGCCGAGGTGGCCCAGCGCGTCGGTCGCAAGATCGGCAGGGACATCGGTATACTCTACGGACTGGTTGCAGGACTGACGGTCTTTATGATCCTGGTCTTCCTGCTCCCGAAACTGATGTAAGGAGGATAAGCAGTATGTTCAAATTTGAGAAGGAACAGGCCGTATTCGACTTCAACGGCATTAAGATCGGTGGCCAGCCGGGAGAGTACCCCCGCGTCCTCGGCGCATCCATCTTCTACAACAAGCACGAAACCGTGCTCGACGACCACACAGGAAAGATCGACAAGGCAAAGGCAGAGGCCCTCTGGAACCGCTGCCAGGAGCTCTACGACCAGACCGGCAACCCGTACTTCTGCCAGATCATCGCTGAGTACGGCGAGGCCTTCGAGAGCTACTTCGACTGGTTCTGCTCGATCGACGACAAGACTCCGTTCCTGATGGACTCCTCCGCCCCGGAGGCGCTCATCCACGCCTGCGAGTATGTCACCGAGGTCGGCATCGCCGACCGTGCGATCTACAACTCGATCAACGGCTCCATCCTGCCCGAGAGCATCGAGGCCCTGAAGAAGTCCGACGTCAACTCGGCGATTGTGCTCGCCTTCAACCCCGGCGACCCGACGGTTGCCGGCCGTGAGAAGGTGCTCGCCGAGGGCGGTGTGGCCGGTCAGGCGCAGTCCATGATCGGCATCGCCGAGGATTGCGGCATCACCCGTCCGATCCTGGACACCGCGGCCACCCCGCTCGGCATGGGATCCGGCGGTTCGTTCCGCGAGATCCTGGCCTGCAAGGCGATCCACGGTCTGCCGACCGGCGGCGCCTACCACAACATGACCGTCTCCTGGACCTGGCTGAAGCGCTGGCGCAAGTCCGTCCTGGCCTCCCAGTACGAGGGCAAGGACGTCCTGCTCGAGCAGATGGCACACCACCACTTCGGCGGCATGGAGGGCATCAGGCAGACCGCATGGGCTTCGCCTGATATCGGCTGCAACATCATGGCCATGACCCTCGGCGCCGACCTGATCATGTTCGGTCCGATCGAGAACTGCGAGGGTATCGCCACGGCTGCGGCATTCTCCGACATCGTGCTTGCCGAGGCATTCCGTGAACTCGGCGGCGACCTCGGCGAGGGTGTCGACAAGCACCCCCTCCTGATGCTCGTCTAAACCCCCCATACTTTTTTTCGCACGAAAAACCGTGCGTCCGTTTGTCGATCAGAGAGATCCGGTCAATCCTGACTATAGCCGATTCAGGTAGTCCAGACTCGGGCGGACGGCGCGGGCATCCCCCACCTCGACCACCGCCGTTGCGCGGGAGGGAACCGCCTCCATAACAGCCAAAAAATCGATCCCGCCGATGCCGCAGGCGGCATGGAGATCTGTTCTGCCATCGTTGTCATGGAGGTGGAGGTGAACGGGATCGCCGAGGCGGCAGAACTCCTCCAGGTTGCCGTTGAGGTGGGCATGACCGACGTCCAGCACAAAACCGAGGTCCAGGTCTGCAAGGAGGGGGAGGAGGGCGGTGTCACGGAAGTGGCAGCAGGGCCATGACCCCATATTCTCGACTGCCAGAGTGACGGCGCACTCCTCCTGGAGGCGGGAGAGGTCGTACAGGGAACGCCGAAGCGCCCGTTCAGATAACCGCATCAGGTGGGGTTCGAGGCAGATCCCTGGATGGACGACGAGCACACCCGCCCCAATCTGATCGCAGACCTCTGCCAGGTCGGCAAGCACCCGGAGCGTCGCCCTCCGCACCGCTTCGATGTCACTGGCGACGTTGAGGTCGGCGGTGGGGGCGTGGACCGTATATTGCAGGTCAAATGAGGCGGCGATCTCCGCATGATCAAAGAGGGAGTGGCGAGCGTCGGAGAGGATCTCCACACAGTCGGTCCAGACGGAGAGCGCTTCAAGAGCATCGCTGAGGCTCTGCTCCATCATGCAGTAGGTTGAGGCGCCGATCCCCCTCATGCCGGATCTGCCCTGAGCGCCGCCAGGCGGTTCACGAGGTCAGGGACGCTCCCGATCCGTTCGGCGCCGTTTTCCAGAAGCCCATCGAGGATTGCCGTCGCCTCGCCGCCGGTGTAGTCCTGGTCGGCTCCACCCGTTCCATCAGAAGAGAGCAGGAAAATTCTGGGGCGGGCATGACATTTGAGCTCTCGCAGGTTGTCGATATTGCCGGGGCCAACCGACATCCCGGTCACGATCACCGCATCCGACGCACTGAGAATCGCAGAATACTCCTCCAGAGAATGGTGCGAGATCGGGGCGAAGGGAGGTTCCCGGATCACTCTGATCCCGAGACCTTCGGCAGCGGTGCAGTCGGAATCGTTTGCCGAGAGCACACCGGCAGTCACCTCATGACCGGCGGCGCGCAGGGCATAGAGGGTTTCTCCACCGGTTCCCCCGCCGCAGACCACATGCACCCTGAGCGGGTGATCGACGGGTGGCCCGGAGTCATAGCGCGGCACCACATAGGGGCGTCCGGTGATGGGGTGGGTGCGGACGATCATGTCCACGCCAAAGATCTCCCTGATGTTCCGGTCAGTGATCACCGCTGCGGGCGTCCCGACGGCGGCGATATGCGCCCGCTCCATCAGGACGACGGTATCGCAGAAGTAGGCGGCGAGATTGATGTCATGGAAGACACCGATCACCGTCACCTCAGGCACCAGGCCCCTGATGATCGATAGGACCTCGATCTGGTGGTTGATGTCGAGGTGGGAGGTCGGTTCGTCGAGCAGGAGCACCCGGGGCGTCTGGGCGAGGGCGCGGGCAATGAGCACCCGCTGCCGCTCGCCCCCGCTGATCTCGGTGATGAGTGAACCGGCAAGATAGGCGGTATTGGTGATCTCCATTGCATGCCGGCAGATTGCATAGTCCTCTTCGCTCATCGAGGAGAGGCGCCCGAGATAGGGGTGACGCCCCATCTGGACGATCTCCTCGACGGTGAAGTCGAAGGTGACCGCCGTCTCCTGCGGGACGGCACCGACGATGGTGGCAAGTTCCCGGATAGAATACCCGTCGATCTCTCTGTCGCCAACATACACGCTCCCGGCATCAGGATCGATGATCCGGGAGAGCGCGCGCAGGAGCGTCGTCTTTCCGCAACCGTTCGGCCCGAGAATGCCGATGAACGACCCCTCTTTAACGGCGATGGAGATCGCCTCCAGCACCGGTTTTGTGCCGTAGGAGACGTCAAGTTCCTCTGTTCTGATCATGATCCCTGTCATGCGCGTGTCCGGCTCCTGAGAAGATAGATGAAGAATGGTGCCCCGAAGAACGAGGTGACGATGCCCACCGGGATCTCGGTCGGGAGGATGCGGACCAGGGTGTCGGCCCACATGAGGAGGGCAGCACCCGCCATCATCGCCGAGGGGATGAGGAGGCGATGGTCGGGCCCAACCAGAATGCGCATCAGGTGGGGGACGATCAGCCCGATGAACCCGATCGAACCGGCCACCGAGACGGCGATGCCGGTGATAAACGACGAAAGGAGGAGAAGGGCAAACTTCACCTTTTCCACGTCAACACCGAGGTGCACGGCGTCCTCCTCACCGATGGAGATCACATTGAGGTCGCGAGCGAAGAGGAACAGCACCAGACAGGCGGGCAGGATGAGAGCGCCGACCCAGACATCGCCCCACGAGATGTTCCAGAACCCGCCCATCAGCCAGAACATGATCTGGTGGAGGCTTTTTCCAGACATGAACATGATGAAGGAGAGGAGGGCCGAGAGGAACATCGAAACGGCGATGCCGGAGAGGAGCAGGGTCTCGACCGCCACCCGCCCGTTCCGCCGGGATATCAGGTAGACGAGAACGGTGGAGGCGGTGGCGCCGATGAAGGCGAAGACCGGAAGGGCAAACCCCATGAAGAGGACAATGGCGATTGAGGCGCCGAGTGCCCCGCCCGAGGATGTACCGATGATATAGGGGTCGGCCATCGAGTTCTTGAAGAGTCCCTGCATCGCCGCACCGGCCACGGCAAGACCCGCACCCACCAGCAGGGCGGCGAGCACCCGCGGCAGGCGGACGTCGAAGAGGAGCATGTGTATCGTCTCGGGATCGAGGTCCAGGAGGGAGAGGCCGCTCGCCCCGATGGCGGTGGATAGGACGATGCTCAGGATAAGGAATAAGAAGAGCAAACCCGGCATCGTCCAGCTCTTTGTTTGCATGGATTCCCCTTCAAAATGGCATGTTAAAACAAATAAATTTACGCTTTTTAAAAAAGGGTGTAGTTGTGCCCGTACCGCCCCCAATCGTCACCTGATACAGGAGGGCGGTCTTTTTACGTACACACAGAGCATCACACCCATTTCCTTCTCACAAGTTTTCACCTTCTCCGCCTGTTCTGGAGAAAGAGGCACAGAAACCATACAGATCATGGCGCTCCCATCACATGATGCGCGATTCCTGTGCATGCCGGGATGATCGTGAAGAAGGGGGGAAGAGGGAGCGGGGGGGAAGCGTCAGCCAAACAAAGTATATTTGAAGTAAGACCACATAATTTAAAAAATAAATATTGTCATAGTCCCAAAAAAATGGAGCGAACTGAATGACCGGAAAATTTTCCTCTATAGGGATATGTTTTGTATTCCTGATGATTCTGGCCGCACCCGCGGCGGCCGACTACCCGATGTTCCACGCCGATCCGGCGCGCACCGGGATGGCATCGACACCAGGACCATTGAACGACACCCTCCTCTGGTCGGCAGAGATCGATGAGTTCCCTGACGGCGCACCGGCAGTCCATGACGGGAAAGTGTACCTCCCGACCTGGCCCGATATGAACTTCACCGATGCCGATCCGATGGGGCTTGTCTGCTGTGACGCCGCAAGCGGCGAGGTTCTCTGGACAAACGAACTCGGCGGTCAGGCGGTCGGTTCGGTTTCCGGTGTCGCTGGCGCCGATGGTCATATCTATATCGGCGGCACCGACGGAAAGGTGTACGCCGTCGACGCCGACACCGGCGTCACCCTCTGGTCGAGCGAACAGATCGACACCACCGCCTATTTCGGGCTCTCGTCCTCGCCTCTTGTCTATAATGGAACGGTGTACGTCCTCTCGGCCTCCGACGGTGTCCTCCACGCGTTCGGGACCGACGGTACCGGACTCTGGACATTCCAGACCGGCGGCGCCATCGGCTACTATATTTCGCCGTCTGCCGCAGACGGGAAGGTCTATGTCGCCGGGAAGGGGAACGAGATTTTCTGCATCGATGCCGGCACCCACACCGCCGTCTGGAACGCTACCTTCCCCGAGGCCGTGAAATCGACCCCGGTCGTCAGTGACGGGAGGGTATATGCGACCACGGCAGACCATCTCTACGCCCTTGATGCGACCACCGGCACCGAAGCCTGGAACGCCGCCCTCACCGGCACCTATTCGACACCGGCCATTTCAGACGATATCGTCATCGCCGGTTCATCCAACGGACTCCATGCCTACAATGCCACAACCGGTGCCGAACTCTGGACATTTGCGAGTGCACGGGTGAGCGTCTCCCCGACAATCGCCGACGACATCGTCTACTCTGGCACAAACGAGGAGACAGGAAGGGTGTATGCGGTGAATATCGCTACCGGCATCGAGGTCTGGTCATATGTGCTGCCTGACTCCGGCGACGGCACCTACGCGGCGTTTTATACATCATCTCCGGCCATATCAGACGGTGTGCTCTATATCGGCGCTGAAAACAACCGTTTGTATGCCTTCGGCGAGGGTTCGTCCAGCCCCGAGGTGATCTGGGACGGAGCGGTCTCGATCACGGAGGGCGAGATCTTCACCTTCGTGCCCTCAAACAACGCCTCCGCATCCTATGAGATGAACCGCACCACCGATATCGGTGCACTCGACCGGGCGGCAACAGACGGCGGGTTCACCTACAATGCATCGGATGCATGGTACGCAGACTTCGGGTCATTCCTCCTGGAGGACATCAACGGCATCGAAAACCAGGACTGGACGCAGGAAAACGCACACGCATGGAGCATCTTCATCAACGGTGAGGCCGCACCGATGGGATTCGGGGCAAACGACATCCAGAACGGGGATACACTCACCTTCTACTACTGCCCCACCGATTCCGTCACATGGGCGCCACTCATCGACCAGGCCACCTATATCGTCACCATCGATGTCGAGGTCACCACCGCAACCGTGATCTGGGACGGGGCGGTCGCCATCACGGAGGGCGAGATCTTCACCTTCGTGCCCTCAAACAACGAATCAGCATCCTATGAGATGAACCGCACCACCGATATCGGTGCACTCGACCGGGCGGCAACAGACGGAGGGTTCACCTACAATGCGTCGGATGCATGGTACGCTGACTTCGGGTCATTCCTCCTGGAGGACATCAACGGCATCGAAAACCAGGACTGGACACAGGAGAACGCACACGCATGGAGCATCTTCATCAATGGTGGGGCCGCACCGATGGGATTCGGGGCAAATGACATCCAGAACGGGGATACACTCACCTTCTACTACTGCCCCACCGATTCTGTCACATGGGCGCCACTCATCGACCAGGCCACCTATATCGTCACCATCGATGTCGAGGTCACCACCGCAACCGTGATCTGGGACGGGGCGGTCGCCATCACGGAGGGCGAGATCTTCACCTTCGTGCCCTCAAACAACGAATCAGCATCCTATGAGATGAACCGCACCACCGATATCGGTGCACTCGACCGGGCGGCAACAGACGGAGGGTTCACCTACAATGCGTCGGATGCATGGTACGCTGACTTCGGGTCATTCCTCCTGGAGGACATCAACGGCATCGAAAACCAGGACTGGACACAGGAGAACGCACACGCATGGAGCATCTTCATCAACGGTGAGGCCGCACCGATGGGATTCGGGGCAAACGACATCCAGAACGGGGACACAATCACCTTCTACTACTGCCCCACCGATTCTGTCACATGGGCGCCACTCATCGACCAGGCCACCTATATCGTCACCATCGATGTCTGCATCGCCGAGGCGGCGGTCGATACCCCCTCACTCGCCGACGGCACACGCGGCGGCTTCGTCCTGGCAGAGATTAACGCCACCGCAGAGGAGAGCGGGTGGTATGTGGTCGTGGTGAGCGGCACCGATGCCAGCGGAGAAGCGATCGCCGGCACCGGCACCGTCCGCCTGAACAGCGGCGAGACGGTCCAGGTGCCGGTGCTGGTCTCGGTCCCCGCCCAGGCGAGTGCGGGCACCTACACGCTGTATGCCGGGATCTACCACCTGGATGAATATCCGGAGGGCCTGATCTCCCACAGCGGAGGTTCGGAATGCGTCGTATCCTGACGCTGCTCTGCCTGCTGCTCGCCGCCGCCTGCAGCATGCCGGCGGCAGCGCTGAGCATGGATGTCTCGGGAAACACTGCCGGTTCCCCGGTGGTGGTCACCTGCGACGGGGAGGCATTCATCATCTTTCAGGAGAATGGCGGCACCCCGGTGTTCGCACAGGGCACAACCGTCAGGTACGTCCCGCAGACCACCGGCACCCTCTCGATTGTGGCGAGTGCCGGGAACGAATCGGCAACCGGGAGCGTCACTATCTCATCGAGCGGCAGCGGCGGCGGTAGCAGCGGCGACGGAGACGACGATGACGACGACACCTACCAGTCTGTGACCCTCACGGCAGGCAACTTCAGCCTCACCTCCGCCAACAGCGGCACCACCTACACGGTGAACCGCCGCACCGCACTGGGCGCACTCGACGCATCCGGAGCGGCATATGCAATCGATGACACCTGGTATGACCAGTACGGCACCCTCTACGTCACTGCCGTCAATGGACGGACAAATGATGGAGCCAGGGGCTGGATGTTCCAGGTCAACGGCGTCTCCCCATCAGTCGGCGCCAATGTAAAGGGAGTGCAGGACGGCGACCGGGTTGTCTTCTACTGGAGTGAGAGCATGTCCTCCACCCCTGAGACCTCCGAAGAGGTGATCAGGCTGCAGGTCGTCTATGGCAGCAGTTCGGACGAGAATGATGAAACAAGCACGACCAACGATGAAAATACCTTTGGTCAGGCCAATGAACCCGAAATTCCGGTCGGTCTGCCTGCAGGCACCACCATCTCGATCGTGGGCGGAAAGACCAGAATCGCGGTGGACCTGAGCGCCGACCACGACGGGGAGCAGGTCATCGTCAGGGGCGACCGCATCATCATCTACCGTCCGGGCATGTCCATGACCGTCATGACCGAGGACATCACCGAACGTGACGGCATCGCCTCCGGGTTCATCAGGAGCGTAGAGGTTGACCTGGACCCGGCAGGCGGCGAAATCCCGGGGGTAGGTCCTGTACGGACGACCGCCTCCCTGATACTCGCAGGCATGCCTGCCGATGCCCGGTTGACCGTCACCTATACAGACGACCTCACCCCCGGCGAACGCTCCGCCCTTGACCTGGCGGCAAGAGAAGAGAAAATGGGCATTGAGGCATTCGCGTATGCCGCCGATATCGAAACAAACGGATTTGAGGCGGAAGAGATCCAGGGCGCCACGATCAGGCTGTATGTGAGTCCAGAATGGGTGAACGCACATGGCGGTGCCACTGCGATCCGCATCGCCGACATCACAGCGGACGGGACGGTCACCATCCTCCAGACCTCCCTTGTCGGTGTGGACGACGACGGCGACCTGATCTTCGAGGCGGATTCCCCGGACGGACTCTCCAGATTCGCCCTCGTCGCCCTCGGAGAGGGGGGGACAGTGGCGACAACGACCACCGCAGGCATGACCACCGCACCGGCGTCCGCACCTGAAACGACACCCCCGGCGCAGGCACCGATCGGCGAGGCGACGGTGATCGCCGCTGCCCTTATCGGAGCAGGCGCCCACCTGATCAGGAGACAGGAGGGATGACTCTGAAACCAACAATACAACCAATACTCATTTTTCTGCTCTGCATCGCCTGTGTGACGGTTGCAACAGCCTATCCCTATGACAGGGGCGATCCGGCCATCAAGAGCGGGCTTGACTACATCAGGTCCTGCCAGCACGACGACGGCGGATTTGCCGAGGCCGGGAGGGGCACGAACCCGGGCACCTCATGGTTTGCGGTGATGGCGATCGTCGCCGCCGGCGAGGACCCGCATGACTGGGCGGTGAACGGCACTTCAGCGATCGATTACTGGAAATATTCAGATGACACCGTCAACCCGGACGGCACGGCCGAACTCGGTAAGATGGTCACCGTGATCTCGGCGGCAGGAGAGAACCCGCATGACTTCGGCGGCTACGACTATCTCACCACACTCAGGGGGCGGATGAACCCCAACGGCCAGTTCGGGGACTTCATCTACACGACCTACTGGGGGATCCTCGGACTCGTCTCTGCCGGCGAGGACGTCGCCCTATCTGTCAGCTGGCTGAAGGACCAGCAGAACGACGACGGCGGCTACGGCTGGATGCCGGGTGCCGAGAGCGACTCTGACGATACCGCCGCCGTGGTCATGGCCCTCGTTGCCGCAGGCGTGCCGAAGACCGATCCATCGGTCACAGGGGCCCTCGACTACCTCAGGGCACACCAGATGGAGGACGGCGGCTTCAACTACGGCGGGTCGTCATCCTCGAATGCCGCCTCGGCGGGATGGGTGATCCAGGCGATCGTCGCCGCCGGCGAAGATCCCTCCGGATGGTCAAAGAACGGCTACGACGTGGTCTCGGCACTTGCAGACCTGCAGCAGCCCGACGGATCGTTCCGGTGGACGACCTACACCACCGACAACCCCTGCGGCATGACGGCGCGAGCAATCCCCGCCCTGCTCGGCAGACCCTACCCGGTCCTCCCCGGACAGACCCCATCCGACCTGTCGGCACCAGAGACATCGGTTCCGGCGGCATCAGAGACCACACAGACAGCAACAACCGTGACAACCACCCAAATACCAGCCGAATGGCAGGCCGTTACCATCACCGATGACTTCGGCGATCAGGTCACCATCGAGCAGATGCCGATGCGTATCGTCTCCCTTGCTCCGGCCAACACCGAGATCCTGTATGCTCTGGATCTCGGCGAGCAGATCGTCGGCGTGACCGACTACTGCAACTATCCGGCTGAGGCGAAAGAGAAGCCAAAGGTCGGCGGGTATTCAACCGTGAACATCGAGCGCGTGGTGGCGGCGAAACCCGATCTCGTCGTCGCCGCCTTCGGTAACACCGAAGAGGTCGTCGACCACCTCAGAAACCTCGGCCTGACCGTGATATCGCTGAACCCGGATTCAGTGGAGGGGACGCTCCATGACATCAGGCTCGTCGGTGAGGCGACCGGCAGGACGGCGGAGGCGGAGCACCTGGCAGCGTCGATGGAGGAGCGGATCGGTGCGGTGACCAAAAAAACCCGGACCGTGAGCGATCCGCCGACGGTCGTCCACGCCGTCTGGTACGACCCCATCTGGGTGAGCGGGAACGCCACCTTCCAGGACGAACTGATCCATCTCGCCGGCGGCACCAACGCCTTCCCGGACGTTGACGGCTGGCAGATCGTCACCATGGAGCGCTTCATCACCACCGACCCGGACGTGATCATCGTCAACTCCGGGACCGGAATGGGCGAGGGGGGCACCGACCTCATCTACCACTACTTCATGGAGGAACCGCGCTTCAAGAACCTGAAGGCGATAAAAAACGATCGGGTCTATGTCATCGAGTCTGACCTGATCGACCGGGGCGGGCCGCGCCTGGTCGACGCCCTGGAAGAGGTGGCGGCCGACATCCATCCCGACCTCTTCGGGGCGAAGGCGGCACCGACGACAGGCACACCGCAGACTCCCGGTTTCGGAATAGGAGCGGCCTTCACCGCTCTTGCAGGCGCCGTCATCCTGTTGAGGAGAACCTGATGAGGCGAACAGCGGGGATCGTCCTCCTTCTCCTCTCCGTCATGGCGGCAGGCGCCGGTGCAGCGCCATGGACCACAGCGTGGCAGAAAGGAACGGCGGAGGCGGCAATCGACGTCGCCCTCTCCGGGGACGGCAGAACCGTTGCCGTCCTCAACGGACCAGCCCTGACGCTCTATGATGCCACCGGCAGTCTGCTCTGGGAGGCACCGGCATCCCATGCCGGATCGGTGGATATCAGCACGGACGGGTCCCTCATCGTAGCAGGGGGAGAGAACCTGCGGGCATATCACCGGGACGGAGAGATTGCGTTCAGGCACGACACCGGTTTTTTCGCCCTGGGAAGCGGCATCTCACCGGACGGTTCAACAATCGCCGCCGGTTTTGACAACTCCAGCCTGATGATATTCCGTCAGGACAGCAACGGATCCTTTGAAGCCGCCCATATCCTCACCACGCCTGCCGACGTGACCACACTCGACCTGGCAATGAATGGTTCCCACATCGTCACCGGTGACAGGGAAGGGTTCATCCGGTATTATACCGGTGAAGGCCGTCTTCTGTGGTCCTATAAAACCGGGAGCGACCTGCTCAGCCTTGTCATCACCGACGACGGGAGCAGGATCATCGCAGGCATGGACCATGGTGTGGTCGGTCTGCTCACCGCCAACGGCAGGGAGGCATGGAAACAGACGGCAGGCGACCGGATGCCCGCCGTGGCAATCGCCGGAGACGGAACGGTCGCCGCAATCGGTGCAGACGGGATCACCGTGCACTCGATCTCGGAAGACACGGAGGAGTCCGTCGGAACAACGGGTGTCACCGCCCTCTCCCTCTCCGCCGATGGATCGGGCATGGCAGCCGCATTCGAGAACAGGAGCGTTGCTCTCGTCACCATCGGAGAGGAGAGCACACCTGCCGTCACCACACCGCAGGGGAGGACAGAGACCACTCCGTCAACCCCTCCCAGGACAGAGACAGACGCCATACCGCCGACAGATGCCGCACCCTCACCCGCACTCATCGTTGCCGCACTCGGCGGCGCGGTGCTGCTGGCCCTCAAACGGCGATAATATCACCTGAACAGGCGTGCCAACAGCGGGAGCCCGACCACCACTGCATCTGCCGGGCAGCGCTCCTGACACCTGAGGCACCGGATGCACTCCGCCACCCGGATGCGGGGAAGGGCTGAAGCCTTCATACGGATTGCACCGGTCGGGCAGAGATCTGCACACACCCCGCATCCGGTGCACCGCTCCGCATCAATCAGCGGACGGGCGGCGAGCGTCCGGTCGGCAAGGCGGACTGCAAGAGAGGGGCCCTTTTCCCTCCCTGCCGGGTGCACCACACCATCACCCGGAGAAAATCCGGGTGGAGGCGTCCCGAACACCCGTATCTCCGAGAGACTCCCCGGACCCTCTCCCCGCCCGTAGGCGCGGCCGATGGTGGGGACGGAGAGGGGATCCAATCCAACCGCCGCCGCGGCGGTATAGTCCAGCACGGTGGAACTCGTTGAGGCCATGATGAAACCGGGACCGTCTGGACCCCGGATCCCGGCGATGCCCTCCATGATCGACAGGGACGGGGGGACGGTCGCATGGACGTCCAGAAGGAGGTCGGCATACAGGGCAGGATCGCTGCAGACATGACGGCGATAGGCGATCCGCGCCGCACGCGGCATGTAATGGCAGAGGAAGGAGACCGCACCTGAATACCCGTTGAGACAGGTGGACTTCAGTGTCGGGAGGCAGATCACCGCATCTGCGTCGAGCACTTCTCGTGCCACCATCAACCGCCGGAAGGTGAGGGCGCCCGGCGCCGGGATCATCTCCGTGTCATCGTCCAGACAGACAGATTCACACCCGCACTCATCGATCACATCCTGAATTCCGGTTTTTGCGAGCAGGCGCCGAAGGGTTCCAGCGCCGCCGTCCGGCGAATATCCAATCACCGGCGCACCCCCGGCACCCTCCACCGCCTCCACAACCGCCCGCACCACCCGGGAATGGGTGCCGGTGAGATCAGGGATGACGATTGTCCGCATTCCAGGTTTCACCACTGCCCCGATACCGCCAATCGGATGTAAAGACGCCCCAATAGAAAGAGAGACGTCATCCACCCCATATGATGGGCATCCTACGATTGAGACAGCGTTATGCATATACTGCACGCAATACACCATAAAAATATAAAACGATGATCATATATTCGGAGTGATCACTATCTTGATATTTTTCCACGATGATTCCAACGTGGTGCATTCATGGATATCCTGACACTCGTGTTGATTGCCGTCATCGTTATCGTGGTGCTGGCGCTGATCGGCTGGATCGTTTCCATATATAACCGCTTCATGAGCCTGAAAAATTCTGCCGAGGCCACCATCGGGCAGATCCGGGTCGCAATGAAGAAACGTCTCGACCAGATCGAGCAGCTCCTGGGTGCGGTGCGGAGCTATGCCGCCTTTGAGAAGGAGACCCTGACACAGGTCACCGAGATGCGTGCGAACGTCGCAAAAGCAGGCCCGGGCGACCTGAACGAGGTCGAACGGCAGTCCCGCTCCATCTTCGGCAGGTTGCTGGCGGTGGCCGAGGCCTACCCCGACCTCAAGACGCAGGCCACGGTCTCGGACCTGATGTCTTCGATCAAGAGTATCGAGGACGAGATCGCCCGCCAGCGCTACACCTACAACAACATCGCCCAGCAGCTGAACACCATGACCGAGACCATCCCCTCAAACATCGTCGCATCCCTGATCCACATGCAGAAACTCGACTATCTGGAGTTTGAGGAAGAGATCCAGCGGGCGCCGAAGATCGAGTTCTGAGGTGTGATGCAGTGAGTGAAAACCGGCAGATCGCTACGGTCATAGCCGTCACCCTGTTTTTCGGGCTGATCGCCATTCTGGCGACCTTCGCCCTCCCCACCCTCTTCGAGGGCGACCTTGTCGTCGATACGTATGAGGCGGTCTGGTACGAGAACGGCACCCTGCTCGAACACTATGTCTATGAGGTGAAGACACCGGGCGAATACCGGATGCTCTTCCGCTACTTCGACGACCCCCTCACCTTCACGTCGGTCTCCTATCCACATATCCGTTACCTGGATATGACGGCGCCGCCGGGAATGATCGGGTATGCAAAGGACAGCACAGGAGGTATTTCGGTCTCAGGCGACGCAACAGAGGCAGAACGATCGTTTATCATGGACCGGGCGTTTGCCAGCGAGGTGGGCATCTACAACCCCGCCTATTTCGATGCCGGCACCTATTCCGTCGATTACCGCTTCGAGGTCGCACCACCGGTAGAGTACGACGAAACCGCCACCCACATCAACCTCAAACTCGTCAGGGAGCATATCCCCTACCGCTCCCTCTCGATCACCCTCCCTGACTGGGGGGCGATCGAAGAGGTCTATGCCTATCCGCCTGACCTCTCGGTCGAACGGGAGGGAGGGACCGTTCGCCTGAGCGGGGCGGCGGCGGCTGACGATACGGTTGCCGTCGAACTCCTCCTCCCGGCCGGCGCATGGGAGAGCATCCCCGGTTTCCCGTCTCCGGTTGAGGACGTGCGCGGCCGGACCGCGGCCGGGGCCTTCTGGTATACCCTGCCCTATACGGCGGCATCCCTCCTCCATGCCCTCGCCGCCCTCCTCGCCCTCGCCATGCCATTTGTGCTCTTTGCCGTCTACCGGCGATGGGGCGTTGAAAAAGGGTTTACCGTGCCCGAATACCTCAGCACCACCCCGGATCCCTCGAAGAAGCCCTGGCAGGTGAACCTCCTCTTCAACGGCGATGTGATCGATTTCGATGAGAACGGCTTCTATGCAACGGTGCTCGACCTCCACCGGCAGGGCGCCCTCACCGTCACCGAAAAGGCGGATGGTAAGGGGGTGCTGATCGCCGTGAACCGGCAGAGCGCCGCCGATCCCTATGAGCAGCGGGTGCTCAACACCCTGGGCGGGATGGCGGAGGGCGGGACGTTCGACACCTCGACGCTGGAGCGTCTTGCCGCAGAGGGGCGGCATGGCGGGGCAGCGGAGAGGCGGGCGCTCAGCATCCAGGGGAGCATGAAGGCCCTCTTCACCCAGGCGGATCTCCGGCTTTCAGCCGAGTACGCCACCGACGGGCGGACGACCATCGCACTCCTCCTCTTCCCGGGTGCGATCCTCCTCGGGCTCTCCATACTGGTGGCGGTCATCGCCCCGGCGACCGCTTCCATCGCCTTCCCGGCGATCGTGCTCTCTCTGGCCTCCGTGGCCGAGGTGATCATCGCACTCCTCTTCCCCTCCACCCTCTTCGGGCACTGGCGGGGCGACCACTACCGTGAAAAACTGGAGTGGGACGCCTTCGGGCATTTCCTCTCCGACATGGCGATGATCAGTAAATACACCCCGTCGGATCTCTCGATGTGGGGTGAATGGCTTGTCTATGGCACGGCGCTCGGCGTCGGCGAACAGGTGGAGGCGGCGATGAAATCCCTCAACGTCCCGATGGCCGCGGTCGGGATGCCGATGTACTCCCGCATGCACCTCGCCTTCGTACCGATCATCGCCTTCTCCCCACCCTCGTCGGGCGGAGGGAGCGGTGGATTCGGCGGCGGAGGAGGATTCGGTGGAGGCGGCGGGTTTGGCGGCGGCGGTGTGGGCGGCCGCTGACCCGGTCAGGACAACCTCATTTTTATATTGTAATCCCAGTGGCCAGATCCCCCTCCCCCCTCACATAGTATTATGAAACCGGAGGGAAGAGGGGGGCCCATGGAACGGACATGCGTCATCTATGAGAGCACCTACGGTTCGACGGAGGAGGTCGCCGGGGCGATTGCGATGGTCCTCGGCCCCGCACGCACCGTCCGGACAACGGAATTCACGGCGGCGATGCGGGAATTCGACCGCTTTGTGATCGGCACCCCGATCTACAACGGCGATCTCTCCCCCCTCATCCGGGAGTTTGTCAGGGCCAATGCCGGTTGGCTGACGCACAAACCGGTCGCCTTCTTCTGCACCGCCTTAAACCCGGCACGTGGGCGGGACTACCTGAAGGAGGTTCGGGAACTGGTCGACCCGGAGGCGCCTCTCGTGGCATTCGGCGGACGCCTCCGGGTGGACCGCCTCAGCCGCGACGACCGCACCGCCCTCTCCCTGTATGCCAGAAAGACCGGATGGGACCTCTCCGACCGCGACCTCATCGACATGAATGCGGTCACCGCCTTTGCCCTGGCCCTCAGGGAGCGGGGCGAAAGGGAGGGGCAGATGGGAGAGGGGGAGATCAGGGAACGGGTCCGGACCTATCTGGCGACGCACCGCACCTGCGTGATCTGCACCGCCCATAACAACCGGGTGCGGGCGACGCCGGTCGATTACCTCTTCGCCGATGACGAGAGCACCATTTTCAGCGAAGGGGGCGAGAAGTTCGTCCACCTCCTCTGCAACCCGGTTGTGGGCCTGGCCGTCTATGACGACCACACCGGCAGGGAGGATGTCAGCGGTCTGCAGGTCACCGGAACGGCCCGGATCCTCAGGCCCGGCGAACCGGGACACGAGGAGGCACTCAGGGTGCGGGGGATCACAGCAGGAGATCTCGATATCGACCTGAACGTGATCCGGGTCCACCCCGAACGGGCCGAACTCCTGAACGCCGCCTTCAAAAAGGAGGGGTATGGGTTCAGGCAGGTCTGCCGGTTTGCACCGGATCAGCCTTCGCCGCACGGATGAAGGCGAGGACCTTCGCCCGGTCCTTGACGCCGGGGGAGACCTCCACACCAGAACACACATCGACCGCATAGGGATGCAGCGACACCGCCGACCCCACGTTCCCGGGCGTGAGACCGCCGGCAAGGACCACCGGCAGGGGGCAGCGTTCCAGAAACCGCCGGGCGACGATGGGGTCAAAGGCCCTCCCTCGCCCCATACTCTCGTCCACAATGTATGCATCCGTTTTTCCGGGGAAGGGCGGCATCCGTCCCCCTCCCACGGCCCGGATCACGCGCACCGGCGCATCCTCATCCACCTGATGAGGATAAAAGATCTGCACCGCCGTCGGACGGAGGGCGATGATGGCCGCCAGGTCTGCCGCCGAGGTGGTGTGGGTGACGACCACCGTGGCCGTGAAGGGGCCGACGGCAGCAAATATCTCCCGCGCCCGCCGTTCGTCAATCGAACGGGGCGAATCCGAATACATCACCACACCGACGGCGTCCGCCCCCGCCCTGGCTGCAAACGCCGCATCCTCAGGGGAGGTCAGCCCGCAGATCTTCACCCTCATCTCACGCACCTCTTCAATCATTACTTCTCTTGCGCCGCGCACCAAAAACATGCGGATGCACCGCAGAAGAGGTCTGGAGGGGTCAGTCCTCCTTCACCCGGTATTCTGCATCCACATACTCCTCCCCCTGTTGCGGCCCTCCAGGGCGCTGGGCCGTTCCCCCATAGATCGACGCCCCGGCCTCGCCAAGCACCTTCCTGAGGCGGTCGGTGGCCGAGCGTATCGCAGGGAGATCGGTGCCAGCCACGGCCTCTTTCAGGGAGGCGAGAGCGGCATCGAGGGCGTCCTTCTGCGCACCCCCCATCTTCTCGCCCAGGTCGGCGAGGGTCTTTTCCGTGGTGTAGATGAGGGAATCGGCATCATTGCGCACTTCAGCCTCCTCCTTTCGTTTTCTGTCCTTCTCCTCGAAGGTCTGCGCCTCCCGGATCATCCGCTCCACCTCGGCGTCCGGGAGTTTTGTGGAGGCGGTGATGGTCATCCGCTGCTCCTTTTCGGTGGCGAGGTCGCGTGCCGAGACGTTCAGGATCCCCGAGGCATCGATATCGAAGGCGACCTCGATCTGCGGCACGCCCCGCGGCGCCGGCGGGAGACCGACCAGATTGAACTGACCAAGGCTGGTGTTGTCGGGCGCCATCGGGCGCTCTCCCTGGAGGACGTTGATCGTCACCGAGGTCTGGAGATCGGCGGCGGTGGTGAAGACCTGACTGGCCCGCGTGGGGATGGTGGTGTTGCGCGGGATCAGGGCGGTCGTGACATGGCCAAGGGTCTCGATGCCCAGGGTGAGGGGGGTGACGTCCAGGAGGACCATGTCGGTGATCTCGCCCGCCAGGATCGCCCCCTGGATCGCCGCACCGATGGCGACGCACTCCATGGGATCGACGCTCCGTTCTGGTTTTTTGCCGGTATGCTCCTCGATGAAGCGTTGGACGCACGGCATACGGGTGGGGCCGCCGACCAGGATCACCCTGTCGATCCCGTCCTTCGCGATTTTTGCGTCTGAAAGCGCCTGATCAAGGGGTGCGGCGCAACGGTCGATGACCGGGGCGACGATCTGTTCGAGTTTCGCCCTGGAGAGTTTCATGGAGAGGTGCTTTGGACCGCTCGCCGTGCCGGTGATGTAGGGGAGGGTGATCTCGGTCTCCAGCGCCGTCGAGAGTTCGATCTTCGCCTGTTCGGCCGCTTCTCGCAGGCGTCCAATCGCCCGGGTGTCCTTTTGCAGGTCAATCCCCTCCTGCTTCCTGAAATCCTCCGCGATCCAGTCGACGAGCGCCGCATCCATATCGGTGCCGCCGAGATGGGTGTCGCCGGCGGTCGAGATGACGCGGAAGGTCCCCTCTCCGAACTCCATGACGGTGACGTCCAGCGTCCCGCCGCCGAAGTCGAAGACCATGATCTTCTGCTCCCCGCCCCGGTCCAGCCCATAGGCCATCGAGGCGGCGGTGGGTTCGTTGATGAGGCGCACCACCTCAAGCCCGGCGATCGTGCCGGCGTCCTTTGTGGCCGTACGCTGATTGTCGTTGAAGTAGGCGGGGACGGTGATCACCGCCTTTGTCACCGTTTCGCCGAGATAGGCCTCGGCGTCCCTCCGGATCTTCTGGAGGAGGAAGGCGGAGATCTGCTGGGGGGTGTAGTCCTTCCCGAAGATGCGGTAGCGGTGGTCCGTGCCCATCCGCCGCTTCGCCGCCATCACCGTCCCGTCAGGGTTGGTGAGCGCCTGTCTTCGTGCCGGTTCGCCGACGAGCATCCCTCCTTCTTTCGTGAAGGCGACAACCGACGGGAACATCTTGCCCGCATAGGTCGATCCCTCTGCCGAGGGGATGATCGTCGGTTTCCCGCCGATCATCACCGCCGCCTGACTGTTCGAGGTGCCCAGGTCTATCCCGATGATCTTCTCCTTCTGCATGAACCTCTCCCCACATTCCTGTGTTTTCGCACCATCGGTGTGTGCAGGGAGATAAGGGTTGCTGTCCGCCGGACTCCCCCCCCAAAAGCGCCCCAAACAGCAGCATAAATCCTAAAAACAGAGAAAAATCGAATATTTTTTCTATTGAGGGACATCACAGTACACCACTGCCGATTAAGGCCCTTATAGAGCCTTTTCCAGGCGCGATTCAGTCGCCCGCACGGCAGTTCAGGCTGCGAATAGACATTTGCAGCGTGTACATCAAATATACGTGGAGGATCTGCGATGATACGGAACAATCACTCTCTGATCTACCTGTGTGCCATTCTGGGCATATGTTTCATTCTCACATGCGGCTGTACGAACGGGGATTCCTCACCTCAGGATGGAGATACCATTCCACCGGAAGGTGCAGATACCCCCCAGGAACCGGATTATGCAGACACCGGGAACTGGCTCTCATTGCCTTCAATAGACAATGAAGTGGACGTATTTTACGTCTACCCGACGGTCAGCAGCAATTCAAGCGGCTTCATGGACATCGAAAGCACAGAAGAGCGGGCGCTGGCACAGGGGATTTTCACGGCACAGGCAAGCGTCTACGAATCGCATGCCAACGTCTTCGCCCCGTACTACCGGCAGATGTCGACGCAGGTGACGATGGGACCCGACGAACTTGCGACCGATACCGAGGAGTTCAAGCGGGGCGCCGCCGACGTGGAGCGGGCCTTTGACTATTACATCACCAACCTCAACCAGGGACGTCCGTTCATTATCGCGGGCCACAGTCAGGGGACGATGGCATTGATCGAACTGATCAAAAACCGTTTCGGGGACGACGAGGACCTCCGCACCCGCCTGGTTGCCGCCTACCTGATTGGATACACCGTCACAGACGCCGACCTTGAAAAGGCGGGACTGACGGCGGCAATGGGCGCAAACGATACAGGCGTCGTGATCACCTACAACACGCAGTCTCCGACCTCTGAAGGCGGTCCCATGCTGATGGAGGGCGCACACTGCATCAACCCGCTCACCTGGCGCACCGATGACGAATACGCCCCCGCCTCAATGAACCTGGGTGCACGCTTCTACAACGACACCACCGGCGAGTTCATACGCGAGGTCGAACACTACTCGGACGCCCGGATCAACGCCAAAACGGGAGCGCTTCAAACGACGATACCAGAGGGCGAAGACCTGGATATCGGTCCGTATACAGAGGGCGTCTACCACCGCTACGACTACGCCTTCTGGTATCGGAACCTGGAAGAGAATGTCGGCGACAGGATCGATGCATACCTGAACACCACGGCATGAGGGGTCAGATGACGGAGACACCAACGCTTGAAGACCTGCGGGGACGGGAGCTCGGGGTGCCGGTCACCCTTCCCCCCTTCATCCCGGAGAGGGACGTGCCGGCGGCGCCCGACTACGCCGACCCGAAGACCTGGATCAGCCTGCCCGCGCACTTCAGCACGGAACAACAGCCCGTGGACGTGTTCTGGGTCTATCCCACCGTTCTTTCCGATACCTCAACCTATCTGATGGATACCGCCGATCCCGTCCTGCGAGAAAAGGCGTCCTGGACCCTGGTGGAGCAGGCGAGCATATTCGACGGACAGGCGAACATCTACGCCCCCTATTACCGGCAGAACAACGTGAAGATCAACCCCCTGATGCTGACCGATGCGGCGCCGATCTTCGACCTGGGGCAGGGGGACCTCATCGCCGCCTTCAGATATTTTCTGGAGCACTTCAACCGCGGGGAGCGACCGATCATCCTGGCCGCCCACAGTCAGGGGTCGGTCAGGGTCGTCGAACTCTCGAAGGCCGGAGAACTCCTGACCGGCGATCCGGCATCGCTCGAACAACTCGTGGCGGCATATGTCATCGGCTACTCCATCACCGGATCCGACCTGGACACAAACCCGCTCATGCGGATCGCCCGGAGTGCGGGCGAGACGGGGTGCTTTATCACCTACAACACCATCTCGGACGCAGAGGGCAAGGAGCGGGAGGCGCCGACCGTGCGACAGGGATCGGTGGTGGTGAACCCCCTGACCTGGAGGACCGACACCGCATTCGCACCCGCATCGGCAAATATCGAGGCGGCATTCTTCAGGCACGAGGATCCAGCAAAACCCGTGAGATACCGGAACTTTGCGGCGGCACAGGTGGTGGACAACGCCCTGGTGATCACGGACATCTCCCATCCCGAAGAGTTGCCGGCGACGAGTGTCACCTTCCCGGAGGGGGTCTATCATATGTACGACTATGCGATCTTCTACGAGAACCTGAGAGAAAATGTCGGAGAGCGTATCCGCGCCTATTTCAGGGAACGGAACTGAACACCCCTTTTAAACCATATTTTTTTATCCCTTCCGACGATGGAGGCTCCGCCATGAGAATGGCGGTGCAGGACCGGACCCCGGGATCACCGGCATGCCTGTATGGGCGGCAGTGTGTGGAGGAGGGGGGCACCCTCTTCGAGACCACCGCAGGGGTGTTTGCCGATGCGGTGATCTCGGGGCTGATGGAGGCGAAGGGGATCGATGCCGGGGAGGTGTGGGACGTGCATGCACGGAAGGACAGGACGCTCGACGGACACCGGTGCGCGGAGCGGCACAGGCCCCCACCCCCCTATGATCCGTCAATCCCCCGCACAACCTCTATCACCCCCGCCGTCCTCCAGACAACATATGGGAGAGGACACCTACTGGAAGGCGGAGATCGAGACGATGGATCGCTCAGACCTCGACGCCCTCGTGGATGAACGGGTGCGCTCCACGGTCCGCTACGCCGCCGAGCATTCCCCATTCTACAGGAAGTGGTTTGCCGCCCACGCCATCGACCCCTTATCCGTCACCTGCCACGAGGACCTCCTCGAACTCCCGATCGTCTCGGGTCAGACGATCAGGGACAACCAGCCCCCGCTCATGGACGAGTTCGCCTTCCGCTCGGCGGACTGGGCGGACGTCTACACCATCCACGAGACAAGCGGCACCTCCGGGGTGCCGAAATCCTTCTTTCTCACCTGGGACGACTGGACCCGCTACGCAGAGAAGTACGCCCGGGCCTTCACCATGGAGGGGCTGACGGCCGGCGACCGTCTCGTCGTCTGCGCCTCCTACGGCATGAACGTCGGGGCGAACACCATGACGCTTGCCGCGCATGACATGGGCCTCTCGGTCATCCCGGAAGGGAAGTGCACCTTCCCGGTCAGGGTGATCACCTCCTACCGCCCGACGGCGATCGTCGGCAGCGTGTTCAAGCTCCTCAGGCTGGCCCGGCGCCTCGATGCCGGGGGGATCGCACCCAGAGATTCGGGCGTGCGCCGCCTTGTCATCGGCGGGGAGAGCTTTGCCGAGGAGGCGCGCGCCTACCTGGAGGAGGTCTGGGGGTGCCCGGTCTACAACACCTACGGCTCCACCGAAGGTACGATGTGCGGGGAGTGCAGGGTAAAAACCGGACTTCATTGCCCTGAAGACCTCGTCCACGTCGATCTCTACGACCCCTCCCTGGGGCGGTTCGTGCGGGACGGCGAGGACGGTCGGCTGGTGCTGACCACGCTCATCCCGCCGGGCGGAAAAACAGGCACCCTTCTCATCAACTACGACACCGAGGACTGGAGCCGGGTGGTGGACCGCGGCACCTGTGCCTGCGGACGAACGCATATGAAGATCCATCCCCCCTGGCGCGAGGCCGAGAGCGTCCTCCTCCATGGCTGCAGCCTCAACCGCATGGAGATCGAGGGCGCCGTCTTCCAGCCCGAACACATGAAGAGCATCACCGGCGAGTACGAGGCATTCATCTATGGCGACGAGAACGAGACGACGGTGCGCGTCAGCATGGAATGCACCGATCCGTCGGGGATCGACCGAACATCCATTAAAAATTCTTTCCTCAACGCCCTTTTCTCCGAAAGAAGCGACCTGCAGGAGATCTACGAGGACGGACAGATCGCCATCATCTTCAACTTCACCCCCCCCGGCGGACTCGAACTCGCCAGCATCCGGGGCCGCCCGAAACGGCTGGTTGACCGGAGGTAGATGACATTACCTGCGGGAAAATGTTAAATAGACAGATTTAATATCGGCGGCGACAACACCATGAACAGCCGGAGGCGCGGGGCACCCCATCGTGGACCTCCTCCCGGCCCAATTTCTGGCACAGACACCATCGTTTCCTTTTTTTAAGCCACAAAAATAAGAGATTGGATTCAGATTTACGCCAGGATGGGCTTACCGTCCTCTGCGCGCAGGCTGCTCCGGGTCCAGATAACCTCGCTGGCCTTCACCGCATAGGACCTGAGATAGAAGAGCTCCACGCCCTTCAGGTCTGCGGGGGCAACAACGTCCTGCGGGACGACCAGCAGCGCCTTTTTCACTGCCATTTTCTTGGAGGAAAGGGCATTGGCCCAGGAATTCATGAGATCAATCTCGGCGTCCGAGATTTCTGCTGCGATCCTGACATTCACCAGAATGCATTCTTTTTTGCCGGGGAGCCTGCGGACCAGGACATAATCGGGTTCTGCACCATCGAGGGACGGCTGCTGTTCCAGGATCCATCCTTCATCGGCCCGGTACGCCTTCTTCAGGTCGCGCTCAACCGAATTGTAAAAACCTTCCTTACACGCACCCATTGTGATTTCACTCTCAATACCTATTCCACAGGCAACATTAAAAGCATTTTTCAATGAACGCCGGACCGATCCGCATCTTCATCCCCGCGGCCGACAGAGAGATCGGGATGAACGGACAGTGGAGACGCGAAATCTCACCCGGCATGACGGTGGACATTGTGTTGAAGGCCGATCAGCGCTCCGGAAAAAGGACCCGGGGGGTCGTCGCCACCATCCTCACCAGGTCTGCACACCACCCCCACGGCATCAAGGTGAGACTGCGTGACGGGCGAGTGGGCAGGGTCTGTGCCATCATCCCTTCAGACGAGCAGGACGGCGACAAAGGGGATCGTCAGGGTGCAGAAGAGCGTTGAGATGAACACTCCCTGCGACGCCAGCTGCGTATCGGCCCGGTACTCCTCGGCAAGGATTGCCGCATTGGCCGCGGCAGGCATCGCCGCCATGACCACCGGGATGCCGAGCAGGTAGGGGTCATGGATAAACGGTGACAGGACCGCCCAGACAACGAGCGGGAGGAGCAGAAGGCGGGCCCCGCTCACCACATATACCCGCCACCCGGCAAAGATCTCCGAGGGTTCGATCCGTGCCAGCATTGCCCCGATGACAATCATCGAGAGGGGGGTCGTCACCGATCCCAGCGCCGTGACCGCACCGCTCACGGCCACCGGCAGGGAGATCGGTATGACGAAGATCAGGAACCCGATCAGGACGGCGATAATGCCGGGATTGAGCAGGATGACCGGATCGAACCGACCCTCATCACCGCCGCGGTGGCGCGTGAGCAGGATGATCCCGACCGAGAACACCAGCAGGTTGAAGGGCAGATTGAAGATCGCCGCATAGAAGAGGCCTTCATCCCCGAAGATCGTCTGCACCACCGGAAAACCCATGAAACCGGTATTGGAGAAGAGCAGCAGGAAGGCGTAGGTGCCCTGCTCTGCCAGGGGTGCCCGGATCAGCAGCGGCAGGAGCAGGGCGATCACGAGCGAGACCCCATAAAAGATGCCGGTGATGACGAGCATCCCCCCGCAGGCAGAGAGGAGATCGGCGCTGAAGGGGACCATCATTGAGGAGATGATCAGGGCCGGAAGGGCGCAGTTGACCAGAAAACGACAGGTGCCGGTCGTCATCGCATCGTCGATCACGCCAGAGCGGCGGGCCGCATACCCGGCGCAGACAAGAAGAAACAGCGTCAGCACCTGATTGAAAACACCGAAATATTCCATGACCCACCTGAAACCGGCACCGAACACCGGGAGATGAGTGTATAGGTTGGACGTCAGAGGCATAATACCTCCTCAATGCCCCAATGAGTCAACCCATAAGCATTAACAATAGAAAATAATAAGTGCATTTGCGTTGACATTGATCCCGGGTGATACCACGCATTACTTTGAAGATGAGACTGTACTTCACCTCTATCTCTCAGTAAAGGACGCCAACGAACCAATGATCAACGAAATTCAGCGCGATGCGATTGAGATCCTGGTCGACAAGGCACGCTCAGGCAACAGCGAGGCGGCAACGGCACTCAGGGAACTCATCAACGCCCCCATGATCCACCCCCTGATCAGGGAGCAGATCAGATACAGCGCTGGCGGTCTTGCCCGCTGAAATGTGTTGGCATACATACCGTAACACGGGTCAATCAATTCTACTCTAAAAGAAACTCCCATCATCCGGACCGGTGCCCCGCCGGTCCCACCACCCTTTCACTCTTCTGAAATGATTTCCCATACAGAATCGATCGGGCGCGGTACCCGGTGTTATACCATGCGAGACAATCAAGAGAACAAAAAAATATTCAGCGCCGGGAAACGGCAATCGCCGCATCCACGATCGCCCCGAGGGCATCGACATCCCACCGCTCGGAACTGAGCACCAGATCATAGACCGAGAGGTCATCGATGTCGATCCCATAATAGGTCCGATAGCGTGCCCGTTCGCAGGCCTGCCGCTCCTCGGTATGGAGACGTGCTGCTGCCTCGTCCTCACCATCACGGCTTGAGATGCGCCCTGTCCGACACTCGATCGAGGCGGCGAGCCAGATCCTGATATCGGCGTTCTCCACCATCCACCCGGAGAGACGCCCCTCGGCGATGATATCATCCGAGGACTCCGCCGTCTCCTTCTGCCGGGCATCGATGAGTTTATCGACCGAGGGATCGGATTCTGCAAGCCGCCCGAAATCGCCAAGGGACATCGAACGCTCTGCTGCAAGCGCACGGAAGAACTCTCCGGCCGAAATTGTCCTGTAGCCATGACGGGTGGCCAGATACCGCGCAAGCGAGGTGGTGCCGCTGCCCGGGGGTCCGCTGATGGTGATCCGCACCCTACAGCCCCCCGATATTCAGCGACTTCCGGATCACCTGACTGATTGTCAGGGAACAGATCATATACCAGAGGATCCAGAGCGGGAAGAAGAGCAGCACCGTCTCCTGGAAGGTCATCATCCCGGCAAACGGCATCGTCATTGTCTGGGTGACACCCGGGAGACGGTAGAGGAGCCAGAAGAAGATGGGCACCGACACCAGCAGGATATAGGCCATCGGCTGGAACTGCTGCTTGGAGAGCTCCATCTGCTCCTGCATCATGCGGTCCCGCTTCGTCTCCAGTTTCTTCAGTTTCTTCTCGTCGCCGCCGAGCTGGGCTTCCCTGAACTCTGCCTGGAACTCCTTCATCCGCGCCTGCACCCGCTGCATCTTCTCATAGTCGATGGTATATTTCTGGATCAGCGAGGAGTACAGACCGGTGATCGCGGAAAGGATCATAATCAGCACAAAGATCGGAATGCCCAGGTCATCCACCAGCGGACCGAAGATCACGTCCATCGCCCCACCGACGCCATCACGCACAAACGGAATGCCATATGAGAACATCATCAGCATCGTGATGACAATCGCAATCGTGCCGCCATGATCCTTCAGCGCCATGCTCACCTCAGGACCTGGACCATCGCCTCGACGGCGTGTTCGAGGAGGAAGTTCTCATTGCGGACGATCTGGACGGTGCACCCGGTCATCATCGCATATGATGCTGCAAAGGCGCGGTTGATCCCCTGATGGTCGGCGATGCCGCGGCCGCCCTCCGCATCGCGCCGCCGGGTTTCATCGCCCATCCGGCGCATCAGGATCTGGTCCTCGTCGGTTTCGACGAGCACGACGGTGTCCGGCTTGATTGCAGTGAGCACCCATTCAGGCAGACCGGGGAGGTATCCTGCCGGCGTCTTCACCGAGGCATGGGTATCGACGATAATATTGCCCTCCATCGCACCGATCCGCTCGCCGGCAAGGCGCTGGAGGTTCTTCTGGACGTCGCGGCCAAGGTTGCGCATCTCATCGCGGTCCTGGACAAAACCCTCGGCCTTTGCCGTCTCGAACATAAATGAGCCGAAATTGACGGCGGTGTAGAGGACATTCTCCTCTGCACACCGCTTCATGGATTCTTCGATGACCGTGGTCTTCCCAACGCCGGGAACACCGGTGATCACCACTCTCTTACCTGACATCTACTCTCTCCCAAAGAACTGTCGCATGAACGGATACATCTCCATGATCTGCTCACTGGCCACTTCTTCATAGAGACGATAGGTGATACTGACCGTCAGCAGCAGTCCTGTACCACTCACTGCACCTATGACACCAAAGAGGTTTGCAAATACGCTCAACAGCCCGATCAGGACACCACCGATAACGGTTACCCTCGGGATATAGCGGTCGAGGTATTTAATCAGCACCTGGGTGTTCCGGCGGTAACCGGGGATCTGCATGCCGGAGAGCTGGATCTGCCGGGCGACGTCCTTCGAGTCGAGACCGGCGGTCTTGATCCAGAACAGGGCAAAGATGGCGCCGCCGACGATCATGAAGAACATGTCGATGCCGAGGCGGAGAATGATCTCCCAGGGGGCGTGGCCAAGGTCCTGCACCCACCACATCCAGTCGGTGGGCCCGTTCACCGGTGCGAGATACCACATCAGACCGTCCACCGGGGTCTGCCCGTCGAACCTGCCGAAGATGGTGATGCCGGTATTCGAGAGGAACATGCCGATCATCTGGATATTTGCCTGGAGCACACGGACCAGGATCATCGGCAGGACACTTGCATAGATCAGTTTCACAGGGAACCTCGCCCGCGCACCGCGCACGCGGGCATGGGCGAGCGGGATCTCGATACGCGTCGACTCCACATAGACGACGATCAGGAATATGGCGATCGTCGTCACGAAGGCGAGCAGATCGGTCCCGAAGTACTGCAGATAGTTGCCGCCCGAGACGCCGATGGCGAAGAGGCGCGGGAAGAAACCCACCGGATAGGGATCGGAGACCGCCGTCCAGTTCAGGAATCCGTTCACCAGACTCTGCGAGATGCCTGCGATGATGAAGAGTCCGACACCGGAGCCAAGACCCCACTTGGTGACGACCTCGTCCATCAGAACGATGAGGACACCACCCAGACAGATCTGCAGGAAGATCAGGAACGAGAGCGTAAAGGTGTTCCCGCCGAAGAACGCTGCTGCAATGGTCGGATCAGGGATGAGAAAACCGCCGAAGAGGTTCGGCGCCGCTTCCAGTATGATCATCACCACGATGAGCAGCTTCTGGAGCCCCATATACATGACCTGTCCCCTGACCTCACTGGTGTCGATCGGGATCAGGTCCGCACCCTTGAGGAGCTGGAGAACGATGGACGCGGTGACGATCGGTCCGATACCCAGGTGCACGATCGACCCGTTCGCCCCGGCAAGCAGTGCACGGTAGTACAGGAACACGTCCTGAGAACTGGGATCAAGACCGAACACAGGAATATTGGTCAAGAAAAAGTACAGCAGCAAAATTGCAGCGGTCCACAGCAGTTTGTTCTTGAAGTGGACATGGCCTTCCGGAGACTTTACCGACGGCATCGCCGCAAGCAAAGGCTCCATTCTATCCAGCAGATTCCCCATGGTTTCACCAAAAAACGAGGTGATCAGATGGTCAGCGCCTGACCGCCTGCCGCCTCAATCTTCTCTTTTGCCTGCGCAGAAAACGAGGCTGCCGTCACCTTCAGGACATGGGTGACCTGACCACCGCCGAGCACCTTCTCGACACCGATATCTGCGGCATCGAGGAGGATTGCACCCTCTTCGGTCTCGGCAATGCCGGCCTGGACCAGATACTCGGCGATCTGGTCGATCTCTCCGATGTCCAGCACCGGAACCTTCACCTTGCGGGCGCTGACAAAACCATTCTTGCCGTTGTGGATCTGACCAGCAAGGAGGAAGTGGGACCACCGGTGGTCGCGGTGACCCGCCCTGCCGCGGCCGCCCCGGTTGCCTGCACCGCGGCGGTTCTTATGGGTGCCGCCGCCGCAGGTCCGGGATCCGCGGTACTTGGAACGTGTGTTTGTGGGCATCAGTTTCACCTCATCCTGTAGAGGAGATCGTTGATCTCCTCACCATAGTTGCCGAGCGCACCTCCCTGCTGGACAGTGCGCTTGATCGTCCTGTATCCCTTTCTGGGGGGGTGGAGACGGAGGACCGGTTTGAGACCCGGAATGTCCTCGAACCTCGCCTCGCTCCGGCAGAGTGCGGAGGCAAACTCCTCAATGCCGGAGTACTGCGAATTTTCACGCACATACTCGTCGGTGAGCCGGATGTTCCCGGTCAGACGGCCGCGCGTGGCGAGGACCGTCGCCACGATCCGCTCGTCCACCTCACCATATGCAACATAGTCCTTGACCTTCCGGATCATGCCGAGATATGCCGGCGTGTCCGGGATCAGGACACAGTGGTTGATGTGGTGGAGGCGGAGCATCTTCAGCGTGTCCTTGATATCGCGGCGGGTATTCACAACCCCGCGAACCTGAACGACTGCGAACATATTATTCCGCTCCTCCGGTCCGGATCATGTTCGTCGCCTTCAGCGCATAGAAGGTCGCCTTGGCATAGTTGATCGTCGTCCGGGTGTTCCCGCTCGAGAACGCCCAGGCGTCCTTGACGCCTGCAAGATCCAGCACCTTCTTGCCGATCTCACCGGTCACAAGTCCGATACCCTGCGGTGCAGGCATCAGGGTGACACTGACCGAACCAGCCTTGCCCTTTACCCGCATCGGGATGGAATGCTCGGTATCGCACCCGCATTCCCAGCTCCCGCAGCCGCGGCGAACCTTGATGATGTTGGTCTTTGCATCCCCAATTGCCTTTCGGATCGCGTTTCCAACCTGTGCGTCCTTACCCTGCCCGAAACCGATGTATCCGTTCCGGTTTCCGACAATGACCACGGCCCTGAACTTCACACGGCGGCCTGAGTCGGTCATCCTCTGGACCATAGAGATATCAATCACTTCGTCCGTGAGGTCGGGGAGGAACGCATCAACGATCTGGGGCTCCCGGATCGGTTTTCCGCTCTGGAGCACCTCGTCGATGCTCGTGATCTCGCCGGCGGCAACCGCACGGCCAAGACCGGTCAGCGGAATCCAGGGTTCCTGTTCGAATGCCATGTCACTCCTGCTCCTTCATGATGGCCTGTGCCACTTTTTCAACATTCTCAACGAGATTTCCGGCCTTTTCAGGAGCATATTCAGCAATGACTGCCCCGCTGGTGCGCTCATCGTCGGGGAGGATCTCCTCACCGAACGGGATCTCGAGCCCGGCCTCAACAGCGCCCTTCAGGGCTGCAAAGACCCGTGCTCCCCTCTGCGCCCGAGCAAGCCCGATGTCAAGGACCGCCTCATCGTATCCAGCCTCAAGGGCCTTCGTCGCAAACAGCATTCCTGTCAGATAGGCCGCCGGTGTGCTCGAGGTCGAACCCTCATAGCCAAGCGCCTTCAGTTCGGCAGAATAGGCCGAAATCAGAGTCTCATCTCCCTGTTCGCCAGGTACAACGAGCTGACAGATTATCTGGCGGTTGGTCTTGCGGACGACCATCCGCGGCGTGCCGGAGAGCAGGAGCTTCATGCGCGCATAGTAATCGGTCCTGCCCTCTTTCCTCCTGCGGAACGGAACAAAATATCGTGCTCCGGTCGCCATATCACTCATTCCTCCCTTTCGTCATATCAACATGGGCCTTCATGTGGGCGCGGCTCCTGAACTGTCCACCTGCAGCACGCCGGTAGAGTTTCCGGTAGGTGCGGCGGTCAATGGAACCGTCCTCACGCATCTCGCGCAGCGAGGATCTAATCGCACGGATTCTGAGGATCCACTGCCGCTTGGAAGGCGTCCGGGCACCCGCCCGACCTTTCCTGCGACCATATCCCTTCTTGTGACCGTAGCTCCGCTTCTCGGTACGGATACGGGCACGGCCGCGGCTGTTGCCCTTGATCGGGGCGGCGCCGATCGCACCGTCGGCGACAAGTTCGCGGATCTCACTGCGCGAGATCGCGTTCTCGATGTCACTGAGACGCTCGGGATCGAAGCGGACGCGGTTGACACCGCACTTCATGACGGCGGCGGCAACGCGCTTCTGGGTGGCGAGGTCACTCATCGGACTCAGCCTCCTCCGCTTCGGTCTCCGGCGCCGCTGCCGGGGCAAGATCCTTTGCGTTCAGCACCTTGAGGCCCGCCTCAAGTGCCCGCTGCTGGATATCGGCGCGCTTTTTGTTTCCGACGCTTCCTCCGATGCGAACGGCCTGGACCGCCGCATCAAGCCCCTCGAGATCGGAGGGGGTGTAGACCAGTACCTCGAAGTAGCCGGACGGATGCATGCCGCGCACCGCCACAGGAGCATTGTAACCTCCCTGCGGGTGAGCGCCTTTCGCCTTGTACTGCCTGCGCTGTTTGCTGGTCAGACCGCGGGGGCGTCTCCAGGTATCCTTCAGCTTCTTCTTTGCGTGGAGGCACTGGCGCTGGAATTTGCACCCGGTCTTCGCTGACCGGACACGGATTAAACGGACTGTTTCGTCTGCCATCTGCATCACGCCTTCTCTACGATGTATATTCCGTCCTGGAAGACCCGCGTATCGCGCTTGCGAACCTTCGTCGCCCGCTCGATCTTTGCCGCCGTCGATCCGACCAGATCCTTGTCGATGCCGCTCACGGTCACCTCGTCGTTACCGACCTTGACCGTCACACCCGGCAGGATCGTGGCGCGCCTCGCCTGCTTCTCCCCGAGGAAATTATTGATCTCCAGCATGCCGGACTGCAGTTTGAGCTGGATCGGGAAGTGGGAGTAGACCACCTTCATCCTGTACTCAAAGCCCTTGGTGACGCCCTCAATCATGTTCGCGATATGCGAGGCATAGGTGCCGACCATGGCAACAACGCGCTTCCGCCCCAACTCGGTGGCGACAACGCACTCACCGTCCTCGACGGTGATGGTGATGCCGGGGTAGCGCATGTCGCGCTCGAGTCCTCCCTTCGGACCCTTCACCTTCAGGACCGTCCCTTCGAGGTTTGCCGTAATTCCGTCCGGGATGGCAACTCTTCTCTCAACAACCATTCCTCTCACCTCAGAAGACGAACCCCAGCAGTTCGCCACCGATACCGGCGCGGCGTGCCTGTTCGTGTGATATAACACCCCGTGAGGTCGAGAGGATCAGGATGCCGAAGCCCTTTGCCGGAAGGTATCTCGTTTCCCAGGTCTCCATCTCCTCAAGGGTGGTGGAGAACCGCGGGGTGATCGCACCGCACCGGTTGATCCGACCGGTCAGAGAGACCACGAATCGGCCTCCCCGTCCGTCCTCGACGTACTCGAATTCGCCGATATAGCCTGCTTCCTGCATGATCCCGAGCATGGAACCAAGCAGCTTGCTTGCGGGCTCAACGACCACTGAGGACTTGCCGCCATCGCTGGCATTCTTGATGGCGCTCATCGCATCTGCAATTGTATTCAGTCGTGCCATTGCTCCACCTCAGTTCATCTTTTTAAAGCCCATCTTCGGCGCCCACTCGCGGAAGCACTGCCGGCAGAACATGATATTGTACCTGCGGACAAGGCCCTGCTTCCGGCCACAGATCTGGCACTGGTTGGCACCGCGTCCGAATTTTTTCTTGATATCTTTGTCTGCCATCAGAGCACCTCCATGCCGTAGCTGTCCCTGACAAAGGAGATCGCCTCATCCTTGGTGACGCGCTGCTTCGTCGGGAGTTTCCGGGGAGCGATACGCCTGCGGGCGATCCTGACGCCCTTCTTCTCGAGCACGACATTGATGTCCATGCCATAGATGCCGATCTGCGGGTCGTAGGACTGGCCCGGGAAATCGGTGTGCTCTTCGATGCCGAAGGAGAAGTTCCCCTGTTGATCGAAGGCCCGGTCGGCAAGCCTCCGTTCGACGATATCGAAGGCGGTCTGCACAAATGCCTCGGCTTTCTTGCCCCTGAGCGTCACTTTCGCTCCAGTCGGGGCGCCTTTTCTGATACCGAAGGCCGGCTGGGTCTTCTTGGCAATCGAGCGCACCGGGCTCCCGCCGGTGATCTGCCGGAGGATGTCCTCACCCTTGACCAGCCTCTCACCGCTCTCGCCGACACCCATGTGGACAACAATCTTGTCGATGTGGACGTCCTGCATCGGGTTCGCCATCAGGCCTCAATCCCCCATTCTGCTACTGCCGGAGTATCCCGGCCAATCATGAACACATACCCCTCGATCGTCTCGAAGGTGGCGCCCTCGGCGTCCTCGAAGAAGACACGGTTCGGAACCGAGCCCGGAACAACCCTGATCTCGGTGATACGACCAACCTTGCCCGAGTGCTTGCCGCCGATGACCATCGCCATGTTGCCGACGGCAAACGGGAAGTGGTCGACAATTCTGAAACGCTCCTCTCCCTCGCCGAGGGTGAGGACGATCGAGTCCTTGGGCTTGTAGGTGTTGTCGGCAAGGATGTTGGCGCCGTACATCAGGTTCAGCTGGATCTTCCCGCCGCGCACATAGCGCTTGTCGCGGATCCTGCACAGACGGCTTTTTGCCGCCTCGGCGTCGATCTCGATCGTGGTAAGGCGTCCGACCTTGTCCAGAAGGATCCGGTAGTGTTTGTCGGTCCGCGGGATCGAGATGATATCAAAGATGCCGAGCCCGATCTTCGGGTTTGTTACCGGCCTGCCATTGACGATGATCTGCCGTGCGTTGAGGATCCGTTTTACCTCCTTCATGTTGCCGGCAAGCCCCATCTTGTCGCGGAGCCAGACGGCGATCGGCATGGCATGGGCACCGTGCGGACCGGGGCAGGTCTTTGTGATGAACTTCTCCTCTTTCTTGGCGATATGCCAGGAAACCGGAGCCGTCAGTCTCTTCAGGTGATGTGACATTTACTTCCTCTCCTCCAGCTTCTCCACACGGCGGGGGTCCTTGGTGTTCAATTTGGTGACCACCACGTTGGAGGCGTTCACCGGACGGGGCACATCGGTGCCGTCGGCCTTGGTGACCGATACGCCATGGACGATGAGCGTGCCCTTCTTGGAGTTCACGCCATCGACGACGCCCTCGGTGCCGTTGTGATCGCCGCGGAGCACCAGGACCGTATCACCGGTCACGACGCGTACGGTGCGGCGGCTGTATTCACTGCGCAGGTCCTCTGAGAGGGGCGCCGACAGGAACATGCTCCGCTGGTGTGTGGCTGCATTGTAGCGCGCTTTGCGCTGTTTTCTCGGCTGTTTGCTTGCGATTCGTACCATGAGCCACACCTCAGACGATGATTGTTGCGGTCGACCCGATCTTCGGGAACCGCTCTGCGACCTCACGGGCGACCGGACCCTTGATCTCGGTGCCCTTCGGTTCACCGCGCTCATCCACGATCACGACAGCGTTGTCGTCAAAGCCGACGCGAAGACCGTTTGGCCGGCGCATCTCCTTGCGCTGCCGGATCACGACCGCCTTGATCAGCTTCCGCCGCATGTCCGGGGTGCCTTTCTTGACCGATACGGTCGCCATGTCACCGATACCGAGCTTCGGCTGACGCCGCCGGACACCGTGATAACCGTCGACCGAGACGATCTCCACGACCCTGGCGCCCGTGTTGTCGGCACAGACCAGTCTGGTGCCGGTGTGGACCGCCCTCGGGATCCGGGAGAGCTTTGCCTTCATCTCAGACCACCTCCACGACGACGAAATTGGTCGTCTTGGACAGCGGGCGGCATTCGGCGATCTTCACCGTGTCCCCGACCTGGAGGTCGAGGCAGGGGGGAAGGTGCGCGTGGTACTTCGAGGAGCGCTTCTCGTAACGGTTGTATTTCCGCACGAAGTGAAGGTACTCCCGTCCGACGACCACCGTACCGTTCATACGGTTGCTCACGACCTTGCCGGTGATCACCTGGCCGTGCACCGGCAGGGTGCCGTGAAACGGACAATTCACGTCACTGCACTCCCTTTCGGGCAGTGGGACGTTTAACCCAATGTTTCTCGCCATTGTCTATCCTCTATCTATTATTTTTGCGCATGCTGATCCGCTTTTCAGGCTGTGCCACAAGGGCAGACCCGTCCACTTCGGCGCGAGCACCGTCGGGGAGGTGGAACAGAAAGGTTGTCCCCTTCTTTTCCACCCATTTCGGCCCCGTCGATGCGAGGATTACCAGCATATTGCGAGTCTCATCCAAAATCCGGCCAGAAATCCCACAATATGCAGGGTTCCGGGCCTTCACCACAGAGACGGGCAATCCTATCAGTTCGTGCCGGATCAGGGTCTGCGGTGTGATCATGCCTGGTCGCCGGACCTCCGTGCGTTCTGCTCGGTCTGGATGCGGGCGATGGTCCGCCGGACCTCACGGATGTGCCCGGGGTTTTCCGGGGCGCCGCCGGCGCTGACCTTTCCCCGCGCCTGCATCAGGTCGAGACGCATTTTGTCGAGCTGTTCGGAGAGTTCAACGTCCGAGAGCTGGCGGACCTCGTGTGCCCTGAAGATCGCCATCTACTGCTCCTCCGGCACGGCGGCCTCAGGGACCTCTTCCTCGAACTCCTCGAGTTCGGCGTCGACATCGTCACCGATATCCTCCGGTTCCTCGACGATCTCGGCAACGACCTTCTTGGGCTCGAGCACCTCGAACTTGTCCGGGAGTCTGGCGTCGCCCGGAATGATCCTGACCTGGACACCGATGGTGCCGAGTTTCTTGATCGCAACGGCATACCCGGTTTCGACGATCGTCTCGCTGGGTTCACCGGAGTGCTTGATATAGCCCTCGACAAACTTCTGGACCCTCGAACGGGCGCCGGTCAGCTTGCCGGAGAGGACAATCTCGCACCCGAGTGCGCCGGACTCCATGACGCGACGCATCGTGCTCTGACCGGCCTTTCTGAAGTACCAGCCGCGTTCAAGGGCGGTGGCAAGACGCTCGGCCATGATCTGGGCGTTCACGGACGGGTTGGCCACCTGCTGCACCTCGACCTGCGGGGAGTCGATGTTGAAGTTCGTCGCCAGGTCCTGGGTGAGCTGGCGGACGATCTTGCCGCCCTTACCGATCACAATACCGGGCTTCTCGGCAAAGATCGTGATCTGTGTCCCGAGAGGAGTGCGGACGATGTCCATGCCGCCGTATCCGGCGCGCTTCAGCTCACGGGTGAGGAATTCATCGACTCTGACCTTCGTTACTCCCTCGCTGACAAATTTGCGCTCAATCGCCATATTACTCCTCCTCCCTCAGGATCAGCTCGATGTTCACGGTCTCGCGCCGTTTCGGCGTCGCCCGTCCCATCGCACGCGGGAAGATGGCGCGCATGCACCGGCCGCGGTTGGCGGAGGCGTGCACGATGACAAGCTGCTCGGTGTCAAGCCCTGCATACTCGGCGTTCTTCTTTGCCTGGTTGATCAGGCGGATGAACTCGGCCGAGGCCTTGACCGGGTAGCGACCGGCGTCCCAGCCTTCGAGGCCGCGCTTGTGGGCGACGTCCCTGTTGAAGTGCTTGAAGGGGATCGCCTTCTTCTTCGCCACCACATCCTCAAGGTATGCAAGGGCGACATCGGCGTTCTTGCCCCTGATGAAGTGGGCAATCTCAATGGAGTGTTTCGGGGAGACATGCAACTCGTTCGCCTTAGCGCGGGCGAGGTTGTCCCCCTCGATCTGCAGTGAATATCCGGTTCGTGCCATTGCCATCACTTCAGGGGTACATACTTGGAGGACCTGGTCGCACCGATACCGGCCGTTCCGTGGGAAACTCTCCTTCTGGTCAGGGCGAACTCCCCCAGATAGTGGAAGACCGACTCCGGCTGCAGCTCGACTGCAACAAAGTCCTTTCCGTTGTGGATCTGGATCGTCTTTCCAATCATCTCGGGCATGATGACCATGTCCCTCAGGTGGGTCCTGATGCTGTCATCCCCGCCCCGCACCTGTGCGAGGAGCTTTTCGTGCTCTCTCGTCAGTCCGCGGGTAAACTTGCGGCGCGCCCGTGAGGGCATGAGGGGCACGAGTTCGCTCGTCCCCATCTGCTGGAGCTCCTCGATCTTGTAGCCCCGGTAGGTGAACTCCTCACGCCGTCTGGGTAGCCGCCTCTGCATTTTCTTTGCCATTCAATCCCCTCACTTCTTTAATTTGCCTGTTCTGCGGGCAGCAATGCTTCCGACCTTACGACCCGGCGAGGTGCCGCGTGCAACGGTCTTGGGTCTGCCGGTGTGCTGGTGACCGCCACCACCGAACGGATGGTCGATGACGTTCATCTTCAGACCCGACGATCTGGGCCACTTCTGCGCCTGCGACTTCATCTTATGATATTTGTTGCCTGCCTTGACGAAGGGCTTCTCGCCGCGTCCGCCGCCGGCAACGATGCCGATGGTCGCCATGCACATATCGTTGAACCACTTCTGCTTGCCGCTGGGCATCGAGATGGCCACGCGGCCGGCATTCTTGCCGACGAGCATTGCCTGGACACCGCTTGAACGAACGAACTTGCCGCCGTCATTCGGTTTTGACTCGATGTTGCAGACATAGGCACCGATCGGGATGTCGCGGAGGGGCAGGGTGTTGCCGTTCTGGACCTTTGCCCCGGCGCCCCAGGCGACCTCATCGCCAACGCCCATGCCCTCGGTCACGAGCATGTAGATCTTCTTTCCGTCCGCAATCTCCACCCGGGCAATCGGGGCGTGGCGTGCAGGATCGTGCTCGATATCGATGATCTTGCCATTCACACCCTCGTTGTTCCTGCAGGCGTGTTTCAGTTCGGCCTTGTAGCGGTGGGATGGTGCCCGGTAGGTCGGGCCGCCCCGTCCACGGTTCTGGCTGATAATTCTATGTCCCATCTCCACCACCTTACATTACGCCGAGTCTGCTGAGGATCTCTTCAGCAGCCCTGTCATTCTCAAAGCTGACGATTGCCTTCTTCTGGCCCTTCATCGTCATCATGGTCTGCACCGAGGCGACCTTCTGGTCGAAGGCCCGCTCGATATCGCGCCTGATATCGTCCTTGGAGGCTGACTTGTCGACGAGAACCTGGATCTTGTTCTCGTTCTCGAGCATCATCATCGCCTTTTCTGTTACATACGGATGCCTGAGCACCATCATCATCACTCCATCCTCTTCAGTGCGCTCTCAGACCAGACGGTCAGGCGACCGGCATGGGTGCCCGGCGCCAGCAGTTCTGCATCGAGGTCATAAATGCTGACAGCGTCGACACCGGCAAGGTTGCGGGCGGCACGGAGCGGTTCGTCGCCGGTGACGATCAGAACGCTCTTGCGCTGCTTGTAGCGGCGACCGCGCATCTTGCCGCGGCCGGCCCGGACCTTCTTGCTCGCCTTGGAACGCTCAACGTCGGCATACAGCCCGAGTGCCCCGAGTGCGGCGATCACGTCAGCGGTCTTCGTGAGGTTCTCGAAGCCCTCGTCGACAACGACCGGCACCTCGCCCTCGAAGCGGTGGCCGCGGAGGGTCACGAGTTCGGGGACGGCGGTGGCGGCGATTGCCGAACGCAGGGCCGCCCACCGTTCCTGCTTGTTGATCTTCTTCTCGAGCACCTTGGCAGTGACCGGCGGGTGCGCCGCACGACCGCCCTTTGCCTGCGGGACCTTTGCGGCGCGCGAACCATTCTTCAGGCGCGGCACATGGGAGGCACCACGGCCCGAGCCCCAGCCGACAGCCGAACTCCTGATGCCCGCATACGGATGGGTGCCGTGGGGCTGGAGTCTCGTGCTCTGGATTGCGAGAACGGCCTTCTTGATCAGGTCAGGCCGATAAAGTTCATCGAAGACAGCCGGAAGGTCGATTTCACGCATAACCGAGCCGTCGATTGATCTGACATTTGCTTTCATCCCTGATCACCCCTGCTTGCTCTCAAGGCTGACGAAGTTCACGGCCGGCGCCCGGACCGCATGTTCACCCTGGCGGATGGCCGGGCGGATGCGGACAATGCGCTTGACCGGACCCGGTATCGAGCCCTTGATCATGATGTATGGATTCCTGACCACACCATAGTGGAGGAAACCGCCTTCTGGCACGATTTCAGCGCCGTCGGTACCGACACGGAGAATCCGCTTATTGAATTCCGTCCGCTGCTGGTAACCCATCTGGCCTATCTGTGGGACCTGCCACCTGACATGGTGGGGGTTCCACGGCCCGAGGTTCCCGATATGACGCTTCTTGCCGCCGCGGGAGTGTTTTCTCTTCCGGACCATGATACCCCAGCGCTTGACCGGACCCTGGGTGCCCTTGCCCTTGGTGATGGCGGTTACATCGATGTACTGCCCCTCAGAAACGAGGGAGAGCGGGTCGAATTCCTGGCCCAGAAGAGCGAGAGCGTGCTCGAGACGCTCCTCAATCGATCCTCCACCGATCCTGGTCTCCATCAGCTCGGGCACCTTCTTCGGGACACCGGTGGTGGCCGCGGGCATGGTGTAGACGAGGGCGAAGATGTCGGTGACGCGATCCTCGGCCACACCCTCGCGGATTGCGGCAAGGGTGGCGTCGCGGTCGTGCTCCTTTGGAAGGGTGACCCGACCGGCGAGGAGGGGGTCGAGGTTCTCGGCCCAGACCTCGGTCATCGGGTGGCGTCCATAGGTGTCTGAGGCATAGGCGCGCACAGCAGCGACACGGAGGGCAGGCACCTCGACGATGGTGACCGGCACCATGATCTCGCGCCCCTCGGTCGGGCTGCTCTTGTGGTCGTCGACCATGATGACGTGCGTCATCCCCACCTTATATCCTGCAATACCCTGCAGCACGGGCTCGCCGTTGTGTACAGGCCAGGACTGGTACTTCGGCACCTGGCTCTTTGCCCGTTTTCTCGGGCTGTACGCGAGGGAACCCCTGCGCGGTCTGTGTATATTCGGCATGTTCCAATCAATCCTCTGCGTTTGGTCTTCTCCGAGAATCCCTGGTTCCCGCTACAGGATTTTAGCAAACACATGCGAAACCATTGACCAACCCACTCCACGCACCCACAGGGGGCGGGGACGATCGGGCCCGCTCTCCGCACAGCAAATACGTCTGCTGCGGTGGTGTCGGGAGCGATGTACCGTGGGTCGGTCTCCAGATATGGAGAACATTCCGGCGTGCACCGGAATACCATGTCTCGCGAAGAGATCCTGACCATCTGCATGCCGGCGGTATCACCGGCCGGGCTCGTCTGCACTGACGGAGGCCCATGCATGGATCAGATCCAGCGTCTGTCAGCTCCTTTGGACTGGGTACAGTCCTTCTCGGTTGTGCCCCCCGAGGGGGCAGCCGGGGCATCGCAGTCCGCCCCGCATGGGGGTCGGACATGATCATCCGCACAAACGGTTACAGAATGGCCATTTTACCACCATATGGCCATTATACTGTGTCCGGCTGAGCAGGATGCCATCGTCTCCGGTTCTTTAATAATTCTACAAAAATGAATATAAACCTTCTCATCTGCTGGCGTCGCCAGACCTCACCCGAAGAAGAGGTCACCCTCTTTATTGATGTAGACCTCGACATTCTCCCGGACATAGCGAGCCCTGAAGCGTTCGGGGTTTGAGTCATGGATCCGGTTGATCAGTTCGATGGTGTTGTACTTCACCTTGATCCCCATCTTTTCGGCCTCGCGGAAGATATCGGACGCCGCATCAATGAGATCGGTCCCGGCCGCGATGGTGCAGAGGTGCTCTGAATCAAGAGTGTAGAGGAACTCCAGCGTCTCCCGCGCCCGTTCGATATTTTCATATGCCGCCTTCTCGATGGTGCAGACATTCGCCTTGGACGTCTTGATGATGTCCGCCACCTGCTGCTGGGTGAGCCCCATTTTCCGGTATCTGAGGACCTCCTTCTGCCGGTCGGTGAGAAGCCCCTGTTTCATACCATTGTAATTTAACCTGATGGCACTTAAACACTATTATTTAACACCCCCTGACCCCGGGCCCGCTTTCACAATCTTTATATGAGATTTCGCCGATAGTATCTCTGTTCTCAAATTTGAGAGGTGTATAGATGGTAGTTAAAGTAGGAATTGCCAAACTGGGCAACATTGCCAGCGGTGTCATGGCAGAGCTGCTCCTTGACGAGCGTGCGGACCGTGAAGACATGCAGACCTTCATGGCCACCTCAGGCACCAAGCTTCAGCCCGAAGACATCGACCGTGTCGTCACCAACATGAAGGCATGGGGACCTGACTTCTGCATTGTTGTTTCCCCGAACGGTGTCCTCCCCGGACCGAAGGGCGCACGCGAGGCCCTGGCCGAGGCAGGCATCCCGTGCGTCGTCATCACCGACGACATCACCACCAAGAAGGACGACTTCGCCGCCCTCAAGGAGAGCGCCTTTGGCTACATCATCATGAAGGCCGACTCCATGATCGGTGCCCGCCGTGAGTTCCTCGACCCCATCGAGATGGCGGACTACAACGGCAACCTCGTCAAGGTCCTCGCCCTGACCGGCGCCTTCCGCAAGCTCCAGCTCGAGCTTGACAAGGTGGTCGACCAGGTCAAGGAAGGCAAGAAGGGCGCCGACCTCGTGCTCCCGAAGGTCGTCATGACCTCCGACAAGGCCGTCGACGGTGAGTTCACCAACCCGTACGCACTGGCCAAGGCCCGCGCCGCCTACGAGGTCGCCTCGGCGGTTGCCGGCGTCAACGTCAAGGGCTGCTTCATGACGAAGGAGTGGGAGAAGTACATCCCGATCGTCACCTCGGCCCACGAGATGATGCGCCAGGCTGCTGTGCTCTGTGACGAGGCCCGCGAGATCGAGAAGGCCGGCGACGGCGTGATCCGCATGCCCCACAAGAAGGATGGCGTCATCGTCTCCAAGACGGCGCTCATCTCCAAGCCCGAGTAAAAATACCCTGTTTCCTTTTTTTAACGTAATTTTCGGCCATCAGCCCGGGGCAGGAGCCTTTGCGGATCCATGCAATCTCGGCACCGGTCAGGCAGGCGCGATGATGGGAAACGTGAGAGGATAGACGCCCCTGCGGGGCCCGTCCCGCCGCTCAGACGGTGTGATCGCGGAAGGCCCTTCCAAGGTCCTCGGGCAGGGTGAGCACCACGGGTTCAAGGTGCAGGCGCTCCATGAATGCAGAGTCATTGCGCGACTCCGGGTTCGGGTTCATCCTGGCGATGATGGAGCAGAAGGCACCAAAACCATTCTCATCCCCCTGCCGGTCAAAATGGATCGCCATGTTAAACGCATACACCCCCAGGGCATGATAAAACTCGGTCACCCGGACGATGCCTCGCGAGAGTGCCGGAATATGGGGGACCGCCCCCTCCAGGGACGCTGCCGGCAGGTATCCCCGCACCTCGTATTCGCCGATCGGAACCGGACTGGCGGCCCAGAGGATCGCGCCGTCCTCGAAGAGCAGGCGGTCTGATGCGGCTTCGGCATCGACATGGTCGTCTCTGAAGGTGCGCCCGCTCTGGCTGAGATACCGCCGACTGCCGTCGATATAGCGCCCTGTAAGCCATGTCGGTTCCGGACCGGCAATCCCCTGCAGGTGGGGGTGGACCATGCTCGCCCCTGCAGAGGGAAGGAGGTTCCAGTTGATCGAGGGATAGCCGCCGGCAGGAATGAGGGAACGGACCTGCCCGGTCAGGGCGTCCCTGATCTCGCCTGCAGTGAAGGTGGTGGTCGAGTGCTCGGGCGTGATCACCGTCACCGTATGGCAGGGGGCGAAGGGATAGAGGTTGGGGAAGGTGAGGCTTTTGCCGCACCGGATTCTCGTGCCGTCCGGGAAGGTGGGGGTCTCTCTCTCGATTCGCCCCGGACAGAACGGGCAGGTTTCGTCCGTCGCCGGCGGATGATATTCGCTGCTGATATTGCGCCTGATCCGCTCGGGAGAGATCCGGCACCTGATGCCGGTCAGGTGTTCCCGCCGGATCTGGAGTCTGCCGTCCACATAGTGCTCGACCGAAAACATGCCTTCAAATTCACCATGGGACGGACAGGGGTATAAAGACACCCGAAAGGGGGAGGAGGATCTCCCTCCCAAAAAATGATGAGGACCGTCCGGCCCTCTTCAGACGACGTATTTGCCGAGCAGACGGATCGAGTTGGTCATGTCCGGGCCGAGCGGGGACCCGAAGATGATCTGGGTGACACCGGCTGCCATGAGGTCCTCGCACTTCTGCTTGACCATGTCCGGGGTACCGGCGATGGTGAAGGCGTCGATCTCGGCATCGCCGACGAGGCCACCAACGGCCTTGAAGTCAAAGCGCCCGAGGGCTTCCTTGATCTTGGCGACGTTACCCAGGTCGAGGCCGTGGCGCTCCAGCAGCGGGGGCGGGGAGCCGGCGGCGATGAAGGCGGCGACGATCTTGGCGGCGTTGCGGGCCTTCTTCTCGCTCTGGTCGATGGACATGGCGGTGTAGGCACCGACATCGTGGCTCTTCCTGCCTGCGGCCTCCTGAGCCTTCTTGATGATGGGGATGGCGATCTCGAAGTCCTTCGGGTTGGAGGCGTTGATCAGGGAGCCCTCACCCTCAATACCGGCGAGCTCGAGCATCTTGGGGCCCTGAGCGCCGATGTAGACGGGGATGCCCTTCTTGCCGGGGAGCTGGACGCCGGTGAGCTTTGCACCGTCGTAGTCGAAGAACTCCATCTCGCCGGTCTTCTTGATCTCTTCACCTGCACAGAGGCGGCGGATCTGGGTGACACCCTCCTTCAGGCGGGCCACGGGCTTTCCGCCGGCGATGGCAAGCTTCGGAAGGGTCGAGAGGTCGCCGGGTCCGATGCCGAGCACGGCGCGGCCGTCGGAGATCTCGTTCAGGGTGCACATGAAGGACGCAATCGCCGCAGGAGTGTCGGTGAAGGTGTTCATGATACCCGGACCCATCTTGATCGAGTCGGTGTTGGCTGCGATCATGGCCAGGGTCGGGTAGCAGTGACGGTTGTTATAGTGGTTGGTAATCCACGCGTAGTCGATATCCTTGGACTCCGCCAGTTTGACGTAGTTGACAACCTGCTTTACGCTGATGTTGCCCGGGACAAATTCAATTCCATAACTCAAGGCATTTCACCTCAGAGAGAGTAGTTATCGCACAAAGATAAAAGTATTATGTTTTGCCCCGGAAAACCACGTATTAACCGTCATATCTCGAATAGGAGCGCCATAAAGGGTCGGGCATGGGCGGGAGCCCCGGGAGGCGGGAAAGAGGCGCACCGGTGGCGGCAGAAGTATTTATGATCCCCCGCAGACATACCCACAATGGACAGAAGACCCGGAAGGCAAATATGATGCCGCACCGGGCAGGATGATGATACATGCGGGTTCTGGCAATCGGACTTGGGGGTGCAGGCAGCAGGATAGTGGACCGACTCTATGACCACGACCGCCGGAGCAAGATCCTCTGTATGAACGCCCTCACCATCGATCTCGATTCGAACTCCCTCATCCAGCTTGAACGCCTCCCCGAAGAGTCGAAGGTGTTTTTTCCGCCGATCGATCCGGCACATCCCTTCGACGTAAAGACCACTATCGATATCGAGGAGGTGATGACCCGCATCCAGAAGGTCGATACGGTGGAGATCGATGCGATCATGATCTGTGCCGGACTCGGCGGGACGATGGTCAATGCCGTACCCTTCATCGTACCCGAACTGCGGAAGTCCTTCATCGAACCGATCTTCGCCGTCGTCACCCTGCCCTGCAACGGTGAAGGCAAACGGCGGGCGGCAAAGGCTGCAGATGATTTCGAAATGGTCGAGGCCCTGGTCGATTCGACGATCGTCTTTGACAACGACACCTGGTACCGGAAACTCCGCCTCAAGGAAACCTCAGGACCGGTGCGTGAAAAGGGCGGCAGACGGGACCCGGGCCTGACCTATTCCAGCAATCCAAAGAAAGTCAACACTGTCCTGAATGAACATATAGCTCGCCGTATCGGGCTGCTTCTCCGGGCAGGAGAGTTCAGTGACAACGGGCTTGAAGTGGGCGAACTGGTGCTGGACGCCGGGGAGGTACTCAACACCCTCAACGGCATGGGCACCGTGGCCGTAGGATATGCAGTCGAACGCCTCCCTTCCGGGACCTTCGATTTCCTGACCAAATGGAACTCGGCACGCCGCTTCATGGAGGGATCGCAGACCCGTGCGGCACGGATCGTTTCTCTTGCCAAAAAGGCGGTGTATGAGGAGATATCGGTGCCGTGCGACTTGACCAGCGCCCAGAAGGCACTGGTTCTCATCGCCGGCCCGAGTTACGAACTCTCGATCAAGGGGTTTGTTACGGTCAGAAAATGGATCGACCGGAGCATTGCCGGACTCGAGGTGAGGTCAGGGGACTATCCGGTAAAGAGCACGAACTATGTCGGGATTATCATCGTGCTCTCAGGAGTGGAGAATATCCCGCGTATCGAGGAGCTGAAGATCCTGCGTGAGCAGTATCTCCTTGAGTGCGAGGACAGGGAAGATGCCGGCGATGTCGAGGGGGAGGATGTGACCGCCGGAGACCATCCATCCTACGATCCATTGGCGCCGCCCGAACCGGAAGACGAGGGCGAACACGACGAGATGATCTCGATCGAAGGCGCAAAACAACAGGGAACAGAGAAAAATGAAGGGAGCGGCGTGATGCGCCTCCACCTCTCAAGCGACAGCCTGAAACGGCGGGTTGAAGAGGGAGACGCCATCATTGTTCCGGGCGTCAAATCGGAGGCCCCCCGGGACATCACCCGGAAGACCTCTATCGGCGGCCCGCAGGCCCCGAAGGACGCCTCACTCGGCACCGGCAGTTCATGGGGCATGATGAAAAAGCCGAAGGAGGCAGACTTCACCCACATCAAGGTGGACAACCTCCCGGAAACCAGGGACGATCTCCTCTCTGATCGGGCCATAAGCATGAAATCAACGGTGAAAAAAGCGAAGGACGACATATTCACCGGGGAGAGCGTCCGGATGCGTGACGGCAGCGTGGCACCGGCAGACGACGTGCTTGTGGGCCCCAGTCGGATCGCCCCGAAACAGCAGCCAAAAGAGGTCGAACCCGGAAAGAGGAAGATATCCGTCTCCGAAGGCGACACCAAAAAGAAAAAGGGCGATTCAGAGCATATCGACTGGATTACCTAGAGAGGATGCGCGAGAACGGAATGTTCCCGGCCCCGATCTCCGTCCGGATCGGGCATCCAATCTCTACGGCATGACCGATCAGGTTCATGCCGGAGAATGAGACGATCGAGAGACGGTAGGGTTCACGGGACAGGTTGAAGACCCGCTCTCCGGCCTGAAGGGGGAAGATGAAGCCCTCCTCTCGCATGGCGGCAGCGATCTCCTCCACACTTTTTCGTGCCGGCAGCGGCACCTGCCTGACATTTGCAAGCACTGTTCCGGTGCCGGTTGTGACGTAGTCATGGATCGAGGTGAGACCGGCCGAGATGAAGAGCTGGAGAGGGTCGATGCTCGAACCGCGGTAGGCGACAAGGTCGGCAAACGAGGGTGTTTCTTCCCCTTTGATCGTGATCCTGCCACCATATTTCATCTCGACGGGGATGCCCTGCCTCTGGAGGACGCCATCCATGGTGACCGAGCAGACGGTGATGAATCCGACGTGCCCGGCCGGGATCCGGGGGTCGTCATCGATGATCCGGTAGCGGGAAAAAAAACTGCACCCTGCTTCAATCACCTGATCAAACGCCCGGATCACAACATCTTCTGCCTCATATGGGACATATGAGAGGTTGTAGGCCACATCCCCGGTGCCGCTCTCCGGATTGAAGGTGGTCCTGACCGCCAGGCGTTCCAGCTTCGAGATGATGAACCCGATCCGCTCCCCGACAAGGGCGCTCTCGATCTCGGCAATCCCACTCTGGGTGAGGACGCGCCCGCGGTTGCCCACCTTCCGGGTGAAGCCCATATCATCGAGGGAGCGGAGATAGTACTGGACGGCGCGATCGGAGAGGACAAAACCATGCTCGGCCATCAGTTCGGAGAGGCGTTTCGCACCCATCGGTTCGGGATATTCCTTCAGGATCCGCAGGATCTCGACGAGCTTTCGTTCGGTCTTGACACCGCTCATCGGACACCCACCGCCCCGTCGCTGTCCTGGTAGCGCCCCTCATAGAGGGGAGCGCCGTCGGCGACCTCATGAAGGATCATCTGGACCACCCGGTCGCCCTGCCTGAGATGGACGGCCTCGCCGCCCATATTGACCAGACAGAGGGTGAGGTTCCCGCGGAAACCGGGATCGACGAAACCCCCGCCGATCAGCACACCCCTGCGGCCAAAACTGGAGCGGCAAAGAAGGGTCGCCGCCAGGTCCACAGGGATTTCGACTCGTTCAAGGCTTGATACGAGTGTGCATGCCGCAGGCTGAAGAACGGCGTCATGTCCGGCCCGCAGATCGTAGGAAGCAGGTTGAAGGGAGGTGTCGGCGAAGGGTTCGATGACGAGTCGCCCTCTCGCTTCGGGATCGTGGTGACGACGAGACAGGATCTGGGCGGAAGAGAGGATCATATCAATATCTGGTGGTATCGGAAAATGCTTAATAACTTGTGATATGATATATACCACAGTACAATTCATCCATTCCTTCCGTTTATGGTGGTGTGGCCGGTATTCTGGCCGCAATCCGATGCCGGGGATCCATGGGGTAGAGGATATCCTTCCGGGCTTCGAACCCGGGGACGCGGGTTCGATTCCCGCTGGGTCCGTTCACATTTTCCGGGAAAAATTTGGTGGTGCGGATGGTGATTGGACCATTCCAGCATTTCTGTCCTCTGATCCGCTCTTGCCGGGATTACTCAAGCCTGATCTTCGGGCCACCGGACATTCCTGGACCGACGGGGACGGCGATCTCCCCGACGGCGTCCGGGGCATCCGGGGCGGTGGCGCGGACCCGGACCCAGTAATAACCCCCTGCCGCGCCGTTCATGTCAAGGAACGTCTCCTGCGCATACTCTCCCGCTGAAAGCGGCGGGAGGGTGCCGGAGAGTGTCCATGTCTGGCGGTCGTCGGTGGAATAGGAGATGCGCTGGGTGGCAGCGGCACTCCCGTTGTAGCCAAGATCCCATTGGACGTGCAGTGTGTCTGCACCGCCCGATTCGGTCCGGAGATTTTCCAGATCGAGTGCGGCGGCGCCAAGACCGGCATTGTTCAGGTCGGCTACGGCCGTGACATAGGTGTCAGGGAGTGCAAGCGTATCGGAACCGTTGTTGAACGAAAGAAGCGAACCGGGGCCGAAGAGGTTGATGTTGCCGCTGCATCCGACTTTCAGCGTATAGGATGCGGTCCAGACCTGGTTGAGGTGAACGGTCCCGATATCAAACTGCAGCGTCCGGTCATCGGCCCAGTCCGCAGACTGGTCCACGGTATGGGGCGCCTCGATCTCGACAGTCACCGATTCTCCCTCCATCCAGCTCCTCAGGAGCGTTGAACGTCCATCGATCGGGACATAGTCCAGCACACCGGCGCCATCGACGATCGCATCATTGACCGAGACGCGGGAGAGCGAAACGGTCATCGAGGCGTCAACGCCGGCGATATCCTTCAGTTCACCGGCGATACGAGCATAGATTTCCGAGAGAGCTGCGGCGTCCGGGGCATGTTCATGGAAACCCCCGGTGGATTCGGCACATACGCTCATGGTGTCATAGGTGGTGTCACCGGCAGCGATGCCGTCGCCAAAGGAGATGCAGTAGATCCTGACCCCGTGCGAGGCAGCATAGGAGGCGAGGTTCTGGTCGGGAAGAGAGGTGAAATCATAGAGCGGTGAACTCGCGGCACCCCCACAGTAGCCATACCACCGATAGCAGTCGTCGTCGGTTCCTGTGTCATTGTAGACGGCGTCGGATGCATTACCGCGTGCAAGCGGGTCGCCGAAATAATTGTACTGGCCATCAGAGAGCAGAATCACTGCACGAACGGCGTCCGGGTTCTCGTTCGGGTGGAGAACGAGATCGTCGATGGCGTTCTTCAGGGCCAGGCGCGTCGGCGTCCACCCTCCGGGCGAGAGGCCCTCGATGGCGTCGCAGACCCCTGCATACTCAGAGGAGAGCGAGACCGCCACCGGGGCCGAGGTGGTGAAGTAGGGAACGACACCGATCCTGTCCTGATTACTGTTCATCTGACACACAAATGCCAGAGCAGCGTTTTTTGCGGCATCCATCTTTGTGCTGGCAGGAAGGATGGGATCATTCATGCTCCCCGAACGGTCGATCGCCAGCACCACATCGATCGGGTCGGACTGGAGCGCCCATCCGTCACCCCGCAGCGTGACGGTCACATCCACCGTATCGTTCACCCGTACCGTTTCAGGGTCGACCGAGGTGACAACGCTCAGATAGGGATAGTTCATCCAGTTCATGTCGATCTCCCGGTTCACCCCCTCCCAGACAGCCCGGACGGTGCAGGTGGCCACGGATGCCGGATCATATCCGGCATCCCCTGGACCGGGAAAGGCACCGGGCACGAACCGGACTGATGCATACCCGTCCGCATCGGTCAGCGCCGACGAACCGGAGAGGGCGGGCGCCACCGTCATGGCGCTCCCCACCGGATCGGTGATCGAAAAATCGACCCTCTGCCCGGCCACCGGATTGCCCTTCTCGTCGATAACCTTCGCCCGGACCTCAGAGTGGGCGCCGGGGTTCACCTCCAGAGCCGGCATGCACTGGGGACTCGCCGAGAGGATCATATCGACGGGGTCACGGTTTGTGAACTGCAGGGGCACGGTAAGGGAGACCGAGGCATTGTCCACTGCCGCCACAACCAGGTCCACCGTTCCGGCCGTTTGCTTGGGGCCATAGGTCAGCGTCACCGTGCCGTCTGAGTTGGAGGCGAGTGTCTGTTCTTCGCCGGGAAGGGCAGAAATGCGGATGTCACGGCCGCATGACGGGTTCCCGAACCGGTCGCAGAGCCTGAAAGTGATGGAGATCGCGCTGATTCCATCTGCCGGCACAGAGGAATCAGGGGTGACAGAGGCCGATATGGAGGCGGGGACACCGTTGCCGATCCCGTAGACGATACAATATCGGGAGAGCACCGGCGCGGGCGGCATGATCAGGACGATGTTCTCGCCGACAACCGGATCGGTGCGGAGGACGGCGGTCACCCGACCGTCTGCGCCGATCGGCAGGAGGACATCGTCCAGACAGGATCCACCGTCACAGATTCCGGCCTCCCCTGAGGGGGAACCGGTGAAAAAGTGGATATATTCCGTCTCGCGTTCCGGGTCAACGGTGTTGCCAAAGCGGTCGGTGATCTGCAGGGTGATTTCCGTCGTCCCCCCAGCAGTCACCTCGCTCTCATACGCCTGGACCGACATCCGGCAGGGTGCTGCGTGGTCGATCCTCTGGACGCATTCGGCCTGGAAGACCCGGGCATCGTCGTCCATGCTAACGCTCGCCGTGATCACCGCCTCCCCGCTGCACGTGCCCTGCCTGAAGAGCACCACTGCCGTCCCGTCGGACCGGGTTTTTTGTTCGCGCGGGCTGAAGGAGCTGGTGCCGTCGTCACAGGAAAACCGGACATTCACCCCCTTCAGCGGGGCGCCGCCGCTGTCGGTGACCGTCGCCGTGACCCTCCCATAGTCGCTGCTCCCTGCCGTCAACCACTCCTGATCGGTCGATACCGAGACGACCGGCGTATCCGCGGCCATCGCCACCGGCACCATGATCAGGAGACCTATCACTATCATCAGGATAGATCGCGTAATCTCCACGCCCCCCAGAGGAGGGATAGATACAAGCAACACATATAAATATTTCGGCATCGGCAAAGGAGAAATCAACCATATTTCAATTTATTTCGACATAAAAACGCATATTTTCGGCGCCATTCAGAGAACAGGAGGAAATCCATCTGACAGAATCGATATTTACACATCCATACACCCCCGGAATACAGGGAGGGCAGAATAATGACATCAGACGATACGATGAAGTGTCCATCACACACGAGCCCTGAGATTCAACTATACGGGATGAAGGTTTTTTCATCTCATCGGGGTTGTGCATCCCTTTTCATTGTATCCAAACACCGGTGAGAAGAAGTTCAACCCACCATTCCCCGTAAAAAAGAGGTTTAGAGGGATTCTCGGATGAAACTCATAAAAAGTGCGGAGCGGCGGATGTAAACACTACAGGGGGCGACCCACCCCTGCCCCCTATTCGATCTTGATCTTCGGCGTGTCTGCAAGTCCAACACAGATCGAGGTATCGGTCTCGGCGATCGCGTCCGGGGCATCCGGCGCCGTTGCATGCACCCGGATCCAGTAATACCCTTCCAGAAGCCCCCTTACATCCAGTGTGCCGCCCTGCGTCGTGTTCCCGGGCGGGACCGGCGAGAGGGTGTCAAACCGGGTCCAGGTGTGGCGGTCGTCGGTGGAGTAGTAGAGACGCTGGGTCGCACTGGCGTTGCCCGTATAGTTCAGGTTCCACGTCAACTGCAGGAGATCGCCGATCGGTCCGGTTCCATCCCGGCAGAGGTTCCAGACCTCGAGGGTCGAGGCATTCAGACCGGTGTTGTTCAGGTCGGGTACGGCGGTGATGAAGGTGTCGGGCAGGGCGAGGAGATCGCTGCCCTCGTTGAAGGCAATCACCGATCCCGCCCCGAAAATATTGATATTCCCGTCTTTGAGCGCCTGCAGGGTGAACCGCGCCGTCCATGTCTGGTTCAGGCGGATCGTCCCGAGATCGAAGGCAAGGTTGCGGTGCGCCTGCCAGTAGGTGGTGTTGTCGCAGGTCGTCGGCGGGATGACCACATATGCCGGCGTGGTGTTGTCGATATGGCTCTCGATGAGGGTTGATTCGTTCTGGACGAAGAGGTATTCAAGCACCGGATCGGCGACGGTGTTCGGCACCGTTACATTGTTCACCTCCAGGGTATCGAAGCGGAGGTCCATCGTGGTGTTCACGCCGGCGTCGGTCTTGAGTTCGCCGGCGATCGCCTGATAGATCTGTTCTAACTCTTCCTGATTGCCTGCCCAGGTATAGGCCGCACCCGTGGATTCGGAGAGGATCGTGAGGGCATTTTCGACATTGGGATCCAGACCGGTTACAAAACCGATGGTGTAGACCTGGACTCGTTCAAAAGGATACCCACTGTTGGCATAGACCGACATGTTCTGGTTGGTGTGCTGGCCGTCAGTGCATACTGAGCCCGTGATTGTGCTATAGTAGGGATATCTCCTGTACCAGGACGTTTCTACATTTTTGGTCCCTCTGGGTTCCGGGATGTCATAGTACCACTCATATTTTTCGTTACTGAAATCATATGTGCCAATATAACCGCTCCAGGGATATCCAGCGAATGTTTCAGGATATGTTGGATGGTAGCTTGAGAGATAGGGGTCATCGTCCGGATAGCCCGGTCCAACAGCGAGAGGAGAACCATGAAGGTTCCAGTCACCATCAGACATCAGGATAACAGCCTTTACCGCATCACTCCTCCCTGTCGTCTTGAGGATTTTAATGGCATCATAAAATGCCCGTCTCATATTCGTCCCGCCGGAAGGGCTCAACGCATTGATTGCCGAAACAATATCCTCTCTGTTGTCTGTCAGTCCCTGGTCGATATATGCACCCCATGAAAAAGAGACGAGCCCGATTCTATCCTTTTCAAGATCCATCTGGTCCACAAAATCGATTGCAGCGGCCTTAGCAGCAGTAATACGGTTCGGACTGATGTCGGTGCCTCCCATGCTCCCGGAACGGTCGATCACCAGCACCACATCGATCGGATCGGGCTGGAGCGCCCATCCGTCGCCCCGCACTGTGACATTCACGTTCACGGTGCCGTTCACCTCCACGGTCTCCGGGTCGACCGAGGTAAACACGCTCAGATAGGGATAGTTCTTCCAGGTCATCTCGAGGCGGCGCTCCACCCCACTCCAGGTCGCTACCACCGTGCAGGTGCCGGTGGCCATTGGATCGTAGTCCGGGTCATCGGGATCGGTGATGAAACTCCCGGGGACAAAGGGGACAATGGCGTAGCCGCAGGAATCAGTGAGGGCGCTCCCGCTCGGGAGGTTTGGGGCGCCGTCGGCGGCGTCTCCGCCGTCGATCTCTGCAAGGGCAAAGGTGACTGTCTCGCCGGCGACCGCGTTGCCCTTCTCGTCCATGACCTTGGCCCTGATATCGGCGGTGAACGCCGGTTCGACCTCATGACTGGCCATTGTCTGCGGACTGGCGGAGAGGATCATGTCGGTCGCTGCCCGGCTAATGAACTCGACGACCTCCGAACAGGTGACCGAGGCATCGTCCACGGCAGTCGCCGTGAGGGTGACGGTTCCGGTGGACTCCTTGGGGCCGTAGGTGATCATGGCCTGACCATTGGAGTTGGTGGTGATGGTCCGATCCTCACCCGGCAGGGCAGTGATCCGGATGTCACGCCCTCCCGAGGGGTTGCCATAGGTGTCCCTCAGGGTGTAGGTGATAGAGAACTTCGATCTGCCGTCAGCTGGCACCCAGGGGTTCGGGGTGCCGTCCGGGCTGATCGAACAGGCGATCTCCGCCGGCAGGGCGCACCCCTCACCATAGATGACGATATATCTATCCCCGACATAGCCCGGAAAATCGATGTACACGATATTTTCACCGGTCCGATAATCACTCCTCAAGAGGATACTCAGATAGCCGGATTCATTTACCGGCACAATGATATCCTCGACATAGGTGGAACCATCGATGAAACCGGCATTTCCCTCCGGGGAACCGACAGAGAAGTGGACCGTTTCAGCCGTCCGGAGGGAGTCGATCGGGTTTCTATAAAAGTCCCACATCCTGAGCGTGATCGCAGTCGTCGATCCGACCGGTACCTCATTCTCATAGTCGAGATAGACGAGCCAGAACGGGGTGGCGTGATCGATCCGCTGGATGCAGGAGGCGCTCACCTCTTCCGGGTCGCCACCTCCGGCACTCACCGTTGCGGTGATCACCGCCGATCCGCTCCTGTAACCGGGACGGAAATTGACCGATGCAATCCCCCCGGCATTGGTTTTTCGTGTATCCCGATTGAATGACCCCATTCCATCTTCAACCGAGAACTCCACAGAGATGCCTTTGACCGGGTCCCCTCCGGCATCGAGGACTGTCGCCGTTATGGTACTGTCAGATCCACCGGCAACAAGCCATTCGGTATCTGACTCAACATTCAGCACAATGTCGGCTGCCGATGCCGCCTGGAGCAGCAGGAGGGTGCCAACCACGAGTAGGCTACATCGTAGGAATGTCATGGGGGGTCACAGCGATCTCCCCTTGAGATCGCAATAATATATATACATTATTATAATATTTATCTGAAAAATAATTGATTTCTTTTTTTCCTTTGGACTTCTGAACCGACTCGAAAAAAGAGCACGCCCCTCAGCATGGACCAAAAAGAGGCACATGGCGGGCAGACCCGGAATATCCCCTTATTCAATCAGGATCTTCGGCTTATCGGCAGGACCGACACAGATCGCCGCATCAGTCTCAGCGATCGCATCCGGGGCGTCCGGTGCGATGGCACGGACCCGGATCCAGTAATTCCCTTCAGCAAGTTCCCTGACATCCAGTTCATCGCTCTGTGTCACATTTCCTGGCGGGACCGGCGAGAGGGTGTCAAACCAGATCCATGTGTGGCGGTCGTCGTTGGAATAGTAGAGGCGCTGGGTTACGTTCTGGGTGCCCGTATAGTTCAGATTCCATGCAAACTGCAAGAAGCCCGAGATCGTGCCATTGCCCTGCCGGCAGAGGTCCCAGACATCGAGGGTCGAGGCGTCCATGCCGGTGTTGTTCAGATCAGGCACGACCGTGACGAAGGTGGGGGGGAGGGGGAGAATATCAGCACCCTCATTGAAGGCGATTATCGACCCTGCCCCGAAAATATTGATATTTCCATTTTTGAACGCCTGAAGACTGAATTTCGCCGTCCAGACCTGATCCAGACGGACCGTCCCGAGATCGAAGGCAAGACTGCGGTGTGCCTCCCAGTATGTGGTGTTGTCACAGGTCGTTGGCGGGATGATCACATACGATGGCGTGGTGTTGTCGATATGACTCTCGATGAGCGTCGATTCATCCTGGACGAAACGGTATTCAAGCACCGGATCTGCGGCGGCGTTCGGGACCGTGAGGTTGTTCATCTGGAGGGTGTCGAAGCAGAGATCCATCGTGGTGTCCACACCTGCATCGGTCTTGAGTTCGCCGGAGATCCGGACATAGATCTCCTCCAGGGTTTCGGCATCGGGAGCATGCTCATGGAACCCTCCGGTCGACTCTGCAAGGATCGTCATGGTGTCATAGGTATTGTCCCCCTCAGCAATGCCATCGCCAAAAGAGATGCAGTAGATCCGGATCCCGTTCGCATGTGCATAACCGGCGAGATTCTGATCCGTGAGGGTGGTGAAATCATAGGGCGGTGAGGTAGAGGCACCGCTGCAGAAGCCGAATTCCCGGTAATTCAGGTTAGATTCCCCATCTCTGAGATACACATCCTCCGAACCCTCACCGCGCCCGAGTGGATCACCGAAATAGTTATACGCGCCATCCGATAGCAGGACAACGGCGCGAACCGCATCGGCTTCTGGATTGGGGTTCATGATCAGGTCCTCGATCGCATTTTTCAGGGCCAGTCGCGTCGGGGTATATCCATCCGGCGAAAGGGCGTCGATGACAGTGCGAACCCTCGCATGATCATTTGATAGGGACACGGCTACGGGCGCCGAGGCGGTGGAGTAGGGCACTACGCCAACTCTATCCCTGCTATCGTCCATCTCCCCCAGAAAGGTCAGCGCCGCAGTCTTTGCGGCCTCCATCTTTGTTCCTGCAGGCTGGACCTCATCATCCATGCTGCCCGAACTATCGATGGCCAGCACCACATCGATCGGATCGGGCTGGAGCGCCCATCCGTCGCCCAGCACCGTGACGTTCACCCTCACAGTATCGTTCACCTCGGCGATCTCGGGATCGATCGACGCAATGACACTCAGATAGGGATAGTTCTTCCAGGTCATATCGACGCGGCTTTCCATTCCATTCCAGGTCGCCAGCACCGTGCAGGTACCGGTGGCCATGGGGTCGTAATCCGGATCTGAGGGTTCCAGGATGAACCCGCCAGGGACGAAGGAGACGGCAGCATACCCCCCCGAATCGGTGACAGCACTCTCGCTCAGGAGGGCAGGAGCACCGTCGGCCGCATCCCCACCATCGATCTCTTCAATGGTAAAGGCGACCTCCTCACCGCTGACCGGGTTGCCCATTTCGTCCACGACCCTGGCCCGGATAGTGGCAGTGAAGCCCGGATTGACCTCATGACTGGCCATCGTCTGTGGACTGGCCGTAAGCACCATATTCGACGGCGCCCGGTTGATGAACTCAACGATCTCCGAAGAGGCGACCGTGGCGTTGTCAACCGCCGTTGCCGTGAGGGTGACCGTGCCGGGCGATTCCTTGGGCCCATAGGTGATCATGGCCAGACCATCGGAGTTCGTGGTGATGGTGCGTTCTTCACCCGGCAGGGCGGTGATCCGGACGTCACGCCCGCCGGCGGGGTTGCCGTAACGGTCCGTCAGGGTATAGGTGATCGAGAACTGCGATAACCCATCGGCAGGCACCCGGGGATTCGGGGTGCCGTCCGGAGTGACCGAACAGGATATGCTGGCAGGAACACCGTTGCCAATCCCATAGACAGTGAAATAGCAGTCGCTCATCGGCGAGGGAAGATCTGCCAGAATGATATTTTCACCGACCTGAGGGTCGGTCCGAAGGCGGGTGGTGACCTGACCGCTCCCGTCCACCGGCACCACAATGTCGCTGATATAACCCTCGCCGTCATAAAAACCCGCCATGCCGTCTGATGAACCCACGGAGAATCCGACCGTTTCTGTCGACCTGTCAGAATCGATCGGATTACCGTCGATGTCCGTCATCGCCAGCACAATCAGGGTCTCCGACCCGGCGGTGATCTCACTATCATACTCGCAGGTGGAGAGGATACGGGGATCACCATGGTCGATCTGCTGGACGAAGGAGGCGGTCACCAGCGTATCGTCGTCATCATCATCATCGTCGTTTCCCAGGGTTGCGGTGATCACCGCCGGTCCACTCCGGGTCAGTGAGTGGAAATTGACCTTTGCTTTGCCGTTGTTATCGGTCTTTTTTATTTCAGGGCTCAATATCCCCATATCATCTTCAACTGAGAAGGAGACGTCGATCCCTCTGATCGGATCGCCCTCGCCATCGAGGACTGTCGCCGTAATAAAGCACTGCTCCAGAGCATCAACAACAAGCCATTCGGTGTCCGATTCGATCGTCATAACGATACCGGTTCCTGAAACCACCGGAAACAGGATGAGAGCACCGAATAATACTATAATGCTACACCGCGGGGATACCATGGGGGGTCACAGCAATCACTCCATGAAATCACAATAATATATAAATATTATTATTAATTTTGTACAAGAATATTTCGATATAAAATTTTTTTATCAGACATCAGGGACCAGACAGGCAGCCAAATGCCCACATACTAAAAAATAGGGAATACTGGAGAGAATAGAGGGCCGATGCCCAATATCCCCTACGAAATTCGGATTTTCGGGGTTTCTGTAAGTCCGACGCGGATTGCCGCATCGGTCTCGGCGATCGCATCACGGGCGTCCGGTGCGGTGGCGCGGACGCGGATCCAGTAATACCCCTCGGACAGGGCCCTGAGGTCCAGTGCACCGCTCTGCGTCACGTTTCCTGCAGATACGGCGGTGAGGGTGTCAAACCGCGTCCAGGTGTGGCGATCGTCGGTAGAGTAGTAGAGGCGCTGGGTCACACTCTCGTTGCCCGTATAATTCAGGTTCCACCCGAAGTGCAGGAAGTCCCCGACCGGTCCGCTCCCCTCCCGGCAGAGGTTCCAGACGTCAAGCCCCGATGAGTTGAGGCCGCTGTTGTTCAGGTCGGGCACAGCGGTCACGAAGGTGTCAGGAAGCGGCAGAGATACCGCTCCGCCATTGAAGGTGATCGCCGAACCCGGCCCAAAGATATTGATGTTGCCTTCTTTGAGCACCTGCAGGCTGAAGCGGGCCGTCCAGGTCTGGTTCAGATAGACGGTGCCGACATCGAATGCAAGCCCCCTCCCGGCATTCCATTCTGTGGTGTTGTCATAGGTGGCGAGCGGAAGGATGTCAAAGTGCCCGCTCTCATTCTCGATCCAGCTCCCGATCAGGGTGGACGAGCCCGGAAGGTAGAGATAGTCGAGCACCGGATCGGCGGCGGTGTTGGGGACGGTGAGGTTGTTGACCTGCACATGATCGAAGCGCAGGTCCATCAGGGTGTCCACACCGGCCTCGGTCTTCAGTTCGCCGGCGATCTCAGAGTAAATCGCCGCAAGATCGTCCCCGCCCGGGGCCTCGTAATAAATCCCCCCAGTGGACTCGGCCAGCGTCCTGAGCGTTGCCTTTCCGGAATACGAAATATCCTCGGCAAAGGCGATCGAGTAGATGACGATGCCGTTGTTCTGCGCATAGACCGCCATGTTCTGTTCCGCCGGACTCAGGTCGCCGTAATAGTCATAGGTGCTGATGGCCAGGGGGTCACCGCCGGTGTTCCAGTCACCGTCCGAGAGCAGGATCACCGCCTGCACATCACTCGTGCCACTGTCGATCAGTTCGGTGATGGCAGTATACAGGGCGGGGCGCATGGGCGTTCCCCAGTAGGGCACCAGGGTGTCGATGGAGGAGGCGACGGCGGCATGGTCATAGCTCAGGCCATGGTCCAGGGTGGCATATCCGGCATAGACCTTCCCGTTGTCCGGATAGTGGTCGGAGATATACCGGTAATCGTCGTCCCTCGTGTAATCCCGCCCTGCCCAGTACTTGTAGCCATAATCATAGATGTCCGCCTTACCGTTGACCCCGAAGGAGACGAGACCGATCCGGTCCCTGAGGGGGTTCATATTCTCGACAAACACCTTCGCCGCATCCTTTGTCGAAACCATCCGGTCGGGATAGTCCTTGAGCATGCTCCCCGATCGGTCGATGGCGAGCACCACATCGATCGGGTCGGGCTGCAGGGCCCATCCGTCGCCCCGCAGCGTGACGTTCACGGCAATGGTGTCGTTCACCTCCACGGTCTCGGGATCGACCGAGGTCAGCACCGAGAGGAAGGGGTAGTTCTTCCAGGAGAGGGGAATGGAACGGCTGGTATTCCCCCAGGTGGCGCGCACGCTGCAGGTGGCCGACGCACTGGCATTGTAGCCCTCCTGGGAGGGGAGCGGGAAGGAACCGGGCACGAAGGTTACGGAGGCATACCCGTCTCCATCGGTTGTGGCGCCGGTCTGGAGGAGCACGGGCGACGTACCTGCGTCGTTGCCCTGGAAATCGATCGCTTCAATCGCAAACGCCACCGTCTCGCCGGACACCGGGTTGCCCTTCTCATCGAGCACCTTTGCACGGATCGAGGAGACGGCATCCGGGTTTGCATCCAGACTCGGCATCGTCTGGGGGTTTGCCGAGAGGATCATCTCCACGGGTTCGGTGTTGGTGAACCGGACCAGGGCAGAGCAGGTGACCGAGTCGTTGTCTGCAGCCGTCGCCGTGAGGGTGACCGTGCCGGTGGTGTCCTTCGGGCCATAGGTGATCATGATCCGCCCGTCCGAGTTGGTGGTGACGGTCCGGTCCTCACCCGGCAGGGCAGTGAGATGCACGGAACGGTTGCCGGCAGGATTCCCGTAGCCGTCCTCCAGGACATAGAGAACGGAAAATTTGCTGATGCCGTCAGCAGGAAGCCATGGTTCGGGCGAACCGTCCGGGCTGATGGTGCAGGAGATCGTGGCCGGAACCCCATCGGCGATACCGTAGACCGTGACGTAGGTGTCAGGCACCGGGTTCGGGAAGTCGACATATATGATATTCTCTCCAGCAATCCGGTCGGCCTTCAGGGTGGTGCGGATGTAACCATCCATGCCCACCGGGAGGGCGACCTCATCGGTATAGAGGCCGGTGGAGGGATCGGCGATGCCGCCATCGCCAGACGGTGACCCGACGGTGAACCGGGCCGTCTCGGTCTGATAGCGGGCATCGATCAGGTTACCATAGCGGTCCTGCATGGCCAGACTGAGGGCGGTCACCGAGTCCACGGTGACCTCACTCTGATATTCCCTGATTTTCAGCGAATAGGGCGTTGCATGATCGATCGACTGTTCGCAGGAGGCGGCATGGACCTGTGTCTCTTCACCTTCTCCAAGGGTAGCGGTTGCCGTGATCACTGCCGTCCCGCTCTGTGTTCCCGGCACAAACGCTACCGTCGCTCTTCCTTCCCTGTCGGTGTCCACCGTGGCGCCACTCAACGTTCCCATGCCTGGTTCGCACGAGAAGGTGACCGTCACAGCGGGGGCTGGCACGCCCCCATCGGTGACAGTGGCGGTGATATGCGATCCCGCGGGAGCACCGGCGACACACCATTCGGTGTCGGTTGTTACTGTAATCTCATAGGGTTCCGCTGCCGCAACCTGGACAAGGACCAGGAGGCAGATCAGGAGGAAACCCGTGCGTGCTGTCGACATCATCAACCCCTCACACTACGCGTAAACAAAAATCCAATATTTAAAGATTTCATTTTTTTAATAACGTTTTATGCGGCCCTATTTGCAATTATAAACCATATAGGCAAATTTTATCAAAAAATGCAAGATAAAGGCGGAAGATTAAATCATAATCAATATATATGAAAGATTACCGAAAATGCCAGAATAAGAAGGTTCCCCCCGGAGCCAGAGAGACCCGGCACACCTCAAGAGCATAGACAGGGGGAAAACAACGAACAAAAGAGAAGAATCACCGGCACCGGAGGAAAAAGAACCAACAGAAGGGCCCCACCCCCCTCCGGGGTTGTGGTCCCTCCTGCCGCCTACAGTATCCGCATCACGAGTTTGTTGCCGCTGTTGACGAGGACCAGGTAGTCTGCCGTCCTCCAGGCCTCGGCACCGCCGTCGATCGCCTCCCTGGCGCGAACACGGATTTTATACCATCCATTGTTTCCGCTCGTGCTGAAATCTGCCGAATAGACGCCGTCGACACCCTCATATACGGCAGGAATATCGGGGACCGGGATCCAGACGTTGTCCCAGACGATATTGTCCGGGCTGTACTGGTAGGAGAGGTGCTGTGTGACACTCTCCGGGTTCGCCCCCTCATATGCCAGACCCCATTCGACCTCGATGCTGCCGGTCTCGTTGTTGCCGGTCGGGGTGAGATAGGTCACATCAAAGGCGGTGGTGTTGAAGGCCCCGACATCGTCAGGGTCGACAACGCTGATGGAAAGCGGAGGGAGAACCTGTTCGTAGTCATTCCCTTCACCATCGGAGAGGCTGATGACCGAGTTTTCGTCGGTGAAAAGACCGATGGACCCGGCACTGGAGAAATTCAGGCGGACGGTGGCGGTCCAGACCTGATTGTATTCGATCGTCCCGATGCCAAAGGAGAGCACCCGGTCGTCGGCCCAGTCGCCTGTGTCATCGACGGTACCACTGTAGAGGTCGTCACCGGTTGCAGAGGTGTTTGTTATCCAGGTCGAAACACCCTCCACATACTCATAGGAGAGCACGCCGGCGCTGGAGACGCTCTCGCCATCGACGGTGACATCAGCCAGACTGGCGTCCAGGGCAGTGTTGAAGACCGACGCCACCCTCAGGTCATCCTTGATATCCTCTAAAAATCCCTCAAGATCCGACTCAAAGTCCTCGTTTTCAACGTAGCAGTATTCCCCATCAGTCTGATCCGCAAGCGTAGAGAGATCTCTCCCAATCTTACCATTGACGTTTCCATTATGCGTGTCGATGAGCAGGACATAGATCCTCACATCGTTATCAGAGGCATAATTCGCAAGGTTCTGCCAGCGACCCCCGGAACCCCACATATGTCCGTTGCCCCTCCCATCGTCCGGAAATATATAATAATCCTCTTTTTCATATGTGCCATCCGGACCGAGAGGGTTACCATACAGAGTGCCAAACTTCCCGCCCCCGCCATTGTTCCAGAAGTCGTCCAGAAGAACAACCACGGCACGCGCATCATCAGCACTCCCATTGTCGACGATCTCGGTGATTGATTTATACAGCGCCAACCTCAGTTCGTCACCGCTATGTTTGCCCTGCCCCTTTGAAAGACTCGAATAGGGGATGAGGCATTGAACAGAATCATTGAAAGAGCCATACGAAGTACTGAGTGGTAAATCCAGTGTCACTTCTTCGTCAAAGCGAACCGTCCCGCTTTTTGTATAGTGTGTTGTAATGTAGGCTTCAGCGCCACTCCCACCACCAGGATCATAGCCAATCTCATTATACACACTCTTAGTGTTTCCTGAATTCATCTCGCGGAGATCTGCCATTAGTCCAGCCGGAGTTTCCTCACCATACGACACCAGTCCGAGACTGTCCACGTCCTCATCCATCAATCCGGCAAAATACATCGAGGCGTTCATGGCGATGACCATCGGGTCGGGATAGCCGCGCAGCATCGTGGGGGTGCGGCTGATGCACATCATCACATCGGCCGGAGGGGGGGCGAACTCCCACCCATCGCCCCGGATCGAGATCGTCACATCCGCCGTATTGTTGACGACGAGTGTCTCGGGTTCTGCAGAGACCGAAACCGAGACGGAGGGGTAGTTTCGCCAGGCAAGGTCCAGGCTCCGGGTGACCGGGGTGCCATTCAGCGTCGCTGTCGCCGTCAGCGTGCACGTGCCGGTCGAGGGATCGCTCGAGGAAAATTCACCGGGGATGAAGGTGGCGGTCGCCACACCTCCGGACGTGGTGACGGTGGCGAGATTAAGCGAGGGGGCAGTGCCTCCCCCCCTTTCCTCATCGGTGATCGAGAAGGTCACCTCCACCTCCTCATCGGGAGGGGTGCCGCCCTCTGTGGTGATGCGGGCGGTGACCGCGGCCGTCGATGAGGAATCGACGTCCAGACTCTTCATATTCAGGAGGGAGGCGGTCAGCGCCATATTCACCGGGGCGGTCGAGGTGAAGGAGACGGTATCGGAGGTCGTGACCGATCCGTTTCCGACCGCCGTCGCCGTGAGCACCACATCCACCGGCGTCACCTTCGGGCCATAACGGACGAGCGCACTGCCAAATCTGTTGGTCGCAACCGTCGCTGTCTCGCCCAGGCTGGAGGCAATCCGCACATCGGCGCCAGAGCAGGGGTTTCCGTATGTATCGAGGAGAGAGTATGCAATCAGCACTGTGTCTTCACCGTTTGCCGGGCAGGAGGCGGAGGCATAGGCACTTGTGATGGAAACCGGCGTCCCGTTCGCCACGCCCTCGATCGTCATATAGACATCGGCGACGGTGCCGGGGGCGTCGAGAAATACGATGTTCTCACCGGCGGTCGTGTCCAGGCGGAGGGTGGCCGCGGCCTGACCGGCGCTGTCGAGGGGGAGGGTGATCGCATCACCCGTACCGCCGTCAGTCACGAATGCCGCGGCATTGCCCGGCGAACCCACCGAGAGGTTGACCGTCTCGACATCAAGGGCGTCATCGATCGGGTTGCCCCAGCAATCCTCGATACCGACAGTGATCGTCACATCAGACCCCACCGTCGCTCCCTCGGGAAACTCGAGAAGCGTGATCGCATAGGGGTCGTCATGGTCGATGTGCACGACCACGCTACCGGTGACCGGCACATCCTGCCCGTCCCAGATTGCCGAGGCGGTGATCTCAACCGGACCCGCAACGGTGGACGGATGGAAGGTCGCCGTCGCAGTGCCATGGGCATTTGTCACCGGGTGCGCCGGCGTGATCGTGCCGCAGGAGGGATCACAGGAGAGATCGACGGCGGCGGCGTTCACCCCGGCACCACCATCGGCGACCAGGACATGCAACGAAACGGACCCCCCATCGCCGGCAACGCTCCAGAGGGGATCGGCCGATATCGTGACCTCAGGGCTATCGGACGCAGTCGCCGCCTGACAGAAAAAAAGGACCAGGACAAAGGCTGCAAGAACACTATGCATTTTCATGACTACTCCCCTCTCAGTTACATGAAACATAATTGAGTTATAATATATATAGATTCCTATTTTTTCAGAAATCTGAAAAAAAGATTTTTAGCATAAAATATGATTTTTTCTGCCAATAATCCCGAATACAGTAAGAAAAAGATTAAAAGGGCAGCAGGACAGGCGCCTCAGAAGCTCCGCCGACCCGGCTTTTTGCGGCGGAGGGTCAGGCCCTTCGCCTTCCCGAGGACGACCGGGACGACGATCACTGCCACCACCAGCACACCGGCGACCGCCCCCAGGATCCAGAGGGGGATCCCGTCCGCATCCAGGGTCATCATCAGGGACTCGCCCGACGACCCGACGGCGATCTGGCGGTCCAGATATGCCGTGCGATACCCCTCGTGCGAGGCCGAGATATTATAGACACCGGGTGTGAGCGAGAGGGCGATGCTGCCGTCCACTGCCGTTGAACCCTTCACGACACCGTCCACCGCCACCGCCGCACCCTGCAGGGGACGGTGCTCACTGTCCTCGGCCAGCACCGAGACCGGCACCGGTATAGGGGCAAGTTCAGCGACAATGTCGCTTTTCTGGTCAAACGAGGTGCATGTCCCCTGCCAGGAGGCGTAGCCGTCGGCGCTCACCCCGATCGCATGACTGCCCGCCACAACCGAACCAAGACTGAACCGCCCGTATGCATCGGTCGTGCCGGCGACAGAACCATCGACCGTCACCGTCGCTCCCTCGATCGGCTTTTTCTCTGTATCGAAGACCGAGATGAAGAGCGGATAGGTGGACTTCGAGAGGAATACATCGGTGACGACCGAGTCCTCTGCGATATACACCTCCTGCGCGTATTCCCGGTACGACGGATGGGTCACGCCAACAAGGTAGGAACGCCCCAGATCAAGGACCGTTGCCAGCGTCCCCTCAGATCCGGTCGTTCCCCGCACCGTCCCCCCAACTGTGATCGTGGCATTGGCGATTGGATCACTGGTCTGGGCGTCGAGCACCCTGAAGGCGAACCGACCGGTCGGGTAGAGCCAGAACTGCACCGTTCTGGCCTCACCGTCCATCTCGAGATCGCGCGTGATGCCCTCATAGTCATCGGCCTCGATCTCGACCACATACTCTCCTTCCGCATCCACATCGAATGATGCCAGCCCGAGGGAGTTCGTCCGCCCGGATTCGACGACACTGCCCCCCCCTGCCAGGATCTCGATCCATGCACCGCTGATCGGTTCGATAGAGTCGGCGTCGTAGACCACCACCTCCAGGTCCACTGTATCTGGTTCAAGCAGCACCGTGACCGAGGTGTCGTCCTCATCGATCGTATCTGACCAGTCCTCGTAGCCTGACCTGACCACCCGGAGGGAGAACCGGGAATCATAGGTGTGGTAGAAGTAAAACTCGCCATACGAGTCGGTGATCCCCTCATAGGCACCGTCGACATAGATCGAAGCACCCTGGACATAGGCGTTGTCATCGCCGTCCCGGACGGTGATCGTCAGGCCGAGCGCCTGCACCGCCCCGACCAGGAGCATCATGGCGATGAGAACGAACAGCAGCGCAAACCGCGGTTTATTCCCCATACGAACCTCCGCCGCCCCAGTGCCGACCGGGCAGGCGATCAAGGAGCATTCCTTCAACAACAATCGGCATCAACCGTCTCCCCTCCTCCAGCGCCTTCTGGAGACGCCACTGCCGGTCGGCATACACCGTGAATATCGGTTCGCCGGCCTCGACCTGCGTCCCCTTCTTTGCATGGATGAAGATACCCGCACCGGCGTCCTGCGGCGCACCCGCCGCACGGGCGATCGAGATCAGGGCGCGGTTGTTCAGCTCGATCACATAACCGTTCCCCGGCGCCTTCACCACATAAGAAAATTGACCGGGGAGGATATCCGCGGCCTTCACATCCGGGTCCCCCCCCTGGACCTCGATGATCTGCCGCATCTTCTCATACGCCCTGCCCGACTCCAGGATCTCGCCGGCCACCCGGTAGCCCTCCCCCGGTGCCGCCTTGCCCGACATCTCAAGGATGATGCCTGCAATCGAGAGACTCTTCTGGATGAGCGAGTTGGGTTCGTTCGCCCCCTCAAGGACAGAGAGCGCCTCGCGCACCTCGAGGCGCGGCCCGATGGTATGCCCCACCAGGGACTCGCCATAGGTGAGGGCGCACTCCACCCGCATCCCCAGGCGTTCGCCGAGTTCGATGAACTCCCGCGCCAGCTTGCGCCCCTCTTCGATCGTGGGCACCTTGGTGTGCTCGCCGACCGGGATATCGATCGCCACCACGTTCGCCCCCACGGCGAACTTCTTTGCCATCACCGAGGCGAGCATCTGTCCCCTCGCGTCGATCTTGAAGGGATACTCGATGGTGATGAAGCGGTCGTCGGCAGGCGCGATGTTCGTTGCCCCGCCCCAGACGATGACGGCGCCCACCCGCTCGGTCATCTGCTGCACCTCGGCGGCGGAGAACTCCACCGGCGCCAGCACCTCCATCAGGTCCGCCGTTCCCCCCGCCCCGGTGATCGCCCGCGAACTGGTCTTGGGGATCTTCAACCCGGCGGCGGCGACGATCGGTACGATCAGGAGCGTGATCTTATTGCCCGGTACACCACCGATCGAGTGCTTGTCGACGATCGGATAGGAGGGAAAATGGAGACGTTCGCCGGTATCGACCATCGCACGCGTGAGGTATTCGACCTCGTCCATATCAAGGGGGTTGATGTAGGTGGAGATGATATAGGCAGTGAGTTCGCTCGGCGAGAGCACATCTGCAACGACGTCCTTGATGATCGCATAGGTCTCGTCCTTGGTGAGACGCCCGCCATCCATTTTCTTCTTGATATAATCAAGGGTCGTCGGTCGATCGGCCGCCCGGACCTCCACTTCCGCCGCCTCGAGCACATCGATCTGCACCTGTGTCGGACGGTAGACACCGATCACGCCCGGGTCAATGAGCGAGGCGGTGGTATCGACAAAGGCAGATATCGATTCACCGGTGACCCGGTTTTTCACTTCAACCCGGTCGCCGCCCCTGACACTGATCTCCCTCGCATCGGCTGAATGGAGGAGGACACCGCGGTGCTCGATGTCGATCAGCCTCGTTGTGAGTTTCATGGATAGTGATACTCCTCTTTACTCCTATGAAAAATTCGCGTTTTTCTTCTGCCACCTATTTGATGCTCAATGCCCTTAAGGGACCCGCAAGGTATGGGTGAAAGGCCAGAACACCCCGAACAACAGAGACGAACGGGAGGCGGGCAGAAGGATGGGCAAGAAAAGACAGACGGATAGCGTTCGAAAAAAAGGGGGGTTTAGTTCCTGCGCATAACCAGGACTGCAACTGCACCGAGGCCGATCAGGGAGATCAGCGCACCGAAGCCGGGCTGAGTGACCGGGGTGGTGGCGGCAGTGGTCACCGGGGCGGTGGTCACCGGAGCGGTGGTCACCGGGGCGGTGGTCACCGGAGCGGTGGTGGTTGCCGGGGCCTCGAGCACGTTGAAGGTGGCGCTCTGGGTCACATCGGCATCCACGGACTCGACGGTAACCGAGTACTGGTCAGCCTTGAAGTTGGATGCATCGACGTCGAAGGACCACGTGTTGTAGTCAGTGCCCTCAGCGACGGTCACCGTGCCGGACGCACCGGAGAAGGAGGTTGCCTCATCCTTGGAGGTCGGCTGGAAGGACGCGGAGGTCACGTCGACGGTCAGGTCATCGCCGACGGCCAGGTTGGTGGTGCCGGAGATGGTGAACTTGTCGCCAACTGCCTTGTCGCCGATGGAGTCGATCCTGATCCAGGCCTCTTCGAGGTTGAAGGAGACCTTGCGGTAGGTGTCGTCACAGTTCGGCGAGTTGATCATGTCGACGAGAGCGGTTGCGCCCTCAGAGGCGGACAGACCACCGAGGTCAACGACGGTAAGAGACCAGTCGTTGGAGATGGTGAAGACGGTGGTCGAGCCCGGGGCGACGGCGAAGACGTTGAAGACGCCGTCGGTCATCGGGTGCTGGACGACCACGTAGTACTGGCCGGTAGCCAGGTTCTGGGTGTCCGCACGCTCGAGAGTGTACTCGAAGGTGCCGTCGTCCTCAACAGAGGCGGTCGCACCGAGCAGGCGGTAGTTCTTGCCGAAGATCCAGATCTGGACCTGGTCGGGCTTGCCCTCGGCAACGCCGGTGAGCTTCAGCTTGTCGCCCTTTGCAACGACTGCACCGATGTCATCGAGCGAGAGGTACGGGGACTTCAGAACGACCGAGAAGGTCTGGTACTTCACGCCGGAGAGGTGGGACTTGTCAACGTTGACACCGTTGCTGTCAACGTTGTTGGAGGCAGCGTAGACGGTGTAGGTACCCGCGTCAAGGACGGAGCCGGTGTTTGCAAGGGCGGCGGTGTCCCAGCGGTATTCCCAGGTGTCGTCGGACTCGACAGCACGCTGGACGTAGTTGCCGCCAGAGGCGGGCTTGGTAACGTCGTTAAGCTGCACACCGTTGCCGTCACCGAGGTTCGGGCCGGTCATGAAGAGGTAGACGTTGTCGGAGTCGGTGTTGGTACCGGAGAGCTTGACCTCCTCACCGAGGTAGTAGGAACCTGCGCCCTCGGCGGTGATGGTGACCTCACCCTCCTCAATCTTGACCTTCACCTCATCGTACTTGGAGGCGTCGGACGGGTCGACGACCTTGATCGTGAAGGTCTTGTCGTCGGTCTGGGAGGTGGTTGCGAACTCAATGGAGCGCTTGCCGCCTGCGTCGGTAGCGACGACAGCAGCGGTGGAGGCGACGTAGACACCGGCAACAGTTGCACGCTCACCGTTGGCGAGGGTGTCTGCGGCGGGGTCAACAGCGCCTGCAAAGGCAACGTTGGTGATGGTCACGGACGGCTGACCCGGCTTGATGGTCGGGTACTGGGCCGCTGCAACGCTGGCGTCCTTGATGTAGAGGTAGTAGTTCGTCTTGGAGTCACCGGTGACGGTCACGACGAACGGGTTGTTCCTGACGACGTTCTCCTTGTTGGACTCGATGGCGATCTCCTTGGAGGCGACAGTGAAGCTCACCGAGTTGGAGTTGGTTGCGTAGTCAGAGAAGCCGCCCGGAGTCTGCCACTTCGCCTGAGCGGAGTAGGTGCCTGCCTCGAGCTGGCTGATGTCGATGTTCCGGATGTAGGTCCTCGGAGCGTTCAGAGCGTGGTTTGTGAAGGACTGGAGAACACCTAACCTGTCGGGGATCTCAGTGAGGACACCACCGCCGGGGGTCTTGAGCTCGACCTTCACGGTTGCGGTCGTGAGATAGGTACCGACCTCGGTCGCATCGAACTGGAAGGCAATGGGCGTGTTCTTGGTCACGGTCTTGCCGGCGATGGACGAGGTGATGTCGTTCTCGAGAACCGCACCAAAGACAACCGTCGGGTCACGGATATAAACCTTGTTCAACGTGTTCTGCACGAGGAAGTAGGTACCGTAGTTACCCTGCAGGTCGATCGCGGTCAGATCGAGGCTAGCCGCGTTGGCGATCGGGATCGAGAAGATCTGACCCTTGGCCGGATCGTCGTCGGTGTACTTTGCGAGCTGGTTGCCGTTCGCCGCGAAGGCAGTAAGGTCAAGACCAGACTCATAGTCAAAGATGGTGTCTCCATTGACGACTGCACGGGCAGCGGCCGGCATGACAAATGCGGCGGCGGCTACGAGCAGCACGGCGGCGACAACCATCATTCTGGATGTACTCTTCATTCAATTCCTCCTTTAACGTAAACGTGGTGAGCAGACAAACCTCTTCGACAGGTGTCGAAATCGGATTCACCATGCCCAATACTCCGATTGCCGGAATATACGACATTATTAGTGTAACACTTAATATATCCTTTGTGGTTGCGCGCCCGCTAAGGCGGCGTTCCAGCCACAGAGCAGAGAGATAATCCATAATTGAGAGCACATTCAAGAGATAACCCGTATCATCACACAATTTTCTGGCGGACACGGCAGCATCCACCCCTGCCCCCCGGAAAAAGTCACAACAATCAAGTCTCCAGCCCCGCCATCTGATCACCATGAGAGTGATCCGGGCCCCCACGCTGGCGAGGGCGCATGAACTGGTGGTGAAGATGATCCTGGAGAAGGGATATGTACTCGACACCGAGGAGGGGGAGGCGACGGTGGAGTTCGAGGAGACGGCGATCACCGTCGAAAACCCCTTTGCCGAACCGATGGGAAGCGACCGCTCCCGCTTCGGCACACGCTTCCTCCGGTCCTATGCCGACGCCCTCCTCCATGGTTCGGAGGCGATCTTCGAGTACGACTACCACGGCAGACTCTATGACTGGGGCCAGGGCCTCGGGATGGAGGGCACCGAGGTCCACGCCGACCAGGTCGCATACATCAAACAGAAGCTGGCCGCCTCCCCGGAGAGTCGGCGCGCCGTCGCTGTCACCTGGAACCCGCCGGTGGACGAGAGCCTCCGGGACTGCCCCTGCCTCCAGCTCGTCCAGTGTGTCGTGCGGGACGGGGCGCTCGCCATGAAGGTGGTCTTCAGGAGCAACGATATGCTCAGCGCCGCCGGCGCCAACATGTATGCACTGGCCCATCTCCAGAAGGAGGTCGCCGACAGTCTCGGTCTCCCCTGCGGCCCGTACACCCACATCTCCCTGGTGCCACATATCTACTATATCAGGGATGCCGCCGACATCCCCCCGTTCTGCAAAGAAGGCTCTGAAATCCGGCCAATACCTGAAGTATGCCGGGCCTGCGGGCGCTGCCCCCGATCTCAGGGAGACTGACACCAATCCGTCAGCCTTTTAAGCCCGAAGAGCGAACAGAATAAGGCACACAGCCCGGTAGTGTAGCGGTCAATCATGGGGGACTCTGGATCCCCCGACAGCAGTTCGAATCTGCTCCGGGCTATATCTTCTTTTCCGACAGACTGATGCCAGAAGCCTGCGCCATTCTTCTCCATGAAGCGAGGCTACCGCATCGGCGCCGGTGTCCGGTCCGACGACGAACGCACCTTCCCGGTGCTTGCCCGGATGTATGAGGTCGGGACGATCGACCATGTCCAGGTGCAGGTGATCCCCGAACCCGCACCCCTCTTCCACCGCCACATCGAGAGAATCGCCGATGCCGGGATCACCATCGTCATCCACGCCCCGCACCATGCCCACGGCGTCAACCCCTGCGCTCCGTCTGCCTACGACGACCGACCGGCGGCTGAAATCCAGGCATGGACCGAATCGGCCCTCGCAGAGACGTTGGAGGCCGCCGACATCACCACCGCCGACCGGATCGTGCTCCATACCGGCCGTTACCTGCCGGGAGAGCGGGCAGAGGCGGAGACAACCTTCGCCGCCTTCCTGGACAAACACTTCGACCCCCGCTTCATCCTGGAAAACCTGCCGTCGGTCTATGCGGACTATCCCCTCCTCGGAAACACCGCCGAAGAACTCGTCCTACTCGGCGGGGGTCGCATCAGGGGTTACTGCCTCGATTTCCCCCACCTCTACTGCACCGCCAATTATCTCCACCGCCCTTTTGCAGAACTCCTCGCTCCCTTCGCCGATCTTCCGCTCCGCCTCTTTCACCTCTCCAACAGCAGGCGCGGCTCGATCACCGACGAGCACCTCCCCCTCGACCACCCGGACGGGGGACTCGACTTCACCGAGGTCATCCCCTTCATCGCACAGCGACCCGCCATCGACGTCAGCCTGGAGTATAAACAGAACGATCCGGCGGTTTATGACGAGCAGGTACGGGCATTCGACCGCATCTACCATTCAGTGATGGGAACGGCGGAAAAAGAATAGGTATTTTTCAGGCAAGGAATGCGGCGAGCACGCCGGTCAGGAAAACGCCGTCGAAGGTGCCCGCTCCCCCGATGCTCACCATCGGCGCCCCGAGTTCGCCGAGACGGTTGAGATTCAGGAGGTCAGCGCCGATGAGGGTGCCCAGGGTGCCTGAGATATAGGCGATGACCGGTGCGGCGATGATCGAGGCATCGCCCCCGCCGGCAAACAGGGCGAGGACCAGGGCAACGAGGAGGGCCACAAGCGGGGGCACAAAGAAGGGCGTGGCAATGCCGAGTCCGGGCACCGGACGGGCCACGCGGTTGGTGACCAAGGTGACGATCAGCACCCCGACGAGCGACAGGACGAGCACTGTATAGGCCCCCGTGACGATCACCGACTCGGCCAGGAGGTAGAGCGAGATCAGGAGCGGGATGAGGGCGCCGCCCAGGTTGATCGCCACCGTGGTCTCGGCCGCCATCTCGGGAATCTTATACACCCATCCGTAGAAGGGGTTGTAGACCTTCTCCATCCGCACCGGCCCGCTCTTCACCGTCGTCAGCGGGAGGTTCACAAAACTCCCGATGAGGGTAAGAACGATCAGGAGAAGGACCGTCCCCGTCGAAAACCCGAGTTTGGCAAAGGCCCCGCCGATGACGCTCAGGAAGAGGAAGGGGATCAGGATCACCAGGACGACGAAGAGGAACGCCATCATGATGAGGCTGAAGGGGTTGAAGACGCATCTGCCCATGGAGAAAAGAGGGATGAGATGTTATTTCAGGGCTTCGCAGATGATCGCCGCATGATCACGGTGATAGGGCTCGAGCCAGCGCACCTCCCGCACTGACAACCCCCCGGCCTCAAGGACCTCGACCGTCCTGTCCAGCACGTCCTGCGGACTCTGCCTGATATCGACACTGCGCGTCTTGAGCATCAGCACCAGGGTGCCGCCCGGACGCAGGAAAATGGCGTTTTTCAGGGCGATCCCCGCCTGGTCCGGTTGGGCCACGTCCTGATAGACGAGATCGACCTCCTCCACCATGCAGGCATAGTGGTCCGGGCGACCCGCATCGTCCATGATCGGGATGATGTTTTTCCTGCGCCGGCAGACCTCGAGCAGGTCCTGCATCGGGCGCGGGGCGAACTCCACCGCATACACCACCTCCACGTAGTCGGCGACATGGGAGACGGTGGTGCCATTCGCCGCACCCAGGTAGAGCACCCGCATCGAGGAGGTGAGATCGATCTCCCCCCCGAGGAGGAGGAGCGCCGCGCACTTCGAGCGGTAGGGATCCCAGACACGGTAGTCCCCGATCGTCCGCTCGCCGTAGACTCCCCCCTCACCCGGGGATACGAGCACGCCCTGGATCCGGATCATGGATTGCCTCCCGCCGCATCGATGCGCCGCTGCGCCCCCTCAAGGAAGCCGGCATCCGGTTCACCCCGGAAATGATCGATTCTGGCCGCAATGGCGAGTTTGGCCGCAAGCACGCGGGCAACACGTCCCCGCACCTCCTTTGGCGCATTGTGCACCCGGCGGTGCTGGAAGATGATCCCGTGCTTGGGGGAGGGGGCCGCACCGCGGATATGGGAAAAGATGGCGGTACGGGCACCGAGCACCTGGATGGCACCGGCCGGCATGCGGGCCAGGGAGGAGAGGCCGCCCGCCTCGGCCATCAGGCGCGCCGCCACCAGCCCGCCGACCAGGGCGCTCGTATTCGGGAGCACCGCATCGGCCCGACGGGAGACCTCACGGGCAAGACGGGAGCGCATCTCCCCGAGGGCCTCGATCTCCGCCCCGACCCCCCGCAGTCCGGGGGAGGGGCTGCGCCGGATCCGTCCGGTCAGCGCCTTGCCGCCGCGCCGGTACTTGCGGGTGAAGCCGGGATCGATCACCGATTGCCATTCGACGGCGCGTTCGAGGAGGAGGTTGATCACGTGGTCGGCCTCGTCGAGGGTGCGCACCATCTGGAGAAGTTCGACGTCCGGTCCGGCGAGCGCACCGGCCACCGCCCGGCGGGCGCGCTCCATGCAGACCTCCCTGAGCAGGGAGAGATAGGCAGCGCGGTCCGCCGCCACCCCGCAGATCCGCGCCGTCTCCGGGTCTGGTCGCCGGAGCGACGGCCCCATCTCCTCTATCCGCCGCACATACGCTGCCGGATCCTTTCCGGGGGGCGTGCACGTCCCTCCTTCGACATCCCCAAACCAGTAGCGCTCCATCAGAACCCGTGGGCGGGCAGGGACCATTAACATAGGGGACGCGCTCAACCTGATCTCCAGCGGACGACTCCATGATCCTTGAAGCAATCATATTTCTTGTGGGAATCGCCCTTCTGGTCAAGGGTGCGGACCTCTTTGTCGGCGGCGGGAGCGGTCTTGCCTCCCGCTTCGGCATCTCGGCGGCCACGATCGGGTTCACGGTCATTGCCTTTGGCACCTCCCTCCCCGAGTTCGTGGTGAGCGTCAACGCCGTCGCAGCCGGCGATCCCGGCATCGCCCTCGGCAATGTCCTCGGGAGCAACATCGCCAATATCGCCCTTGTGCTGGCCATCTGCGCCTTTATCAGGCCCACCCTCGTGGGGAGCGGAGGCGCCGACATGACCGAGATCGGGCTGATGCTCTTTGCAACGGCGCTCTTCATCATCTGTGCCTTCAGGGGCGTCTTTGATGCGCTCGCGGGCATCGTGATGCTGGCGGCCTTCGTCGTCATCCTCACCGTCCTCTGGCAGCGCGGCGGCGTGGAGAATGATGGCGAGGGTATCCGCAGTCACGGGCGCCGCGATATCCTGATGACCGTCGGCGGTCTCGCCGCTGTGGTGATCGGGGCACAGTTCGTCGTCGACGGCGCCACGGCGATCGCCACATCCTTCGGCATACCGACGATCGTGATCGGGCTCTCGATGGTGGCGGTCGGCACCTCCCTGCCCGAACTCGCCACCTCCATCATGGCCATCATGCGGAGGGAGGAGGGGATCTCGGTCGGCAACATCCTGGGGAGCAATATCTTCAACCTGCTGTTCGTAATCGGCGTGGGCGCCCTCATCGCACCTATCCCGGTCATCAGCCCGGCTGACATCCTTGCCACCGCCCTCTTCTCGGCGGCGGTCGTCCCCCTGTTTCTCGGGGGCGAACGCTTCACCCGCATCTGGTCGGCCGGACTTCTGGTCGGTTATGCCGGGTATATCGCCCTGATCTTCAACCTCCTCTAGAGCACCGCCACGCCCAGGGAGGAGAGGATCACCGGCACCATCACCGCTCCCATGCAGGAGACGCGTCGCACCTCGACAAGGGCCGGCACCCGCCCGATCAGGGTGGCGGCGCCCAGGATGAAGAGCCCGAAGGGGCCGCAGAGCAGAAAGGAAAGGACGACCACAAACAGGATCACGATGCGGTTCAGGTGACGGAGCGGCATTTTTGAGAAGATTCCAGCCGTCCCCGAGAGGAGAAGAGTCAGCCCGAAGGCGACGGCGGCGGCAAGCACGCCGGCGAGGAGCAGCATCGGATAGGACGGGAGGGTGAGGGTGCCGAGGGCCGCCATCACCCCGTTTCTCATCCTCCCGATCGCATACAGGGCAGCAAGCCCGATGAAGGCGTTCGCCGTGTTCGCCGCACTCGTTGCCACGATATAACCGCGCCGCTCGTCCCCGTAGTCGATCACCGATGCCAGCACGGCATTTGCCGCGGCATTGGAGAGGCCCGGCAGCCAACCGACGATCGCGCCCGCCGCCGAACCGGCAAGGGAGGTGCGGACGAGGGAGCGAACGGGCGGGAGGGAGGCAATCCGCTCCTGCGGCGGCATCCTCCCTTCTGCCGCCGATAGCAGGACGGCGACGCCGAAGAGACCGGAGAGAAGGGGCATGAGCACCGAACTCCCGCCGTTCCATGCCAGATATGAATAGCGGAAGGCAAACAACCCGAGCAACCCGGAGACACAGAAGATCCCCGCCGACCACGAGGGGGACTCTGAGAAGACGACGAGGTAACAGGCGACGACCAGCAGGATCAGACCAATCCCCCAGTCGATGGCGGGCTGGAGGGAGGGCAGGAGAAGGATGAAGAGGGCGGAGAGGGGGAGCGCCCAGAGAACGGCGCATGCGCTGCCGACGGCCGAGAGGCGCACCGCTTCGGACGCCCGCCCCTCGAGACAGAGGGCATGGGCGGGGAGGACCATCACCGCCGTATCGGCGTCCGGCACCCCGAGAAAGGTGGAGGGGACGCAGTCCAGGAAGGTATGGGTGACCAGGGCGGCGACGAGCGCTGCCGCCAGAACAGGCGTGCCGAGCGTCCCGACGAGCAGGGGGGATACCGAGAGGAGGAGGCCGGCCATCGTATTCGCATGAACGCCGGGGACAAGACCGCTGACGGCACCGAGGGCGGCGCCGGCCAGCGTGCCGGCGATGAGGGGGGCGATCACACTGGGAGGATCGTCCCGGCCACTCATAAAAGGTGCCGGTATGCGAGAGAGGGGGAAACGGTGATATCACACCCGCACCGACCATTCCTCCAATGTTGATCGCGATCACCCGTCTGGCCGAGAAGGCAGGGAAGGACGCCGGCGTCTGCGCGGCATTCGGGCACACATGCTATACCGTCTCGCCCCTCAGGGCCGAGGTCATCGGGGACGAGGTGGAGCGATTTGTAGAGGAGGCAAACCGGGGAGCATTCGACTGCATCTTCTTCACATCCGCCCTCCCCGCAGCGATCGTGGCGCCGCTGCTTGACCTGCCCCACCCGGTCAGGCTTGTGGCGATCGGTCCGCAAACGGCGCGGACACTTGTTGAGTTCGGTCTGTCGCCCGAAACCCTGCCGTCCTTTTATTCCGCCGATTTCGCCCCCCATATCGGGGAATGGCTCCGAGGAAAACGGGTGGGCATCCCGAGGGCGGCGGTCCCGAACCCTGACCTGCTCTCCTCCATCAGGGCGGCGGGGGGGGAGGCCTGCGAGTACCCCTGCTATGACCTCATACCCTCCGGGGAGGACCTGGACACCGGACGGGCAGACGCCGTGCTGTTCACGAGCGCCTCCTCTTTCAGGGAGGCGCGCTGGAGTCGCCGCTCAGGGCAGATCGTCATCGCCATCGGACGGGTGACGGCGCGGGCGATGGAGGAGGGCGATGTCGTCCCGGACGTGGTGGGGGACGGATCCCTCTCCGGAACCCTGGAGGCCCTGAACACCCACACAGGAGCGGCCGATGTCTGAGCGCCGCCTGCCGGGCGTGCCGCCCGCCGGCCTGATCGTCGTCGACAAGCCGCGAGGACCGTCGAGCCATCAGGTCGCTGCATGGGTCGGCGATATGCTCGGCGTGCCGGTGGGGCATGCCGGTACCCTTGACCCGCAGGTTTCGGGCGTGCTCGTGGTCATGACCGGTCCGGCGGTCCGCCTCGCCCCGGTGCTCCTGCGCGAACAGAAGGAGTATGTCTGCGCCATGCGCCTCCACGGGGACGCCGATCGCACCCGGATCGAGGAGACCGCCGCCACCTTTGTTGGGCGGGTCTACCAGCGCCCGCCCCGCCGGAGCGCCGTGAAGCGGACGCTGCGGATCAGGAAGATCCGCGACCTTGAGATCCTGGACATCGAGGGGAGGCTGGTGCTCTTCCGCGTCGTCTGCGATGCAGGCACCTACATCAGGTCCCTCTGCCACCATCTCGGTCTGGCCATCGGAACCGGCGCCCATATGCAGGAGCTCCGCCGGACGCGCTCGGGGTCGTTCACCGAGGATGAGGCGGTCAGCCTCCATGATATCAGGGATGCCGCTGTCGCCACCGAGGGCGGGGATCCGGCGCCCCTCTCCCGGATCATCCTGCCGCCGGTGCGGGGGATCGGGGACATGCCCAGGATCGTGGTGCGTGATGCGGCGATCGACGCCCTCTGCCACGGGGCGCGCCTTGCCGGCGTGGGTGTGGTCTCCCGGACAAAGTACCGCAAAGGAGAGACGGTCGCCGTCCTCTCGCAAAAGGACGAACTTGTCTGTCTCGGCGAGGCGCTCTCTGCGAGCGATGCCTACGCACCGGGTGAGACCGGACTGGTGCTCGCCCCCCGGACGGTGATGATGGCGCCGGGCACCTATCCGCGGGGGTGGCGATCCAGAGAGCGACCGGAACCGACGACCCGGGCATGAAGACCCCGCCGACTCCAGAGAGATAGAATTAAAAAACCACGCCGCCAATAGTTTAAGGCACGACTGCTGAGGTAGTCTAGTGGTAGGGCGCGGGCCTGGAAAGCCCGTGGGGCGTTGAGCCCCTCGGGAGTTCAAATCTCCCCCTCAGCGTTCGTAAATACATCTTCTGTGCCGGGGTAGTCTAGTCCGGGAAGGCGGTAGCCTCGAAAGCTACTGGTGTTCGGCACCTCGGGAGTTCAAATCTCCCCCCCGGCGTTTTCAATTTAAGTTCAATTCTCCAGTGAAATCTTCAAATATCGCCATTTTACCGGGCACACACATGCCGGACCAGCAGGGCCGGAGCGTTCTTCGGTCAGGTAGCCCGGCACCCCCTCCCCGGTGTGAAAAAACCGACATTCCAGCCGCATTTTCCCAATTCCGAGCGCCCGGATCTCGAATATACGAGGAGATCTCCAGGAATGGACATCCTGGAGGGATCAGGCCGAATAAACCGACATCCATGCGGTTTGATGGAAAAACGAGAGCCCATTTTCCGCAGAGAGGGGGGAACGGTCGACAGGGGATCAGCGGGGAGGCACACGGGACAGGAGAAGTGTCGAAATAAGCCGCCTTTCTCGAAGAGGATATGGCGGGGAATGTGGCAGATACCGGATTTCAGAGGCGATTATGAGATTTCTTCAGCCACCCTTCCCATGGTCCGGACCTGCCGCGGTTCACGATGCAGAAGCACCGCCGGTAAAAATTGGATGGACCTGAAAAATTATTTTAAGAGCAGCATTGTAGCCGTCTGGTTTATGTGACCGATATACTCCTCGCCATAGGTGCTGAACCCGATTGTGGGGATCTCGGCAAACAACCTGCCATAGTCATCTGTCGCTCCATTTGCCTCAAGTTCGAGGGTTCGCAGAATGCAATTGAAGTTGATCAGCGCCGACACCCCCTCCATCGAGGACACATTCCCGTCTAACGCAGACGCCGTGTCCTCGATGATATCGGTCGATTCCAGGAGGGAGAGCTCCATACCTTCATTGACATTACAGTAGAACCGTATCTTCCCGTCCTGGATCTGTTGCGGACTCCGGACATAGATCTCTTCGCCCGCGACAAGACCAACCGGATGGCGCATGAAGTGGTTGACGGCATCCTCCACCGTCGTCCCGAGGGCCTCGGCATATGCCCGTGATGCAGGCATTCCATCAAATTCTAGGATTTCACGGTTCGCTTCATCCACCTTTGTCGGAGTGAGCACGTTGTCAAGAGTGACGAAACTCTGGGTCTTTATAATCCCGAATCCCTTTGAGGGCCGGATCACTGCAAGGACTGCAGCATTTGTGTAGGTCTTCCCGTCAGCAAACACATGAGTTGAAGAAAACTGGAGGTCGTCCCCTGCAGAACCGCCGATGAAGGTGACATCGGTCAGGTCGCCAATCTTCTCCATCGTCCTCTCTTCGGCACCACTGAGGCCATCGATCAGGATCATCCCGACATATTTCTGGAAATCAAGATCCTTCATCGAAACACCGAAGTGATCCTTGAACCGGGTGAAAGCGGCATAAACGCTGTTTGGATCCTTCAGGTCCTCGACGACCTGGAGATCGATGTCCTCCACAGTTTCTGCATCAAGAGCCATGGCAACAAGGGAGTTCTTCAGCATTTTTCCACTGATAATCTCTCCTGCAGTTGTGCAACCAAAAACACGGGCGCCCGCAAAGCCCTGGTTCATTCCTGCACTGATCGATGCGGGATCAAACACCGACGACGAGAAAAAGACCACCGCTTTCGGATCCATGCCTGCAAAGGAATCCTTGATTTCAGAAACAGCACCATCAACAGACGTATTTTGAGAACATGCAATTTTGACACTCATTTTTTCACCTTGATTAACTGTTCAGTCTACAACCGCACTCCCATCTCTCCGGCGATGGTATTCAGTTTGGCAATGATTGCGGGGTCATCGGGGGATGCGCTCGTGAATTTTTCTGGATTGATCCCTTTGAGGATCAATTTTGTCTTTGTTGTTGTTTTCAGGATCTCATCACCCTGAGAACGTTGATCGATAATCTGTTCGATCATCCTGTTGATCTGCCCTGCCATGGTACAACGAATAATATAATTTTATATATAAACATTTTGATCCTATAAAGATGATAAATTTTTAATAGATTATATTATTGTGACACATATTAAAAATGGCAGCCAGATACTCTGATTCAAACCAGATCCTCCCGCCGGGGACAGCAAGAAACGGATGGTTTTCCATCTGCACCGCCGGAGGAGTTGTCCGGACACGTCGTTCAGGAATCTCAGAATATAATGGTTATCCCCCTGAAACGCTTCAATCATATTTTCTATCCAGATAAGGTTTCAAAATCCATTTAAATAGAATACACGGACTCTGATGCATCCTGATGACAGAAAACCCCCATGAGCGGATTAACATACATCAAACATTATTATGTAAAAATTTTCAAAATCTTTTTATAATATCGAGATGTATTGCCAGAACGATATCTCATGGAGAGCGCATTTCGAATGAAAATGAAATATGGGCCTTCATATGATTTCAATTGATTTTGAAGTGAAATACGGCGAAAAGAGGCAAATTATGGAATCTGAAGTCCATCTGGAGGAAAAAGAGACACCGATTGACCTGGAGGGTATCACCGATCATGCGCCACCATCGGAGGGGGAACACCACCTCAACCATATCCCGACGCCCGTGCTTGTAACCGATACCGATTACACGGTCCGGTTCATCAATCATGCGGGTGCCAATCTGATCGGAGAACCCAGAGAGGCATGCATCGGTCAGAAATGCTATGACCTCTTCTGCACCCCACTCTGCAACACCCCACAGTGTGCCCTTTCACGTGCGATTGAGGAAAATCTCACCGTACACACAGATTCGGTTGCCCGCCTTCCATCCGGGGACAACCCCATACGCTATACAGCCACACCATACACAGACCAGAAAGGAGACCTTATCGGTACCGTCGGAAGCATCACCGAAATTGCAGACGAATATCTGGCATTGTCTGAGATGATGAACCTGCAAGAGGAGATCCAGGCAGGAAATACTCATGCCCGCCTTGAACCCCTCCTCTTCCAGGGCGAGACCGTTCAGCGGATGGTGCAGGAGATCAATGCAACCCTGGATGCGATCACCGAACCCCTGAATATCGCCATCACCTCTACCGGACAGATCAGCAATGGACAGATGCTCGAAGAGATCTCTACAGAATATCAGGGCCAGTATGCAACACTGGTGAATAATATCAACCGCTGCAGAGACGGGTATGCAGCCTTGGACACCGTAGCATCAGCACTCCGGCAGGTTGCCGTCAATGACTATACCTGCCCCCTCAATGGCCGGTATCCAGGCATCATCGCTGAAATTGCAGAGAGCATCAGCATGATCCAGCAGCAGGGGAGGGACACAGTCGAGCGGATAGAGAGGATCGCAGACGGGGACCTCAGCGATCTCGAGAGCCTAAAAACCAACGGAAACCACTCAGAGGATGGCACCTTCACACCGGCACTTATCAGGATGATGGAGGTGATCGAGAACATGAATATCGATTTCGAGTTGCTCACCGATGCGATCGCTGCCGGTAAAATCACTACACGGATCGACACGGCGCACCATCAGGGCAGATACAGGACAATTGTACAGAGCATCAACACCGCCCTGGACATGTTAACAGGCCCCTACAGCGAGATCAACCGGGCAATATCAGATATCGATTCCAGCACACGTGAAACCGGCAGAGGGACGGCCGAAATTGCAAAGGCCACCCAGAAAGTGGCCATAACAAGCCAGCAGTGTGCCGAACTGAATGCCCAATTTATGGGGAAAATAGAGGAGATTGAGCGGCAGATCAGCGACCTGTCCGCATCCAACGAGGAGATCGCCAGTTCATCGATAGAAGTGCTTGAACGAACCGAACAGACAGTCCTCCATGGAAAAGACGGCGTAAAACTGGGCCAGGAGACCAGAGAAAAGATGGCGTCGGTCGAGGAGATATCCCAGCAGAGCGTGAGGGACATATCTGAACTCAACGCCCAGATGACCGAGATCAGTAAGATTGTCAAGTTGATCAACGACATCGCCAGTCAGACCAATCTCCTCGCATTGAACGCCGCAATTGAAGCTGCCCGTGCAGGTGAACACGGGCGCGGGTTCGCCGTTGTCGCCGGAGAGATCAGGAACCTGGCAGGAGAGTCCAAAAAAGCCAGTCAGAATATCGAGGACCTGATCGCATCCATCATTGCAAACACCAACAAAACAGCGGCAAATATGGAGAAGGGATATTATGAGATCTCCATAGGGGTGGAGAGTGTAAACCGGACCATCGAGGCATTGAACAATATTGTCAGTGGTGCAGAAGCGGCAAGTTGCGATATCGGCGAGATTGCCAAGGCGATCGATGGACAGGCAAGTGTCGCAAACCAGATCATGCAGGCAATGGAGAACGGGACGGCATTGAACCGTGAAAACCTGGACAATATCCAGGAATTGGCGGCGATCTCCGAAGAAACCAGCGCCTCGACCGAGGAGATTGGTGGAGCGACATATGAACTGAGCACCATCACAGGACGTCTCAAAGAAACCATGGGGAAGTTCGAGGTCTGAACAGAAGAGAGGGACAGTATGGCAACAGTCGATGTCGTAAAATTTCAGCTTGGCGATTCACTCTATGCCCTGGATATCCATCTCGCACAGGAGATCGTCGAGATGCTGCCGATCACACCGGTGCCCCGTGCACCCCCCCATCTGGCAGGTATCGTCAACCTCCGGGGCGAGATTACCAGAATTATCAACCTCAACAAAACACTCGGCCTTGAGGCTGATAACACCAGAGAAAATCGAAAAATCATTGTTCTTGCTCCAGAGGCCTCAAATGGCTCCAGTGTCGGGATGATTGTAGACGATGTGCATAGTGTCATCCAGGCAGCCGAGACAGAGGTCGACCGGACGCTGTCAGATGAGTCATATATCAAGGGGATCATCAAGTCCATCGAGAAAAACGGCCCAGAAGGAGACGAATCCGGCGATCTGATCATCTGGATAGACATACAGAGAGTGCTTCAGGAACTGGTTGAGAGAAACGAATCATAGAGGTTGAAAAGATGTCACGCAATTATGAAACACGTCTTGTGAAAGAGACACAGAACACCCCGCATCAGGACATGGATGCGACCCCAAGGGATTCAATCAGGGAATTCCGGGATCTTCACCGGCAGTTATCGGAAAAAATTGAGGACTACTTCAATCAGGCAGGACTCGATCTAAAATAACGCCCCGGAGCCCCACCCGAACGACCTGGCAGCATCGCTCCATAATACCTCCTTTTACGCCAATTTTGTCCCTTTCAGCCCAGATCATCCATAAATAAATATCAGACCAGACAGTATTGACTGACAGGTCACCTCACCAACCCCCGATCCTTCTTCGGCAGGATCATCCTGGACGTTCTCCCGATCTCCATCCCGCCTTCAAGATCGGCGGCGGTCTCATCATCCGATATACGGCCCCAGAATGGTGACAGAACGCACCGTCATCCCGCCGATGTGGGGTGGTGCGGCGGCATGGGGAAAAGGGCGCATCTTTATATGACCCTTCCCCCCTATCCACTCTTACCAGATGAAGAACCCTGAAGCCGGCGATCTCCAATGATATCAATCCTGTATGTCGATGACGAACCAGGCCTGCTTGAGATCGGAAAGATTTTTCTCGAAATGAACGACGATTTCTCTGTCGATACCGCCGGATCGGCAGAACAGGCCCTCCAGAAGCTGACAGACCAGAGATATGACATCGTCATCTCTGACTATCAGATGCCGGGGACCGATGGGATCGGGCTATTAAAGGCGATCAGAGGATGGTCCGACTCCCTCCCCTTCATCCTCTTTACAGGGCGGGGACGGGAGGAGGTGGCGATCGAGGCCCTCAACAACGGGGCCGATTTCTATCTCCAGAAGGGCGGGGCCCCGGAGGCCCAGTTCACCGAACTTGCTCACAAGGTCAGGCAGGCGGTACTCCGGAGACGTGCAGAAACAAAATTCTCGCGTATCTTCAACCATGCCAGCGATCCCATCTTCATCCATGATATGGAGGGCCGTATCATCGAAGCAAACCAAAGGGCTCTGGACGTGTTCGGCTACTCCCACGACGAGATGATCGGAATGGATGTCCGGTCCATTCATCCGGAAGGAGATCGGCACCTCTCCGAAGAGGCATTCAGGAGGATCGGTGGCAACGAGCAGATCATATTTGAGATCAGGTGCATCGACAGAGAGGGCCAGACCTTTCCTGCCGAGATCTCCGCAAGCAGATTCGATCTCGGCGGCCGACAGGTGATCCAGGGGGTAGTCCACGACCTCTCCGAACGGCTGGAGAGCGAACAGACCTACCGGGAGATCTTCAACGCCACCGGAGAGGCGATCCTGGTGGCCGATCCGGAAACCGGGGAGTACATCGATGCAAACCGGAGTGCACGGGAGATGTTCGGCATGGGGGAGGGCAGGATTCACAATCTGCGCCTGGGCGACCTCAGCACAGGCACCCCCCCCTACGACCGTGAGGGCGTGATCGGTCTGGCAGAACGGGCACATGAGAAGGGGCCGCAGGTTGTGGTGTGGCACGTCCGCCAGAGGGACGGCACCCCCTTCTGGATCGAGGCGACATTCAGGGAGGCGAAACTCAACGGAAAACGGCGCGTCCTCTTTGTGGCGCGGGACATCAGCGACCGCCTGAGGGCGGATCGGGCGATGCGACTGGTGCAGTATGGCGTGGAACAGGGGCGTGACATCGCCTGCTGGCTGGACAGCACAGGACGCATCGTATATATCAACGAGGCAGCGTTCCGGTTGCTCAGGTATTCGCGAGAGGAACTGCTCGGGATGCACATCTGGGATATCGACCCGGAATTCACCCCTGAGGAGTGGGGGCGCCATCTCGCCTCCATCCAGAAGGGGGGATCTATCGCTGTCGACAGCAGTTTCCGTACCAGGCATGGTCTAATGATCCCGATGGAGATTACCTGCACTCACACCAGCTTCGAGGGTGAGGAAGGGTGTTTCTGCTTTGCACGCGACGTCACAGAACTGAAAGAGAGCGAGATCCGTCTTGTTCAGGTGAACAAAAAGCTGAACCTGCTCAGCAGCGTTACCCGCCACGATATTCTCAACACCCTGACCGTTCTCCATGGTTATCTCGAGATCATAGAGGACGAGACCGAAGAACCGGCGATTCTCAACTACCTGAAGAAGAGTGAGGAGGCGGCCGGGGCAATCAGGAACCAGATCGAATTCACCCGGACCTATCAGGACCTCGGGGTTCATGCTCCAGTCTGGCAGGGCCTCAGACCGCTGCTCACCCGCCTCCGGACCGACGGCGTCGCACTGCAGGTGGAATGCGGAGGGGTTGAGGTGTATGCAGACCCCCTCCTCAGGAAGGTCTTTGAGAACCTCATGGACAACAGCATCCGTCATGGGGGGCATGTGACAGAGGTCAGGGTCGGATGCCGGGATGAAGAGGGAACGCTCATCCTCACCTGGGAGGACAATGGCACCGGCATCCCGCCGGCAGAGAAAGAACGGATTTTTGCGCGCGGATACGGGCGGAACACCGGTCTCGGGCTGTACCTTGCCAGGGAAGTGCTCGGGATCACCGGATGCGGCATCATCGAGGAGGGTGAGGAGGGGCAGGGGGCGCGGTTCGTGATCAGCGTGCCGGCGGGAAGGCATCGGCGGGTGCGTGAACAGAATCCCCGACCGGGTTCCGGGGATCCCCTGACGCCGTTGTCCGGACCACACCGTTGAGCCGCGGTCACCAAAATAGTCAATCGAGAATCTTCATCCGCCCTGCGGACAACACCTGCGCAACGGCACAGGCACAGACTGAATAGTGCAGTATCGGATATTCACCCTTTTACGAACTCCTCGAAGAATTCAGCGAGGGAATCGCCATCTCTGATCAGGACGGGCGGATCATCTGGACAAACAGGCATCTTGAAGACCTCGCCGGCGCGCACCCCGGCAAGCATCACGGGTTCAGAAACAGTCGCCCTTCTCCTCCACCATGTTCTGCCGGTCGATAAAAACCCCGAAATCTTTGAGGGGGTAGTCAGGACCACCCTTCTCAATGGTCTGGCGGCCCGAGGCCTCCGGTGCCTGCTGCAACCGGATGGATCTGCCAGGATCGATTATTCCAGCCAGATCATGGAGAAAGGGCCATTTGCCGGACTGCAACCTAAACGCTTCAGATCTATCCAGAGATCATGATCGTGGGTCTCGGTCGGGCACACGGAAAAAAGATCCATCAGGGGATGGACAGCGATACTTCCTGTTTTGCCTGGAAATCCAGACGGGTCGTATAGCGTCCCGCCGAGTGCCCGGCACCGGATACGCGTCCTTCCGCCAGATCCCGGAGCAGTATCTCCCGGATCACCATGCTTGCATACACCTGAATATAACTGCGCTGCTCATGGGTCCACCATCGGTTGACCGGAGCCGAATACCCACAGTACGGGCAGGAACTGTCGGTCACCGTATCCTCTTCAAATGAGTAGAGGCGGTTGGAGTTCAGTACATTGAAGGAATTCAGACGTGCTCTGGAGATGCGCCCGATCTCCTGCTCAGTCAGTTGCATCTTGAAGGTCCGCTCACATGAGGGGCAGGACCGTGCAATATACCCATCATCGTCAAAAGGAAATGGAATACGGATGTTGATGTCGCTCAAGGCATCACCCCGGGGATCACAACGCTACGGCATCGACCGGCACCGGATCTCCCACTCAGAATGCAACAGACCCAGATAAATACCCTTCGACTTTATCCTTCATGTTCAATAGAAAAATATGATTTAATTGGGAAATAATAACGAAAATAGCCCAAATTAATGACCTATTTTGACAGCAGAGCAGATATTGCCAAAAAGATGGCCATGACACGGCCCCGGCATCCGTCCCCTGCATGGACACACACCTCACTCGGCCCCGAGCGCCTCGATCGGATTGAGTTTTGCCGCCCGTATCGCCGGATACACACCGGAGAGCACACAGACGATGATCCCGATCGCCATGCCGAGGGGGGCATAGAGCAGGGTCTGCGGGGCGAAGAAATAGGTGGTGTCCTGGAACATCACCGATACGAGGGCATATCCGCCGATCAGACTGACAAGCGCCCCCACCGCCGAACCCGCCACACCAAGGATTGCGGCCTCATACAGGAATATCAGGCTGATCTCGTGTTTCTGGACGCCGATGGAACGCAGGATCCCGATCTCCTTGATCCGTTCGGAGACCGACATCAGCATCACGTTGAAGATGCTCACCGCCGCCACAATCAGGGATATCCCGCCGATTGCCATGACAAACAGCGAGATGTTCCCGAGCGCCTCGTTGATCATGTCCAGAAACGCACGGGAGTCCCAGACCGTCACCGTCTCCTCACGACGGTTCATTTTCGTCTCGATCGAATCCTTGACGCGGTCGATGTCGTTGATGTCGTCCACCACCACCTGGACCATATCATAGCCCGAATCCCCATAGGTCGAGGTAAACCAGGTGTCAGAGACGATGATTCCGCTGTCGGTCATCATGGTTCCGGAAAAACCCGATTCCTCCAGGATGCCGACAACCCGCACCGTCTTTATACGGGTGTCCTCCCGCCCCACGGCAATCCTGGACCCCACCCGCATATCATATTCGCTCGCCAGCGTCGGTCCGACCAGCGCCCCCTCTCCCCCCCGGAGAGAGACCCCATCCGCGACCTCGGCGATGTCTTCGATATCGCCGGGGTCAAGGGCATAGATCGCCGCATACCCGGAGGTCGATCCGACGGCAATCCGGTCGGACCCCGCATGGATGGGGATCACCGTGTTTGCACCTGCCGCCAGTTTGATATCGCGCACCTGCCGCTCGGTGATCCCGCCGTCGTCCCCTGAGACCGCCTTCGGGTAGATGACCAGGGCATTGGCCCCCTCGGAGAGCTGCGAGGAGACGCTGAGCTGCAGGGTCGAACCCATGATCCCCATGGCCGTGATCGCCAGCACGCCGATGACGATGCCGACCGCCGCAAGCAGGGAGCGGAGAAAGTGCAGCCTGACATTCCGGCGTGCAAGGTCAAAGAGGATGCGAGAGAAGATCATCCGACGATCCTCCCGTCCAGAATGGTGATGATCCGGTCGGCGTAGTCCGCAGTCTGCCGGTCATGGGTGACCATAACAATCGTCCTGCCCTGCCGGTGGAGGTCGGCGAGCAGGTCCATGATCTGCTCGCCGGTGCGGGAATCCAGGTTGCCGGTGGGTTCGTCGGCGAGCAGGATCCGGGGATCGTTTGCGAGTGCCCGTGCGATCGCCACCCGCTGCTGCTGCCCGCCCGAGAGTTCGGGGGGGGTGTGGGTGATCACCTCTCCTTCAAGCCCCACCTGCCGCAGGAGATCGATGGGGCGGTCCGCGGCACTCCGGTGCCTGTTTTTCATGATCAGGGGGAGTTCGACATTTTCATATGCGGTGAGGAGGGGGATGAGGTTGAACTTCTGGAAGATGAAGCCGATGGCGTCGCGACGCAGCTCAGTCAGTTCAAAATCGGTCATCGAACCAACATCCCGCCCGTCGATCAGCAGACTGCCCGAGGTCGGGACGTCCAGGCAGCCGATCTGGTTCAGGAGCGTGGACTTGCCTGACCCCGAGGAACCCATGATCGCAACGAACTCGCCCTCCAGAATCTCCAGGGAGAGACCATCCAGTGCGACCACGTCCCCAGCAGGACGCGGATAGACCTTTCTCACATCCTTCATCTCGATTACCGGCATGGCCATCGCAGAAAAACTCCTGTCTCAGTGGTATGGGGTTCCCGCACCCGGAGGGAGGGGTGCGGGGCGTATTCTCATACTTATCTCACCCCTCACTATATATTTGCCGACTGCCGCACCGGATAGCTACATATGCGCCGACTCTAAGTGATCATACGGATGTTTCTCGCCTGCCACCTCATCGCCGGGATTGTCATCGGCATCATCATTGCCCGGGCATGCGGGGACCGCCGGGCCATCCCCGCCTGTGCCCTCGGCGCACTCATCCCCGACATCGTCGACAAACCCCTCGGCCACATCTTCCTTGCGGAATCGCTCGGATACGGCAGGATCTATCTGCATACCCTCCTCTTCCTGGTCATCGTGCTGGCGATTGGCGCCCTGATCTTCTGGCGCTCCAGAAACGTGCTTGTGCTCGCCGCAGGAGCGGGCATCGCCTCCCACCAGGTGCTGGATGCCATGTGGCGCGAACCCACAAACTGGTATTACCCATTTCTCGGGCCCTTCAGCGGCTCCGGCGACACCACATCGTTCATGGACCTCGTGATCTCCGAAATTTCGGCACCGAGCGAATGGCTCCTCCTCGTTGCGACAGCAATCTTCTGCCTGTTCCTGTTCTATCGGGGGGAGAGTATCATCGGGGGCAGGGCGCTTGAACGGATCCTCCCCCCCCTCGGCATCCTGCTCATCCTCGTCGGCATCTGGACGGCAGGCGCCGGCGTGCTGGATATCACCGCACCCCTCACCGGGTGGGAGAGCGCCGAGGACAACATCCTCTGCGGGGCGGTGATCGCCCTTTCGGGGTGTGCGGCACTCTTTTTCAGGACGAACGGATCCGGGACGAACCCCTGAGGGCGCAAACCAGAGTGTACCGCCGGGAGAGTGTGGCGCCGGGGCACCCTCCATTGTGATCTCCCCACCCTGTTCCTGTGGAAGGTTCATCCACCCACTCCAGATTCGCACCGGCAGGTTTCGTGATCGCATGAAAGTGCCATTCGTTCAGGTGGAGAGGCACCGGGATTGAGACATCACCGGGGGAGATGATGTCAGCGTTGTTGTATTGACCTCACCCCCATTCAGCCTGCGACGATTTACACGGGGAAGACCCCTCATCTCAGTTGCCTGAGAGAACCGTCTTCGCCCTCTCCTCATGGCAGGGGGAGGAGCGGGAAAGCGAGAGAAACAGGAACATCAATTTTCTTAAAGTAAAATCCACGACCCAATAGAGCAAAAAATAGAAAAAATGGGGTTTTAACGCCGCTGCATGTAGAGGTATGCACCGGCGGCCACGACCACGATCACAATGACCAGGATGATCCAGGTCATCGGGAGACCGCCCTCACCGGACGGTGCTGCAGTGGTCGAGGGAACGGTCGTCACCGGGGGCACCGTGGTCGACGGGGTCGTCGGTTCCTGCGTGACCGGGGTCACGACTGCAGCGTCGGTGAAGAGACCGTAGGTGCTGAAGTGGGTGATCGACGCTGTCACAGTGTGGGTGGCGGCGTCAACGACCGTCGGGACGTTCTCCCAGACCTGGGTCGTCGGGTTGTACCACTTCACGACAAGATTGTCCGGGTTGCCGCCTGCCTCTGCAAGCGCCGTGGCCCATTCCTCATCGCTCAGGTTGAAGGTGAGGTCGATTGCCGGGGCGAAGGTGGCGCCTGCCGGCGAACACTCCACCGCATACCCAAGGAAGGCGAACGAGACACCGGACGGGACCGCCGGCACATCGTCGAGTTCACTGATCTCGATCTCCTTCAGGGCATTGCCGTCGGCGTCGAGGGCGGTCACACCCGTATTCAGGTAGAGGTCAGCGCGTTTCTCCTGAGAGTAGACCATGTAGGGCTTGAGCACACCGCCCCAGGAGGCGGTGAGGATCTCGGCCGAACCGGTCGAGGTGGAGGTGGTCACGGAGCTGCCGCCGCCGCCACCGCCGCCACTCGGGGCGTTCACGGTGATGGTGGCGACCGCCGAGTCGTTGCCGAGCGGACCGGTGACCGTCAGGTTCGCCACATAGGTGCCGGCGTTGACATAGACATGGGTCGGGTTCTGCTCGATGGAGGTGGCGCCGTCACCAAAGTCCCAGGCCCATGCGGTGATGTTCCCGGTGGAGAGGTCGGTGAAGGTGACCGTCAGCGGGGCGGTGCCGGTGGTCGGGGTTGCGGTGAAGACTGCCGCCGGCACCGGTGAGGTGACGACGAGCGTCTGCTGGGTGGTGTCGCTGCCGCCAAAGCCCGTCACCGTCAGGTTCACGAGGTAGGTGCCGGGTGCGGCGTAGGTGTGGGTCGGCGGGTTCTGCACGGTGGAGGTGGTGCCGTCGCCGAACTCCCATGCCCAGGTGTTGATGTTCCCGGTGGACTCGTCGGCGAAGGTGACCGCCAGCGGGGCAAACCCGGTCGTCGGGGTCATGTTGAAGTCTGCCACCGGGGCACCGGGGGTGCGCACCTGGATCTGGTGGACGCCAAAGGCCTGGACCGTGCCGTTCACATGTTCGGCCACCAGGTAGACACCATAGGTGCCGGCGAGCAGACCGTCGGTCGGGACCGAGACGGTGGTGGTGTTCGAGGCGACTGCATACCCGGCGGCGTCAGGGCTTGCATAGATGTTGCCGTAGAGTTTCTTTGTCGCCGGGATGCCGTCATAGGTCAGGTTGGCGCGGATCATGTCCACATTGAGGGCGCTAGCGTCGATACCGACCGTCGCATCCCAGGTGGCGTCCCTGAGCACGACCGCCGAAACACGCCGGGCGGATGTGGTGAAGGAGGCATCGAAGTCGGTGCCGCGGTTGACGGATGCGGGCACCGTCCCGACCTCGTTGGTGTTCATCACGGTGAACGGCATCGCCTCAACAAAGCCGATGCGGTCGTCGTCCACGCTGATGGCGGCGATGATGTAGTCACCGGCCGGGAAGACGAGGTCCGGGAGGGCCTGCGTGCTGAGGCGGTAACCGGTGCTCAGGTTCACCTGGTTGGCAGACAGCGCCAGCGTGTCCATGATCTTCCCGGAGGCCGGGATGGTGATGGCATTGCCCTGCTGGGTGCCCGGCACCTCAGAGAGGGTGCCGATGTCGTTGACCGTATACTTGCAGTAGCCGCCGTTGATGAAGAACCAGGCGTTCTGCTGGATCAGTTTGTTGTAGTCGACGTCACCCTCGGCAGATTTGCCCTCGTTTGCCATCTGGGCAAGATAACTCTCGTTCGCCTCGAGGATCAGGAGGTTGGCTCCGTCGATGTAGGGTGCCTGCACCTGGAAGTTGAGCACGCTGCCCGGGTTATAGGTCCAGATATTGTCATAGGTGTCGGCACCGGTGTAGGTCGCATTGGCGGTGTCATCGACATCCACATAGGTGTCGTTCGTGACCTGACCCACATGCGTCACCGAGCGGGCGATGTCGCCGAGCGTTGGGAAGGGCACCTCGCGGGCATTGTAGAGGGTAACCGACCCCTGTGCGGTGAGGTCAAGCTGCCGCATCGCCGTGAAGTTCGTGTCGATGCCTGAGATCGTGCCCATCTTTGTCGAATTTATCCAGGCCATGTAGTTGTAATACAGGTGGAAGGGCACATAGGCGACGTTCTCCGCCTCGTCGAGGGCGGCAAACACCATGTTCCGGTTGCCGACCGAAATGCTGACACTCCCCGCACCGACGGCGTCGGTCGAGGTGAAGAAGATCTCCTGTGTGTCGTTGTCCATGAGGCGGACGGTGTCCGCACCGGCGACGTTCCAGTTGAAGTTCAGCGTCTCTTCGGCCTCGACATAGTCGTCACCATCGGTTCCGGCGATGGCGAAGGCGTTGATCACCGGCGGGACGGTGTCGATCGTGAAGCTCCAGTTGAGGTAGCGATCGGACGGCGGGAGCAGGAGGTCGGTGCCGGTGACGTTCACGTACCAGACCCCGTCGGCCATCGCCGGCGGTGTCATATTAACAACATAGCCTTCAATATAATCGAAATCCAGCGGGATGGTCTGCGCCCCGTAGAGCGTCATGGTGAAGGTGGCCGGATTGATCTGCTGGGCAAAGGCAGAGATCTGCACAGGCTGCACATTGCTGGCGCCTGTCGGGTACGGCCTCGAGAAACCGACCGGCGAAACCTCGATCAGTTTTTCCACGGTGTCTCGGTTTCCTTTCGGGTCGCTGGCCATCACCTTGAGGGTCACGGCCTCATAGACCGGCCAGGTGACCTGGGTGTCGAAGGTCCAGGTGTCGGAGGCGGTCTGCGTCAGCGGGAGTACAACAGTCTGGTTGTAGGTGCCGTTGTCAATCCATGCGGTGGCACTGTTGCCCCAGACGCCACCGACATCCATGATGCTGCCGGTGATGCTGAAGGTCGAGGAGACCGTGGCAGGCGTGGTGATGGTGATGGCAGGGGGGACCTGGTCGAGGGTGGCGACCGTGCCGTTCTGGATGGTGACACTCGTCTTCAACTCAACGAGATCGGTGTCTCGTACCGAATTCACCTTGATCGTAATCGGAGAGATGCTTCCATCAGAAGGATCCTTGACCGCTCCAAACCTCAGATCAGCCAGCAAGACTGGGCCAATCGGGTAACCGGATGCATCAAAACCATTGATCGTGATGACATTGCCCACCGGGTTGATGTTCGATGCATTCTTTTTCACCCCATCTACATAGGCAATGATCGTATCATTAAAGGTCAGCTGGACATTATATGCCCCGGCTGCCGGATCAAACTGGTTATCCAGATAAAGATGAACCGTTCCAGGATCAGCCTGCGTTACGTCTGTCGCATTGGTCACATAGACCGTCCCTGTTCCAGCCGCCTGCGCCGTTCCAAGGCAGCAAAGCAGCAAAAAACAGGAGATAAACAATAATCGGGATTTATCCATCATTGCACCTCCTCAATTGTATTATGATGTCTTCTCCAACATATTAAACCAGCAACACAAATTGATATAAAGATTCCGGAACACGAGAGGGGCGATTTCTGCGGAGAGGTCTGCGTAGCGACAGTTGAAGCCTCAGATGCCGAAATACCCGTTGTAACAGTGATCTCCTCTGCTGTTGTGGCGATCGGAGTTATGTCGGATTCGGGTGCGCCGCCGGTGTCATCACCATTGTCTTCCTGAACCGAGGGTCCAGATGTAGCAACTTCTGTAGTTTGTGGAGTTGTATCTTCTGAACCTCCGGGAGTCTGAATACCGGCAGAGTCATCTGAGTCTTCCGGACCCTCTTCTGTCGGGGTAACCGGCACTGCATAATCAGCATTGGTCCGCGGAATTTCATCAGATCTCTGGTTGAGCAGAGAGCGTACCCTGATATCCAGTGAAGCAGGATCACCCGTCACCGTCAACGAGGCCACAGGAACATCCCCGGTGAGTATTTCAGAAACCTGGAATCCGGCCAGAATCACCATACCGTCCTGCTGATCATTGACCGCCCCGCTGAAGGGGGAGGAGAGTGTAACGCCCGACACCTGAACATCCTCCGGATAGAGAAGGACGATATCAAACGCACCAAGCCCTATGCCGTCATCCGGCACACCGGCGACGATAAGAGAATTGTTCTCGTAGATGACAGAAGCGGCAATAGTCGGTGAAACCAGACTAATTGTCAGAACAGCCAGAAAAATCAAAAATGGTGATTTTTTCATATTACCTCCTTAGTTGAGATCAGGGATTAGCCCTGCATCATACTGGGCAATCCTGAGTGCATCAGCAATATTGACCATCTGGTCACCTGTGACATCACAGTAGCCATAGGTTTCGGGGGCACCCTTAATATACGCATCAAACTGGGCAACACGAAGGGCATCCCAGATACCAACAATGTCCTCCCCGACAAGTGACTGACCCGCAAGACCTCCGGTGATCCTGATTGAGACTTCAGAAACGCCATCAGGTGCATTGTAAATGACGATAGTCGCATTGGTGGTTACAAACTCCTGATACGGATCCAGATTGGAGAACGAACCATTCCTGACCTCATATTCACTCGAGTTCAGAATCTCTCCGTTCAGCGTGACCACCGGGTCGTTCAGCATGAAGCGCTCCGGGAACTCAAGGGCAAGCCCAAGCATTCCGCCGTTGCCAACAAGTGTCGCGTTGTAGGTGGCGTTCTCGGCAAAGCCCGCCGAAAGCACGGCCGGAACCTCGGAGACACCGCCCAGTGAACCGCTCCCCTGCGAGAGGATGAGGCGCGGCGTCGTGAGATCGGTCGGCATCATCACCGTGACACTGGTGTTGCTGTTCGCTGTGACGGCAACGGTGTCGTTGACGGTGATGTAGCCCTCCTTCGAGACCGAGAGCGGGTAGGTGCCCGCGAGCAGACCGGTGAAGGTGTGGCTCGATGCCGTCTGGCTCTCGCCGTCAAGAATGATCGTCGCCTCCACCGGGTTGCTGTCCTCATCGGTGACAGAGACTTCCACAGCGCCGCGGCCGGTGACGCTCAGGCTCTTCTCCGAGAGGGTGACGTTCATCTCGTCGTAGAGCGGCCTGAACCGGAGCTGGAAGTCAAGGGTGCCCACCTGCTCGGGCGTGACGTCGAAGACATAGTCATAGGTCGAACCGCTTTCCCAGTGGTCGGGCTCGATGTAGATCGAGGTGGCGTCATCGTTGACCGAGCTGCTCAGCCTCTCATAGGAGACCGTCTCCCCGTTCTCGGTGATGGTGCCGTTTGCAAAGGTGAAGCCCTCGATCGGAACCTCGATCAGCGGCGAGAGAACGTTTTCACCCGAAACGACCCGCAGGGTCAGTTCGCCGGACTCGTTCGCCACCAGCGGGGACGGACTTGAGGTGAGGCTGACGGAGTCGAGCATCGCCTGCGGCAGGGCATCGCCGAGGAGGTCCATGTTCTCGGATACGCTGAGCACACCCGTTGCTCCGGTGTCCGGGAAGCCGTCGCCGAGCATCTGGATGGTGCCGCTGTCCTCGATCGTGTCATCGATCTCGTTGATCGGTGCGCGCTGGTCGTTCTCGACCGACACAAGGATCGCACCCGTTCCGCCACCGGACCTGGTCACCTCGACCTGGTGCTCCTTCACCGTGGAGTAGTCATCGATCGTGCGTTTCAGACTGCCGACCGCCATCATCGCCGCCATCTGGTCGGCAGTGAGGGTGTAGGTCTCCTTCGGGGTGTCTGAATCGACGGTGATGGTGCAGATAGGAGTGCCGTCGATGGAGACATCGATCGTACCCGAACTCACCACGATCGGCTGACAGTGGATCAGGGCATCGATCGCCGCCTGGGTGGCCCAGGTGTAGCCCCAGCTGCCGCCGGAATCGTACTGGTTGATCAGCCAGCCCACGCCTCTCTGGATCGTCCCGTTGTCCGCAGTGATGCCGGTTGCGTTCAGGGCGAGCACGGCATAGGCGGTGCTCTCGGTCCTGCGGCCGTTGCTGTACCAGCCGTAGTACGAGTCTGCATCCCAGTGCCCGTCGCCGGAGTCCTGGTTTGCAATGAGCCAGGCGGTCGCATTCGCCTTTGCATTGTCGATCTGGGTTTGTGTTACATCGACAGAGGTCGTGCCATAGGACTCCAGACCCCAGAGGCCGAGCGCCGTTGCCATTGCCTTATCGTCGTTGCCGCCCCAGTGCCCGTCTTCAGCCTGATTCTCAATGAAGTAGCGGGTGGCGTTCTGCATGTTCTCCGTCATGTAGGTCGCATAGGGCTCGGAGACCGTGCCCTGCGTCCTGATCATGTCATGGATCAGCATCACAAACCCGGTGTTCGAGGTCGGGGTCCAGGCATGGCAGACGCCGGCGCTCCACGTCCAGGTGCCGCTCGAGGGGTTGTCCGGGTTCTCGTGGAACCACTCGACGAGTTTCTCGAAGTTGACGGTGCCAGAGGAGACGGTATCGCCGGTGCTGATCTTGCCGGTCAGCAGGCGGTTTAAGTCCTCAGTGGACTCGTTCACCCGCGCCAGCGTGTAGGCGGCGTACGAACTCGAGGACGACTCAGAGGCACCGTAGCCCCAGAGGCTCCATCCGCCGTCAGAGTGCTGGCCGCGCGTCCCCCCGTTCACCAGGACATTGATGCCGCCCTGCACCGAGGCGTTGGCATCGTCGCGGATCGTGGCGTAGTTGGTCGGTTTGTCAGGGCGGTCAAGATAGTAGTTCTTCACATTCAGCGAGGCGAGCATCTGTGATGTGGTCTGCTCGACACAGCCGTAGGGGTAGCGGACGAGATATCCAAGCCCCGTCAGGGTTCGGCCGCGGGCGCCAGACTGGACGGTGATGGTGGTGACATTATCATAGGTGTTGTTGGTGTGCAGGGTGTTGAAGGTCATACCGAAGGTGCTGTCGCTGTTGGCGTTCACCGAATCCACCGAACTGACCGGGATGGATGGGATCCAGATGAAGACATCACGAGGAGAGGTCTTCGAGACCGTCTTCCCGTTTGCCGACACGGTCAGGTTGATTGAATCGGCGGCAATGGTGCCGGGTCTCGAGGTCCGCATAGAGAAGCCAATATAGTTCCAGTAGCCGCCACCCATCCAGCGGTCGCCTTCAGCATCGCTATAGACTTCCATTCCGGCAGGAACGCTCAGGTTGTAATGCACCCTTCCGCTCTCACTCGGCTTGACGTACCAGGCCACCCCGAACCACTGCTCTGCCTGGGCACGGGACGGTCCATAGACATAGGGGTAGAATTCAAGCGTGTATTCCCTTGCCGTCACCGACCGTTCGGCAGCTGGAGTGCCGACAACCGGGAGGCCGGTATCGGAGGTGACCGTCACATTGAGGGTGTAGATGCCCCCCGCCGTCGGCGTCCACGCGGTCCGCTGCACGTCCTGTCCATATGCCGCCAGCGTGACCCCGCTCCGCTCGGTGGTGTTGAAGACCGAACCGTCGGGGGCGTAGATGGTGGTGTTGATCGTCAGTGCCGAGGTCGGGATGCCGCGTTGGTTCACCACTGTGAAGATGCCGAGGGTCTCTGCGCCCTCGGGCACACGCTCACTCGGGACACCAACTCTCGATACGATGCGGTTGACCCGCTGCGTGGTGATCGTGGCGTTCGTGATCGAGTCCACCGGGATGTCGTCGCCGCTCGTCGAGTTCAGGAAACCGTAGTTGTTCACGACCGCAACAACATCGGTCGATTTGCCGGTGTCGTCAGCAGTCCGCAGGCGCACCGTGAAGAGGTCGGCGCTGCCCGAAACACCATCGAGCGTTGCGTTCACCGCAGCGACGCGGATACGCCCGCTCTGGGCGTTGTAGGCGGTGTCATTCACGTCGCCGGAGAAGAGCGGGCCGATCGTCACGCCGCCGGGTTCGGTGACCAGGGTGACCACCGAGGGGTCCCAGCGCAGGTCGATATCAAACCCACCGAGATGTTCAACATTCTCAACCCGCAGTGTCAGATCGGTGATATCACCGAGTGCACTGGTAGAATTCTGGGGCGTGACCATAAGGTCAGCCGCGGATGCCGCTGAAACCAGAAGGGCGGTGAGGATGAACCCCACCACCAGGATCTTTCTCGTATTCATCTCCAAATCACCTCACACGATCCTGAAGTAGGGATCCCTCAGGCCCACATTCTTCTGGGCGATGAACATCGCATCGCCGACCTCGATCGCACGGTTCTCGTGGACATCCGTCTGGAGGAAGGAGGTCGTTCCGACGGTCGGCTTCGACTCCAGCCCGACAACCTCGCGGAGCACCCGGAGAGTATCAGCCTGGTTCACCGAACCATCGCCGTTCGCATCGCCATACAGGAGGAGGACGGCGCTGCCGTCCGTCACTTCGACCGGGATCTGGTACTCGTCGGCGTCAAATAACTCGACATCCACCAGACCGAGCGCCGTCTCATCGCCGCCCGAACCAATCACCGAGATGTGGACGGTCGCCACGGTCAGGTTGCCGCTGAAGCTCTCCGCCTGACAGTTGCCAAAGATGACATAGCCCTCGTCGACATGATTCAGGTTGACGGTAAGCGCACCGACATCACCGGCAGATACACCGGTCACCGTGACCGCCGAGGGATCGAAGGTGAAGGTCATCGCGAACGTTGCGAGATTCTCCGCACCCCCTACCACGATCGGCAGGTCATAGGTCGTGCCGGGCACGAGCACCAGGTCTGTCGGAAGTTCGATGGAGGTGGTCGGGTGCAGGTAGCAGTGAACCGTTTTGGTCACCCGGTTGTTCGCAAACGTGGTCTCGTAGTCGGTGACGCCGTCCGGGTTCACCTCGAGGGCGAGGGTGTAGGTTCCTGGGTCGGCGAGGAGGGTCTTGTTCCGCCAGACCGTATAGGACTCGCCGACGCCGAGCGCCGGGACGGCGATCTCCTCGACCGCCTGTCCGGTGATCAGGTAGTCCATCGTCGTGGCAACGGCCGCCACCTCACCCTGGTTGGTGACCACGAGGGCGATTGGCGTGGCGGTGCCGCTCTGGACCACCGTCGGGGGCACAATGATCTCCGCCGCCAGGTCGGGGGCGGTGATCCGCACCGGGTAGACGATGTTGTTGTTTGCATAACAGATCTCATCGATCGTGCGGTCAGGGTTGACGGTGACGTTCACCTTCGCATCCACCGGCAGGTGATAATCGCTGGTGTTGATGCCATAGTCGGAGGCATAGGCCTCGACATTGGTATGCAGGGCCTGTTTCGTCTCACCCATCGGAATGTTGCCGTTATAGGTGGTGGACTGGTCCTTGTCTCCGATCGCCGCCCGGACCACGATCTCCTCATCGGTATAGATGAAGTCGGCGGTGCCCTGGTTGGTGATGTAGAGATAGAGGTCGTTCACCTTCACCGAGTCGTCCCGGTTCAGCTTCACCACGTGGGGAGCGCTGACCGATGGCACGAAGTCGGGGAGGGCAGCAGTTGCAAGACGGAAGGTGCCGTCATAATACCAGGAATTGGATTTGACGATCTCGTCACCGTCATAGCAGACCACCTTGTAGGGCACATTGTCAGAGAATCCGAGCATAATGCGCTCTTCTCTCAGTGCCGCAGAGGGGGCATGGATGGTCAGCGTCGCCCGACCACTGGAATCGGTGTATCCGGTCAGCACCTCGGAGTAGGGGTCAGGATACTCCATGGCCAGGTGATCAATGTTCAGCGGGCGCACATCGTCATTATAGGTGCTCGAGGCATCCATTGCGGCAGCGCCAAGGAAGAACCCGACCTTCGCGTTGCTGATCGGGTTGCCGTCACTGTCGGCGACGGTGAAGGTCACCGGCACCGTTTCCCCGACGAGCACATCAGGCTTCACTGTGTAGGAGACACAGGCGCCGGGCACATCAAAGAAAGAGACACCTACACCCATTAACGAGCCATCTGGCTGCAGAACCGAAGCATGTGCCTCATAGGTGCCGTTCTGTGAGGGGGTGACGTTCTTCGCCCATGTACCGGTAAAGGCAAGGGTGTCGGCAAATTCCGTCCCGAGCGTCTTCCAGTTGAAGTACGGGCTTGCAGTAAACACCCCGCGCTCGACTATCGGCGTGTCATCCGGCCCGTAGGAGTAGAGTGAGACCATGTACGAACCGCTGCCCTGATAGTCGACCTCCATCCACCGGCTTTCGGTGGCGGGTTCGAGGCACCTGAGGGCGGCCGCCGTCTGCTGGTATCCGGTGATGATGCCGGGGTCAATCCGGCTGAACCTAACAGGATAGCCCTGGATATAATCCAGAACCCAGGCAGAGGAGCTGATGCCGTCGGTGATCAGGATCACGTCCTCGGATGCCTTCCCGGACACGTTCAGCGTGAAGGTGCAGGTGCCGTCGGCAGCGGTGGTGTTCGTCTGCACACCGTCAGCGGTGTAGAGTCGAACCGTCTTTCCGGCATCATCGGTCACCTCGCCGGTGGTGCCGTTCACGGTGATCACCGAGGCGGTGAGGCTGGCCGTGTCCGCTGGCACCGAGTGGTAGTCGCCCTGACTCCAGGTCGCAGCCCATTCATAGTCCATGATGACGAGGTAGGTGCTGTCGAGCCCTTCGACGCTTTCCGGCACCGTGGGTGTCACCCGGTGAAGGGTCCACGGCGACATCGAGCCATAGACAACCGAGACCATATACGAGTCATAGCTGCCGTAAAACTCCTCATCGGGGTCAACAAACTTGACGACCGCCACATAGCAGTCCTCGGGCATCGTGAACTGATAGACACCGATGCCGTTTCTCACCTGCACCGTCCCGACAATCTCCTCAGGCTCCATGCCGCCGGTCGCCTCGACCAGGGCGGCATCGTCCACCGGCATGCCGGCGGCGAGCGCTCCGCCGACCTCTGCCGGCAGGGAGAGGATCTCTGTCTCGGTGAAGGCGGTCACGTACACCGCATAGTCCTTGGAAGTGATCGTCCCACCAATGCCATGAGGTTCTGCCACCTGCAGGGCGATGTCAATCGTGCTGCCGGCAGGGCAGATCGCCTGTTTGGGCGAGGACATGCCTTCATACCAGACTTCATAGGCAAATGCCACGGACCCGGCCCTGCGACCATCGATCGTGACGCTGAGATCCGAGCCATATACATTTATATTGAATTTCGAAAAGTCGACCGTTGCTTCGACCACGCCGTTCACCGGCGTCAGGGTCTCATCAAAGAACGTGGTCGTAGAATTCGCCACCTTCAGCTGCACCGTATCGGAGTAGGCCGATCCATCGACGTCAAGGAGCGGGTAGCGCATTGTGATGGCGCCGTCCGGCGGGGCGATGAACGACTGCGACTCAAAGAACGGCACATAGATGTAGCCATTTCCTCCACCCTCAGAAGAGGGCTTGAGTTTCTGCGAACTCAGGGTGCGGCCCTGCCAGGTCGCCTCGGTATAGAAATAGGCGTTCACCGGGAAGCTGGTGATGTCGATGGTGGCCGTTGCCCTGCCATCGGCATCGGTCACGCCCGATGCGTTGATGAAAACCGGGTTATAGTAGTTATAGTAGACCTTGAATTCCACCGTTTCTCCTTCAATCGGAGCGCCGGCTGTTGCGTTCCAGCAGACGCCGAGCATTGTCACGGTGTTCGGGTCGGTGTCAGCATCATATGAGGGACCGCCGAAGAGCTCGGTGAGATAGGGCGAGGGCAGTGTGCCGTGCAGACCGTCGGTCGCCTCGACCGCCAGATAGGAACTGATCCGGCCTGCACCGTAGAGGTTGTTCTCCTCATAGGTCGCCATCGCCGTACCGTCCTCCTTGATGTGGACGGCCGTCTGCATCAGAGTCTGCTTCACCTGTGCCGGCGTGAGGGTGTCGTTGCCGGCGAGCATCAGGGCGACGGTGCCGGCCACACCCGGCGTTGCCATCGAGGTGCCGTCCATGACGGCGTACTGGCCGTTCGGATAGGCGGAGAGGATGCCCACACCAGGCGCCATCAGGTCGGGCTTGATGTAGGGGTTCGTCCGGTTCACCGGCCCGATAGAGCTGAAACTTGCCCGGTAGTCCATGCAGTAGTCGGTAGCGCCGACGGTGATCACGTCCTCGGCCGTTCCCGGCGTGCCGATGGTGCCGGTGCCGACGTCGCCGTTATTGCCGGCCGCAACGACCGCCACCACGCCGAGGTCGGCGAGGTTGTTTAGCGTCAGGTCATATGCGGTGTTGCCGTCGGACTGGCGTGCCTCTGCGATAGCCGCTCCTTCGAACATCACCGACTCGTTTCCGTTGTTGGTGACCTGCAGGAGCCAGACACCGTTCCAGTTTCCGCTGTTGCTGGCATACGGCGCCTTGAACTTCACCACATCCGACGACTGGTCAAAGCCGTTCCAGTCGATGTAGCCGCCGGTCGCAGTTACATTGTTGGGGGCATAGAGGGTCATCGAGAGGTTGGCGGGTTCGGCGTCATTATAACCATACTCCTGCTGGAGGGCGTAGCCGCCGACGACAAACTGGGGTTCCAGGAGTCCTCCGTTCGAGGCGATATTTCCACCCACCTCAAGCGTCAGGTTGAGCGTTTCACCGGCCGCAAGAGAGAAGTACTCCTGTTTGTTTGCGTCCCACGCATAGCTTCCCACACTGAGGGAGATCACGTCGGCATCGTTCTCGACCGACCATTCGATGCCCTTGATGATGTCGGAGGTCAAGCCTGAACCTGCCGAGTTCAGCACCTTGGCACCGATCAGTTCGGCTTCGGGTGCGGTACCCAGTATGAGGGCCTGAATGCCATCATAGGTCGAAACCATCACTTCGCCGCCGGCCGCCGTGCCGGCACAGTGGGTGCCGTGGCCGTTGTCGTCATAGGCCGAGGTGTTGTCCCCGTTCACAAAGTCGGCAAAGCCGACGACACGCTCGCCGAAGGCCGGGTGCGTCCCGTCGATACCGGTGTCCACCACAGAGATCCGAACACCTTCGCCCATGTTCCCGGCGTCCCAGACGGCCGGGGTCTCGATCCAGTCGAGATGCCAGGGCAGCATGAACTCATCGCCGCTCCGCATGTACTGGGCATCGACGGTGTCAGAGACCTCAAATACTGGGTCGTCCACCTGCACCCGCATATCGGGCTCCACATGGTCGACACCGGGCAGGAGGGCAATCCTCTCGATGGTCGACTTATCGGCCTCGACACGGAGCGCATTCACGATCCAGAACTGTTCCGCCGACTGTGCGGCGTCACTGTCGATTGCACTGATGGATGAGAGCACGGACGCCTGCGTGGCAGCCGCCTGTGCCTTCATCATCGAATACGTCGTTCCTCGGTCCGGCTGGTCTGTGAGCACCACAATATACGGCATCGTGTCATCTGTTCCGACAACAGAACCGTCAGGGGCTCCGGCAGCGACACTGCCAACCAGAACCAGCAGTATGAAAACAGTCAGAAAACTCCGCGTACAAACGCGCGTCATAGATACCACCTCCGGGGTTATAGAAGAGAAGAAACCCTTATGATTTATAGATTCCGAATATTCCTCATAAAATTAAATAAAAACTATTATATATTATGGGCCATCTCCGCACTCCAGACCGGGAATCGGAGCAGAGGGCAATAAAGAGCAAGGACACAAAGGAGATATAGTTTCCAGCCTGATATTCTGCTATGGTACAGCCCAGCACCCCCCGGCTGCTGGCAGTGATTATCGGGCTGATTCTTCTGATTGCCCCCCTTTCTGCCGCAACCGTCACCATGTCACCCTCCACGATCACGGAGGACACCCCTATCACCATCACGGTGCACGACCTCGCAGACAACAGTACCTTTATGATACGCGTCTCGGCGTCGATCCCCCTCGACGGAGACGGACGGTTCCAACTGAGCACCAACAACCTCCAGATGCCGTTTGCGCTCGATGACGGCCGCGTTTCCATCCATGCAGAGAACGTCAAGGCCGCAAACCTCACTGCCCGCATGGGTGGGCGAGCCATCACCATCTTCGGTGACGGCGAAAACGGCGTCGTGGACATGAACCAGATGGGCGACATCCCGCAGGGCCTCATCTCCTACATCACCCTCGAGGGCGTCGGACTCGCCGCCAGCACGCCAGTGGTGGCATCGGTCGATCTCTCCGGAAAGAAGATCGGGCCCGATGACTCCGTGGTCACCTTCTCGGTGAACGGGTTTACCGGCGGCAGCGCCGATGTGAAGGTCTATGTGGACGGTGTCCTCGTCCCGACCACACCGACGACCACCGCACCCTCCTCCAGCGGAGGGGGAGGGGATGACCCGGTGACCACCACCGAACCCGAACCGGAGAGTGTCACCGTCACCTCCCCGGACAGTGGGTGTGCCCTGTCCTTTGAGAGCGGCGCTCTCGAGGGTGCAGAGAGTGGCGATCTCTCGATATGGGTCAGCAACCGCGCCGTTCCCGAAGGCTGGACAGCCGTGAAGGGCCCCTATGCGATCCTGCCCGACGGCGTAACCTTTAACCCGTCGGCGACCATCTCCATCAGCATGGACGGTGTCGGGGACGACACCTCGACCGCCTACACCCTGCTCGCCTGGAACGGTCAGGCCTGGAACCCCCTGCAGAGCAGGATAGAGGGCGACGTCATCTCCGCCGAGATCGATGAGGGCGGAGAGTTTGCCCTCGCCACCCCACCCGTGGTGGTGACCACCGCTCCGGCGGCAGGAGAACCGGCAGAGACCGTCACCATTATTGAGACGACAGCTGCACCGACCGCCGAACCGACCACCACACCGGCACAGTCCCCCCTCCCGCTCATCTGCACCCTGGGTGCCCTTGGAGCGGCCGCCGCCATCATCGTGGGCAGGCGATAAATCCGGTGAACCGATATGAGTGAAGAAAAGCCCGCAATTGTTGAGGCCCTTGAACCCGGGGCGGTCCAGAAGGACCTCCTCGCCATCGCCCTCTGGACGGTGGCGACCGTCCTCTGCATCTATCTCCCGGTGCTCAACGAGAGCGTGCTGCGGGTGGTCTTCGGCCTCCCCATGGTCCTCTTCATCCCGGGCTATGCACTCATCGCCGCACTTTTTCCCGCAAAGGACGATCTCGACGGTATCGAACGGGTCGCCCTCTCCTTCGGGCTCTCGATCGCCGTCGTCCCCCTCATCGGACTGGCGCTCAACTACACGCCCTGGGGCATCCGCCTCGATCCGATCCTGACATCCCTGGTGATCTTCACCTTTGCGATGATCGCCGTGGCGCACTGGCGGAGAATGGTGCTGCCACCCGAACAACGCTTTGTCGTTCCCTTTGCCTCCATGGCGATAGAGGCGCGTGAAGAACTCTTCCCGGAAGAGGCCTCTCGCCTCGACCGGGCGCTCTCGGCCATACTCGTCCTGGCCATCATCGCCGCCGTGGCGACGACGGTGTATGTGATCGTCGTCCCCAAGGAGGGCGAACACTTCACCGAGTTCTACATTCTTGGTGACGGTGGGAAGGCCGCAGACTATCCGACCGACTTTTTTGCAGGGACGAATCAGTCCCTGATCATCGGCGTGGGCAACCACGAGTACAGGAACGTGACCTACACCGTCGAGGTGCTGCTCACAAACCAGACCTTCGATACGGCGACAAACACCAGCACGGTGCATGAAATGGAGCGTATCGGACGGTTTTCACTTGAGATCCCGCACAACGAAACGGTCGAAGAACCATATGCGTTCAGCGTCGACCGGACGGACATGAACAGGCTCCAGTTCCTCCTCTTCAACGAAACCGTGCCCGCCGACGCCATCTGGGGCACAGACCGGGTCAACGCCAGTTACCGGGACCTGCACCTCTGGATCAGGGTCAGGCCGCCGGTTCAATAATAATGTGAAGGTCGCTGCCCGCAGGCGATGCCGAGGCAATGCGTGCGGGGCGACCGGTCCCTTCTGCCATAATACAGGCGACAAGACTGCATACCGGGCACCCGACCATCGTGCAGCACCGCGGCGACGCCGCCCGCACCGCCGCACACCCGGCACCGAGGGAGAAGCCCTTCAGGTCCACGACCAGGTTCTCGCCATCAAATGAGGCGGCGACCGAGTCCGCAATCTCCAGTGCATCGGCACAGACCTCAGCGATCGCCTCGCAGAGGCGGTCGGGGTCGGACGGCACCTCAAATGAACAGTAGTTCTTCAGATAAGAGAGGAGAGGGGCGCAAAGGGGCCGGATCACAACCGCATCCCCCTCAATCCCGGTGATATAGGAGGTGCCCTCCGGGATATCGGTCGGCACCCGCCCGCTGACCGGGATCACCTGCATGGCACTGCCGTCCTCCCGCGGGGGCAGAAACTGTGCATCGCCCTGCACCCCCAGGTCGGCGATGAGGGTGGCCACATCCACGGTTCCGCCGACCGGGAGGAGGGCGGCGATCTCCGGGTCCATCGGTTCGTCCTTGGAGAGGGTGAGCAGGAAGACACCGGCGATAAACGAGCCGAAACCGGCAAGGACAAGGGTCGCAGAGGTCAGATCCCCCCTGCCGGTGAGAGCGGCAAGGATCAGCGCCGCCGCCGCCGCACCGAGGAGGAGGAGCGCTGCACGTGTAGTATCATTGGTTCCCGAGAGTTTCATGGTTCACCCCGTTGTGAGGTCCAGGCAAGCCTGTACCAGAGCACGAGCACCGCCCCGCCGAGGGCGGCAGCGCCGATGAGCAGAAGCACCGACGGAAGATAGACATGCCGCATCATGGCAAGGGGAGCGATCCCGAAAGCGACCGCCACGGCGAAGGCAAGAAATCCGAAGTAATCGCTCCGTCTGCCGAACAACCCGCATCCATCGATCATCCCCCCGAGCACAACGACGAGAATCGCCAGAGAGAAGAGCGGCGAGGAGAGACCGGCGGCAACGGCGAGGAGTCCACCTGCCGCCAGCAGCAGAAACCAGCGGTCCGCACGCCCCGCAGACAGCAGAAAAACGGCGGCGAAAACGGCAACACCGGCCAGACCGGCGATCCATGCCGGACCGCTCAATGCGGCGGCGATGCCAAGAACAGCTGCGATACCGGCCCAGATCCGCCCGTCCATCTAGATCTCCTCCACCGCTTCGATCTGGTGGGGGGCGAGCAGCCGCGCCGCACGCCCGGCACCCTCCGCCCCCAGGGCATAGACCTGCATCTCCATCCCCTGCCGCCGGGCCTCAAGGGCGATCTGGACCAGATGACTCGGGTCACCCCTGAACGTCGAGTAGAGGAGGACGGTCGCCGCACCTGAGGCGCGGATCGCCCGGCCCACGCCCTCCCTGAAGGGAAGCGGCGGGGCATTCCCGCTATATGCCGAGAGGATGCCGGAAAGACGCCGCCTGTATTCCGGTGCCTCCCCCGGGGTCCGCTCGATGGCGCGGATCCGGGAGCGGGCAATCACCGGATCGAGATAGCGGTAGAGATGGACCGCCCGCTCCGTCGGCGTGATCCCGGAGAGCGCATCCAGGATCTCCTTCTCCGCGCTCCCGGACGGAAGGTAGGAGAGGATCTCCGCGCCCGAGACAATGAGGAGTGGACACGCCCCGAAACGGGTGAACGTCCCCTCCACCCCACCATTCACGGACATGGAATAGCGTGCGAACTCCTCTTTCCCGGGTGCATCGCGCCGGTCGGGGAGGTCGACGATCACAAATGGTCTCCCGCCGCTTATCCCTTCGACCTCCCTGACGATCATCGTCCCGTACTTCGCCGAGAGTTTCCAGTCCACCATCTCGAGGGAATCGCCGACGATATACTCCCGGTAGCCCCTCGTCTCCTGTCCCCGCAGGATCCTGTTCTTGCCGCCCTCGATCTCACCGGAAACATCACCCCTGCCTGCGCCCGCCACCGGAATGCTCTCGGGCGTGATCCTGAGAGAGGGTGCCGAGAATCCCTCCCCCCGCAGAGTGAGACTCCCGGAGAAGAAGGGATCGTGCGCCCGGACGACGAGACCGCCAAAGGAGGTATCGCCCGCCGCCATGAGGCGGAGCACCGACCGGAGCACCGTCTCACCCGGCGCCTGAAGGCGGGGGGGATCGACGTTTTCCACAATGGCAACAGGAGGGGCGATATCCTCAAACGTCACGGAAAGAGGGGTTCCGGGATCATGGGCGACCACGGACGCCACCCGGATGCGCGAACCCTGCCGTGCAATCCGCTTTCCGGTCGTCCTTTTCACCGTCACCGTGGGCAGGAGAAGGGCAAACTCCCGGTAAAAGGATCCGGCACGGTAGACCAGGAAAAGCGCGAGAACGCCGGCAGCCGCCATACCTGCAGTATCGTCAAACAGCAGGGCATATACGCCGAGGGAGACGGCGAGGACGGCGATCCCCTCTGCTGCCGGGCGGGGCCTCACGGTTCAGGACACCTCAACACTGTCAAGGATCTCCGCGATCACCGTATCGACCGAGACCTGCCCCAGGATCGCCTCACGCTCGAGGAGGATGCGGTGACGGAGCACCGGTGAGGCGAGCGACTTGACATCGTCAGGTATGACATAGTCGCGGTGATCGATGGCGGCATGCACCTTTGCACCCCGCAACAGGGCAAGGGAGGCGCGGGAACTGGCGCCGAGGCGGACATCGGCATGCTCCCTTGTGGCGGCCACGATATCGGCGATATAGTGCATGACCGCATCATCACTGCGGATAGACCGCACCTCAGTGATCATCTGCCCGACGTCCTCGTTGGTGAGAAGGGGCGGTATGGATTCCTCGTAGTCCGTCCAGTTGAGACCGCCGGCATTGTCCCGCCTGATAATCTCGAGTTCGTCTTCGACGCCGAGATGGGTGAGCGGTATGCTGTACATGAAGCGGTCACGCTGCGCCTCCACCAGGGAGAAGGTCCCCTCGAACTCATACGGGTTCTGCGTGGCGATCACAAAGAAGGGTTTGGGGAGGGGATAGGTGTTCCCATCGATTGTTGCCTGATGTTCACTCATCGACTCGAGCAGGGCCGACTGGGTCTTCGGGGTCAGACGGTTGATCTCATCCACAAGCACAAAGTTCGAGAAGATCGGGCCTTTCTGGAGGACAAACTGACTCTCGTCTGCCACATAGATACGCACACCGATGATGTCTGCCGGCTGGACGTCCACCGCACCCTGTACCCGTTTGAACGAGTACGAGAGAAGTTTTGCCATGATCTTCGAGACGGTGGTCTTCGCCGTGCCGGGTACACCCTCAATGAGCACTGCGCCTTCAGAGAGCAGACCGATGAAGATCAGTTCAATAAGGGGTCTGTTCCCGACCACAAACCGCTGCGTGGTCTCGACCACCTCCTCGTAGGTATCTGCTATGAAATCAATATCACACTCGTTCGCAACCATTTCCTTCTACCTGTGTATCCGTTTTCTGAAATAATATGCTGCCGCACCGATACAGAGCCCCGCACATACCACCTGGAGGAGCGGATAACCCTTCACCGTCCTGACGACCAGAGTCAGCGGTCCGTCGGTGGCGGTGCGGCTCCAGCCCGTGTCCACGAGCACGACCGGGCGGAGATCGAGGATATTCTCGATAAACCGGGTGTTGTCGGCACCGATCCCGTTCATTGAATTGAGAAAGATGCCGGGATCGCCGACCACGATCACCTCTCCGCCGCCCGAGAGGGCGGTGACGGCAACCGGGTACCGACCAACCGCCTCGGCCCCGTCGATCCGCCCGTTCCCGTTTTCGTCGATCCATGAGAGGAGGGACGTCTGGAGCAGCGTCTCACCGCCCGTCACGGCGGCGGGACGGTTGAACAGCACCGCCGATACATTTGCAGTGGCGGTGTGGTTGCCCACCGGATACCCCCTGACGGCCGTATGGGTGTCATAGTCCGTGTCGACCGAGCTGAGATTGAGCCCGCCGATGGAGAGGGGCAGATCGAGCCCCTCCAGCAGGGCATTGCCGCTCCCGGTATCGTCACAGATGATGACCGTGGTGTTTCGTGAGAGAAAATCACGGACGGCATTGATGCGGGCCGGTCCCGGTGGTCCCTCGGGAGCGATGACCAGCAGCACCGCATCATCATACCCGGCAAGAGCGGCGGGATCGACGACCTCCTCTGCCCCCCGTTCCTCGAGAAGGGAAAAAAACACCGATGTGCCGTTCCACTGGATATTCGTGCGGCTGTAATCCTCATAGGTCGTGGCGAGATGGACGCCGGCGCAACAGGCAACGATGAGCAGGATGACGGCGACCGCCACGGATTCTCGCCTCATTGCGCCGCCTCCGGGAACACATACATACCGCTCCCACCCTCCAGACCGCAGAAGTCGCTGAAATACCGGGCCTGGAGATCTGCAGGATCGAGGGACCGGCAGCGCTCCGGGTACAGCCAGCGGGCAATATACTGGAGACCGATGCCGAACTGAGGCCCCTCGACGACAGAGGAGTGGATCAGGTAGACCGCCCCGCTGTCGACCGCCGGAACGGTCGTCCATCCGGGTCTGAGCCCGATCGCATTCCTGACCTCGATAAACCGCAGCGAGATCCGGTCACCAAACCCGCCGAACCGGCAGGGTTCATGCCCGACCATCTTGATCATCACACCGGGGGCGGCAGCAACGACCTCTCCGTCGGTGACCGGGCACCACCCGCTGTTCTCAGGCACCACAACGCCCCCGGCGGCAGACACAAGGTCACCAAGGGGGGTGCCCGCACCGGCAGCGGTATAGGCGGCGGCGTCCTCGGCATACACCTGTACACGCTCCTCCCCCCCCAGACCGGCAAGGCATGTTGCAACGGCAGACTCCTGTGCATCGATAAATGCGATCAGGTCATCGGCACCCTTTTCGCGCACGAAAAGGAGGCCGAGGGAATCGATTTCGTCACGGATGGTGCCGGGAGAGGTGCAGGAGAACCGCACGACCGGGACCCCGCATGCGGCTGCGGCGGCGGCAGCGGCATTGCCGCTGGCGTCGGCAGGGACGATGACAAGATCAGGGGCGATAGAGGCGATCGTACCTTCATCAGGCCCTTCAAGGTCACCGACCGCCGGGCAGTTCGCCACACCGGGGAAATAGGACACCTCCATCAGGATCGGATCGGCCACACCGGACACCATGGCCATCGGAACCCCGATCGCCCGCATCGTATCCAGCACAGTGGATGAGAAGACCACCACCGAACCCGGAGGACGCTCGAACACGACGCTCTGCCCCATGCCGTCGGTGCAGGTATGGGGGGCGCCGCCCCAGAACCGCAGCACATATGCGGCGTCCCGGAGATCATTTCTGTCAGGGCACTCCCCACTGCCGTTCCGGTAGGTGATATCAAGATAGGCGAAGGCGGCCGAGACAAACTCCCCCTCGGAGAGACGGTTGTTGCCGTCGGTATCACATGGAATGGCCGCCCATACCGGTGCGGCGCAGAGAGAGACCAGAATCACAAGATAAAGCGCTCTTATTATCGATCCCTCCTCAGCAGCAGGGCAACGACCCCACAGGCCGCCAATGGGACAAGCAGCGGACCGGCAGCGGCCCTGGCGGTCGTGTCTTTCGACGGCACCGTCACCATTCCTTCTCCATTCACGAATACCCAGGTCGGTTCGATCGCCCCCCCCTCACTGGAGATAAAGTCCTCCCAGACCCCTGTGATCATCCCTCCCCCCTTGCCGGATGCACGAATTCGGTAGTGGATGGCCGAATCTCCGATGAGCACAAACGACACCTGCCGACCCTCGACCGAGAGGCGACCGGGCGGATGGGTGGTGGAGACAAACTCAAACCCCTCAGGAAGGGTCTCGACGATTCCGCCGGTGTCGATGTCACCGGTATCGATGGAGACGACCACCTCCTCTCCACCTCCAGAAACACCAGAGATCGTCCGCTCGGGCGCGGCCATGACAGGAAGCGCCAGGGACACCAGAGCGATGAGGAGGAGGGAGAAGAGGCGGGGGTTCATTTACTCATGGGTTGAGGCCCCGGCAGAGATATATTTTCTCCCGGTCCGGCGATCCCGCACGCCTGCAGCACGGTCACAAAATCATCAACACCGTCAACATCAGCCCTGATCATCCCCGAAAAAAGGTGCGGGGGGAGAAGCGTGCCGAACTTCCATTCTTCAGCATCCAGGAGGGGAAGAACACCGGCGATCCGGGCGGGCGTCCATCCCTTCACCCTTCGGATGGCGTCACAGACCTCCAGTGCCGGATGGGGACCGGTAATCCCAGATATCAACAGCCAGAGGTCACCGGAACGGATGCGCGGGCCGTCCCCCAGTTCGGTGCCGAGAACAGTGGCAAGGGTCCGGTTGAACCGCCCCCCATGACATGAGAGGACGAACACCCCCTCGGGCCGCTCACTGACCACGAATCCATCCCCGGCGAAAGGATGGCCGATCTCCTCTGCGATCCCGCGGATCGCCGCGGATTCGGGCGGGGCCAGAGGGAGGGGGGAACACCCGGCGGCAAGGATCCGTCCGACCGATCCGGCGACAGAACGGCTCATGGGAGCACCCGAACCCGACCAGAAAGGACGGCGGTCTGAGGAACGCCGCCTTCCCCCTTCACCGACCACCGTGGCAATCCGGTGAGCGGGATCGAGGGAGATGATCCGCCATCGCCGCCCGCCGAGGGTGCAGACGGTGCCCGTGCCGCCGGCCACAAACCGCCCGTCGAGGCTGCCCGCCTCCTCGCCGTCCGGGGTGAGGGCCCGCCAGGACCCCCCGGCGGCAAAGATCGAGAGCAGGTCCCGACCACCCGATCGGGCGGGACCACGTTCTGCGGCGGGCCCGAGCATCAGAAACCCCCCGTCCTCCACAAGATACCCATCCTCAATCAGGGCGGCGAGAATGGCGTCGCAGTCCTCCCGGCGAAAACCAGAGAAGGGGGAGAGGGAGAGGAGGGAGGAGAGCAGGACCTGCCGCCCGACCCGGCGCCGTCCCATGAGGAAGAGGAGGAGCTGCTGGACAAACACCGTGTATGGCAGAGAAGGCGGACGGAGTGGCTCAACCTCCCGCTGCATCGCCGCCTCGACGGTGGCCACGGCGACCATGAGATCGAGGTCGTTGTCAAGGACGAATGCCATGATCGCCGGGCCCCCCCGCCGCCCGGTCCGTCCGAGGCGCTGGAGAAACGAAGAGACCGATGGCGGCGGTCCGGCCTGGACAACAATATCGAGGCCGCCGATATCGATACCGAGCTCGAGGGTGCTCGTGCAGATCACGCAGGCCGGATCCGGTCCGGCAAGGGACTCCTCCGCCGCCTGCCGCACCCCTGGCGAGAGCGAGGAATGGTGGACGGTGAGGTGTTCGACCAGTCCGTCCATGGAGGCGCACAGTCCCTCGGCATCGCTCCTGCTTCCCACAAACACCAGGGCGTGTTTTCCCCGGACAAGATTGGCGACGGCGCGGGCCCGCCCCTCCCTTCCTGACACCGCGAAAGAGAACCGTTTTTTACCCGGCACCGGCGGAACAGCAACAAGCCGCCGTTTCCGTCCGGGGCCGGATAACCAGTCCAGCACCTCCCCGGGGTTGCCGATCGTGGCCGACAACCCGATCCGCCGGAGGGGGCGGGTGGCGATCATATCGAGACGGTCGCAGAGGCAGCGCATCTGCACGCCCCGCTGATCGCCGGCAAAGGCGTGCACCTCATCGATCACCACATATCGGAGGCGCTCGAGATCACCTCGCAGCCTGTGGTCCTGGAGGATCACCTCCAGCGACTCCGGTGTCGTGACCAGGATATGCGGGGGGTCGCCCTCCCCCCAGGTCCGCTCCCCCTTCGGCACATCCCCGTGCCATTTCCCAACAGTGACGCCGGCCGGAACACAGATGGCCGAAATTCTCTCCTCCTGATCGTTAATCAGGGCTTTCAGCGGCGATATGCAGATGCAGCAGACCCCTGCAAGACCGCCCTTCAGAATGGCGTCAAGAACAGGGATAAGGGCCGCCTCGGTCTTCCCCCCGGCCGTACCGGCGACCACGAGCAGGTCGCCGCCCTCCGCCGCCGCCCGGATCGTCTCCTCCTGAACGGGTCGGAGACCGTCCCATCCCAGGCGGTGGGCAAGCACCCCCTGCAGCGTCGGATGAAGCGATGCATAGAGGCTGTTCACAGAACAAAGTTCGAGGCCCTCACATAACTATCTTCAGATTGTGCGAAACCTATATATATGATGATTCTGAGGGATTGCCATGCCTCTGACCTCGGAGGTGGCGCAGCCGATCGTCCCCGGGGCGGCGCCGCTCACCCGCCGCGAGATCATGGACCTCCTCCCCGAAGTGCCGGGATGGGATTTTAAAAATGGCCGTTTGAACCGGCAGTTCACCTTCGAATCTGTCAGTGAGGCCATCGCATTCATCAACGAGATCATTGCCCTCGGTTCTGAGAGCGCAGAGCACTATCCAGACATCTGTCTCTCCAACTACCGGCATGTGGAGGTCTCGTGGTATACCCACGCCTCCGGTGGACTCACCAGGACCGACCTGATTCTCGCCGCCCGCCTCAACAACCTGATACAAAAAAACGGGATCATGAAGGCGAGCCAGACCGCCTGAACCACCGGGCAGACCTAGTCATTGAGCCCGAACGCACGGGTTATTGATGCCCGCAACGCCTCTCGAGACAGTGCTCCGGTGACCCTCCCCACGGGCCGACCGTTCTGGAAGAAGACGAGGGTGGGGATCACCGATATCATGGAAGTCCGCGCCGTCTCCGGGCACTCATCGACGTTCACCTTGCAGAAGGCCACCCGACCAGCATATTCCACAGCAAGGGCCTCGACTTCGGGTGCAACACGCCGGCAGGGACCGCACCACTCCGCCCAGAAATCAACAACGAGCAGGGGGTGTTCTGCAAGCGCCCGCGCAAAGGTCAGGTCCGAGAGAGGGGGAACCCCGGCGCCCATCAGATTGAGACGGGCCTCCATCTCCTCACGTTTCTTTTTCCTGATAGAAGCGATCTCATCGTCCATGGATTGAAGTGAACCCCCGGGATTATCTATCTCTCGGCAGGAATAGAGACAAACTATAAATATGACGAATGAGAGATGTATATACTCCGAAGCGAGGTGGGGTAGTCAGGAAATCCCGACGGGCTCATAACCCGTAGATCGATGGTTCAAATCCATCCCTCGCTACTCAGTCTTTTCTGGATCGCCTTCATCCGTGAGAATTGCCCCGGGCAGAGAACAGATCGATCGAGAGCCCCTGCCAGAAGGCACCGAAACGGGCAGTAAATCTATATCTCAATTTTTTCTCCCCTGGCGGGGAGAACCCCACATCATCAGAGGCGGACGCCAATACAGAAACATCAACGAGGCGACCCGTCACCGCTATCGTGATGCGGATGGAGGCACAGCAGAACCCGCCAACCAGGGACCGGTCCCGCCACCATCACACAGAAAAGAGAGGGCGGTCTCCCCCCTCAGAAGAGCAAGGCAACGCGCCTGTGCATCAGTCCAGGTCCAGGCGGGTCTGGATACTGTCGCGCCTGAAGGCGACGCACCGATGGTCGCAGCACTCCCCGGGCACCTCCACCGGATACTGACCGGTGAGACAGGCCGTACACAGGTGCCCGATCTCGATCCCGATCGCCTCCACCATCTTCTCGAGAGGGATATGGTAGAGGGAATCGGCATGGATGAGGTCGCGCACCTCGTCGGTCTGACGGGCGCTCGCGATCAGTTCGCTCCTTGTCGGGAAATCGACGCCCAGGTAACAGGGGGCGATGATCGGCGGCGACCCCACCCTGAGGTGCACCTCCCTGGCGCCGGCATCCCTGACGGTGTCGATGAGGCGCCGGGAGGTTGTTCCCCGTACCACAGAATCATCGACGAGCACAACCGACTGCCCTTCAAGATGTTTCCTGATCGGGTTGAGTTTGATCCTGACCGCACTCTCCCGCATCGCCTGGGTGGGCATGATGAAGGTCCGGCCCATATACCGGTTCTTCATCAGCCCCTCCAGGTATGGCGTCCCCGAGACCCCGGAATACCCGATCGCGTACGCCGTCCCCGAATCAGGCACCGGCGCCACGAGGTCCGCATCCGCAGTGGCGCCGCGGGCGAGTTCCTCGCCGATCCGGCGACGGGCATCATAGACCAGCGTGCCGTCGATGATCGAGTCCGCACGGGCAAAATACACGAACTCAAACATGCAGTGCGCCTTCCGGTCGGAATCAGCGATCTGCGTCGAGCGTATCCCGCTCTCCGTGATCTTCACCATCTCGCCTGGGCGGACATCCCTGAGCAGGGTGCCGTTCAGGGCGTCGATCGCCACGCTCTCCGATGCCACGATGTATCCAGTGTTGGTCCGTCCGATGCAGAGGGGCTTGATCCCGAGAGGGTCGCGGAAGGCGTAGAGGGCGTCGTCCAGGGTCAGCACCACCGAATACGAGCCCTGCAGCTCGCGCATCGCCGCCGCCACCGCCTCCTCCACGAGACCGGAGCGCCGGATCTCGTGGGCGATGATCGTGGCGATCACTTCCGAGTCGGTGGTGGTGCAGAAGATCTGGCCGTCCTGCTCATAGCAGGTCCGCAGTTCGTCGGTGTTCACCAGATTGCCGTTATGTGCCAGAGACAGCGTATGCTCCCTGAAAACAAAATTGAACGGCTGAATATTTTCGGGCAGATTTGCCCCCGTCGTGGGATATCTGACATGCCCAATCCCGACCGTACCCCTGAGCCGACCAAGGATCTGCTCATCGAAGACCTCTGCAACAAGTCCCCGCCCCTTATGGACATAGGGTCTCTGATCAAAAGTAGAGATCCCCGCGCTCTCCTGCCCGCGGTGCTGGAGAGCGTAGAGGGCATAGTACAGCGGGAAAGAAACACCGCCAGCATCCACGATGCCAACGATCCCACACATGTTCCAACAAACCTTAATGGGTCGGCGTCTTCGGGCGCTTCGTTGTCCACTTCCAGCTGCTCATCTTCGTGCTCCGCCCGAACCCGCAGGCAGAACAAACTTTGTGGCGGGCGTGGAAGGATACCTTCCCGCACCGGCGGCAGGTGATATGCGTGTGTTTCTGCCGCTTACCCATCGATGGTGTACCTTTTGACATCTCTGTTCACCTCAATTATTCGACTGATGGCGAGATATAGATCACATTGTCCCCGCGCACGATCAGTGTGCCGCGTTTTTCGACCTGGCCGTCGATTTCCTCCTCGGCCCGGTCGAGGACGAGGTTTAAGTGCACATCGTACCCCTGCAGGACCCCGCGGATCTCACGCCCGCCCTTCAGAGAAATGATTACTGGCTGGCCGTTGAGTACCTGGTCAAGAATCTCCAGTGGTCTTTTCGTCATGGCAATTACCCTTCGTTCCTCTTCAAGAGTACCATACATGCGCACGGAATCTACTTAAACATACCGCGGCGAACGATTTTAGTGCAAATACGCCCAAAATGTGATGAAGATGGATGACATTGCGGTAAAAAAGCGGCACACGATCAAGCGGTCGGCGGCGGCGCGAATCGGGCAGGCGCTCACCGGGGAGATCGGAGCCGCAGAGGAGCTCTTCCGCACAAAAAATCTGGAGGTCGTGGAGACGAACTCTCCCTTCACCCTCTACCTCATCGATAAACGACCGCTCCTGATGGAGTATGAAGGATGGATCTTTCCGACGGTGCGGGGTGCGGTGGAACGCCCGTTTCCGGAACGGAGGGTGACCGTCGATTCGGGTGCCGTGCCATTCGTCATGAACGGCGCCGACATCATGCGTCCGGGCGTTGTCGGGGCCACAGACGACGTGAAAAAGGATGCCCCTGTTGTGATCGCTGAGGAACGGCATGGCAAGCCACTGGCCATCGGAATTGCCCTCTATGACGCGGAGGATCTCCTCGGACAGCAGAAGGGAAAGGTGGTAAAAACCGTGCATCGGGTAGGCGACGCCCTCTGGAACATCGAACTCTGAGGACGGTTTGGATACCATTAAATAAATTCCATTCTACAGTTCTTTTTATGGGTAAATTCCTCGATTCCATCATCGGCAGATCCACTCCCGCCCATCAGAATGAGTATATGGAACTTGATCTCACCTCCTACGAGGGCAGCACCGGCGAGGAACCCGCCTCGATGTACCTGAAAGTGGCCCAGATCGGGGACATTAAGGACACCCCCAAGGTGAAGGACGAGGTATACAACGGCAATGTGGTCATCGTCGATATATCTCGCCTGAAACTGGACAAGATCATGTACGAACGCGTGCTCAAGGATCTCAGACAGGTGGCCCACGACGTCAACGGCGATATCATCGGCCTCGGCGACCAGCACTACGTGGTCATCACCCCGATGTCGGTGAAGATCTCGCGAGAAAAGATCGGAGGAGTGTAGTGCGGACTGTCCTCCGTGCGCCCTGTCAGGTCTGTAACCGGGAGATCGAATATATCTATCAGACAGAAAATATCCCATATTTTTCTGAAATCCTCATTGAGAGCGCATGCTGCCCCTGTGGCTGGCGGATGAGCGATACCTTCATCCTGAGCGAGGGGCAGCCCTCCCACTCCGAGATTGTGGTGGAGAGGGTCGCGGATCTGGACATCCGGGTAATCCGGAGTTCGTCGGGCACAATCACCGTACCAGAACTCGGCATCGAGATCAAGCCCGGACCGGCATCCGAGGGTTTCATCACCAATGTGGAGGGCGTGCTTGACCGCATCGACGACGTCCTCCAGATGGCGCTCCGCACTGCCGAAGGGGAGGAGAGGGAACGGGCGTGTTCGATCAGGGACAGAATCGCCGCCGTCCGCGAAGGACGGGAGAGGATCACCCTGATCATCGACGACCCGGCCGGCAACTCCGCCATCATCCAGAACCCTGCGGACGGCAGGGAATAACCACACACCTCCCTATTTTACAGAGAGAATATCGCACGGCCCCAGGAGACCCATTCACAAAACCCGGCGTTTCCGGGGGCGATTCACCCCGTACTGACAATTTTTCCACTCCCCCCTATCGCATGGGGGATGGGTCCGGGAGGGGTCCGCCCCTCCCGGTGAAGTGGGTCATTCATCCCGGATCCCCGGTTCCAGGGCCAGGTTTCAGAAGCGGTCCCCCCACGGCAACCCGAAAAAAAAGAAAAAGAGGTTTCGATTTTTCAGCGGATCCTGCCGCCGCGGAGGAATGCCCCGCTCCCCTCCATCACGGTGCCGACGACGGCCGCATCGGGCACGGCACGCCGGAGAGCGGGGAGTTCATCCTCATTCAGGACGAATGCATAGCCCATCCCCATATTGAAGGTGCGGTACATCTCGTTCTCCGAGAGCCCACCCTGATCGCCAATCCACGCCAGGATCTCCGGCACCGGCAGGGGATCGGTGATATCGAAACCATGGTCCGAGAGACGGGTGAAGTTCAGCAGACCACCGCCGGTGATGTGACACATGCCGTGGATCTCGCACGCCGCGGCGGCATCGAGGGCCTCGCGGTAGATGCGGGTGGGCGTCAGCAGGGCCTCGCCGACCGTCCGCCCCGAGGGCAGGACGAGATCGAACCCGCCGTTCTCGAGTGCCACCTTCCGTGCAAGGGTATAGCCATTGGAATGGACGCCGGTGGACGGCACGCCGACGATCAGGTCACCGGGAACGATCCCCTCGCCGGTGACGACGCGGTCCTTCTGCTGCGCACCCAGACAGGTGCCGGCCAGATCCAGCCCGGTCACCAGACCCTTCAGGGTCGCCGTCTCCCCGCCCACGATATTCATATTCGCCTGCCGCGCCCCCTCGTTCAGGCCGATCCCGATCTGCCGCATCTTATCCAGCGAGATGCCGTCAGTGGCGATATAGTCCACGAAGGCCACGGGCTCGAGGTTCATCACGAAGAGATCGTTCACGTTCATGGCGATGCAATCGATGCCGACTGTCGTCCAGTCCTGGAGGGCGTCGGCGACCAGCATCTTCGTTCCCACACCGTCGACCGCCAGGGCAAGCGCCATATCCCCGAACTCAATCAGCCCGGCGAAGTGCCCCACCGTCCCGAGCATCGGGAAGGCGCCCTGCCGCCGGTAGGAGAGCTGCGAGATGAGGGCCCGCACCCCTTCCGCCTCGAGATCGATATCCACACCAGCCTCCCGGTATCCATATTCCTCACTCATCATCACACGCCTCCGAAAGCCTGAACTCGTCGTGGAGGAGCTGCAACGCCATTCTGCTATCGTCCTGCCGCACCACGAACGAAACGTTCACCTCCGACGACCCCTGCGAGATCATCATCACGTTCACCCCGGCCTTCCCGAGCGCCGTAAATATCCGTCCCGAGATGCCGGGCGTACCCGCCATGCCGGCACCGACGACGGCCACCGCCACGACGTTCCGGTCCGAGGTGACCTCACGGACGATCCCCGACTTCACGGGCCCTGAAAGCACCTCGAGCGCCTCCGGGAGGTTGCCCTCATCGATGATCAGGGAGATGTTCGCCTGCGAGGAGGCCTGCGAGATCATCATCACGTTGATCCCGGCGTTCCCCAGGGCCGAAAAGATCTCACGGGCAACACCCGGGCGTCCGATCATCTGCACGCCGTTGACATTCACCAGAGCGACCCGCTCGATATGGGTGACCGCCTTGACCACCCGGCGCTCCCGGTTCTCCTGCCGCCGCACGATGGTGCCCGGATGGTCGGGATTGAAGGTGTTCTTCACCCGCACGATGATGTCCTTCTCCATCGCCGGTTCGATGGACTTCGGGTGCAGCACCTTTGCCCCGAAGAAGGAGAGCTCCATCGCCTCCCGATAACTCACGTACGGAAGGACACGGACGTTCTCGATGATCCGGGGGTCCGAGGTCATCACGCCATCCACATCGGTCCAGATCCAGACCTCGTCGGCATCGATCGCCCTCCCGACGATCGCCGCCGAGTAGTCCGACCCGCTCCGCCCGAGGGTGGTGACGATGCCCTCCGGCGTGCAGCCCATGTAGCCGGTGATCACCGGCACCGAGTCCATCAGCAGGGGCAGGATGCGGCTGTTGATCCGGGGGTCGCTCTGGGGGAGCACCAGTGCATCGCCATGCCGGGCCGTTGTCAGGATACCGGCCTCACAGCCGTCGAGGGCAGTGGAGGCGATACCGCGCTCCCGCAGAGCGGCGCTGACCAGCAATGCCGAAAGCCGCTCGCCATAGCTGACGATGTAGTCGCTGGAGCGGCGCGTCAGTTCATGGAGGGCGTGAACCGCCGTCAGGATATGTTCGAGGTTCTTAAGGCGAGCGTCGATGACCGCCCCGACCTCCTCCGCCTGTCCGGGTGCCACCGCGACAAGGGTCTTCATGTGTTTTGCCCGGATCGCCTGGATAAATGAAGCGATAGGGGGTTCTTCTACGCTTGACTCGGCCTCAGCGGCAATGGCATGGAGCTGGTCGGTCACCCCCGATAGGGCGGAGACCACCACCGCCATCTCATGACCTTCGGCATGGTAGCCGTGAAGGATGTCGACCACACGAGAGATGCATTCCGCATCGCCGACTGATGTGCCGCCAAATTTCATTACAAGCCTCATTTCTGGCTCACTCTCACTGATCCCACAGGATGGTATTTATGTACTGACACCTCCCACGCTATAATAGGATGCGCGCGCTGGACGTAATCGACTGCCACGTCCTTGTGATCGGGAGTGGCGGCGCCGGAGTAAGGGCTGCAATAGAGGCAGAGCGGTATGGCGAGACGGTTCTCCTTTCCAAGAGCATCACTGGAAAAGGAGGGTGTACAACGATGGCGGAGGGCGGGTACAACGCCGTTCTGCGGGAAGGCGACACCTGCGACCTTCACCTGGAGGATACCCTCCGGGGGGGCGCCTATCTCAATGACCCGGCCCTTGTCGAAGCGCTCGTCGCCGACGCCCCTGCGCGCCTCGGCGACCTGGTCTCCTGGGGCGCCGTCTTCGACGCCTCGGCCGATCACGAGGTGGCGCAGCGATCCTTTGGCGGACAGTGCCGCCCCCGCACCTGCTATGCCGGCGATCGCACGGGCCACGAGATGATCATGACCCTGATGGAGCGTCTCCGGGGCACCGACGTCCAGCGTATCGACGAAATGGCGGCGATCGAACTGCTCAAGGACGGCGAACGCGTTTGCGGCGCTCTCGTGCTCGATAAACACGGCGAGATGCGGGCGATCCGGGCGGACGCTGTCGTGCTTGCCGCCGGCGGCGGGGCGAGGACCTACGACGTCTCCACCAACTCCGGCACCGGCAGCGGTGACGGTTTTGCCCTTGCTTACCGCGCCGGGGCTGACCTCATCGATATGGAAATGGTCCAGTTCCACCCCACAGGTGCGGTCTATCCCTACGATGCACGCGGCCGACTCGTCACCGAGGCGGTGCGCGGCGAGGGCGGACACCTGATCAATGCCAGAGGGGAGCGGTTCATGACCGGCTACGACCCTGATCGCATGGAACTCTCGACGAGAGATGTGGTGGCGCGGGCGATCGCCACCGAGGTGCTCGAGGGGCGCGGCACCCGCAATGGCGGCGTATACCTGGACGTCACCCACCTCCCCCCCGAGCAGATCGAGGAGCGGTTGCCGGTGATGCTCTCTCAGTTCCTCCGCTTCGGCGTGGATATCAGGACCGAACCGATGGAGGTCGCACCCACCGCCCACCATATCATGGGCGGGTGCGCCATCACGCCCGGCGGGCGGACGACGGTGCCCGGACTGTTTGCCGCCGGAGAGTGCACCGGCGGAGTCCACGGCGCAAACCGCCTGGGTGGCAACGCCCTTGCCGACACCCAGGTGTTCGGGAAACGGGCCGGCGAATCCGCCGGAAAAGAACCCATTCGAATGGCACAGATCGACGGGGCGCAGGTTGAGGCGCAGCGGCGACGGATCGAGGACTTCTACGAGGGCGAATCCTCCCCGGTCTGGGTGACCGACCACCTCCAGCAGACCATGTGGGACGGCGCCGGCATCCGGCGGGACGCCGCCGGACTTGAGGCAAGTCTCCAGATCGTGGAGGGTCTGACCGCGGCACCCCTCCGCGCCGCCACACCCCGCAACCTGATCGAGTGCTGCGGTGTCCAGAGCCTCTGCACCACGGCGATGCTCATCATCAGGTCGGCCCTGATACGCCCGGAGAGCCGCGGCGCACACTGGCGGACCGATGTCCCCCCACAGACCGATCCCGCCCATTCCCGCTTCGGCCACACCCACATCAGCCTTGAAGGAGAATGGATCGAGGAGGCGGACTGATATGAAAGAGATCACATTCACCATCCGGCGGTTCAACCCGAAAACCGACACCGCACCGCACGACGAGGAATACACGGTGGAGGTGCACGAGGGTGCACGGGTGCTCCACGCCCTCCACGCCGTCCACGCACAGGACCCCGGTCTCGCCTACCGCTGGTGCTGCGGGTCCGGGCAGTGCGGGAGCTGCGCCATGCGCATCGACGGCACACCGGCACTTGCATGCCTCACCGAGGCGCACGACGGGATGACCGTCTGGCCCCTCGACCTGCCGGTGGTGCAGGACCTGGAGGTGGACGTCGCCCCGTACCTCGACCGGATCTCACCCCTCTGTTCGTCCGAAGGGGCGGTGTTCCCGACACAGGCGGAGATCGAGGCGATCAAACCCCTCCGAGAGTGCATCGAGTGCATGTCCTGCGTCTCGGTCTGCCCGGCCCTGAAGGTTTCCGATTTTGCCGGACCGACGGCGATGCGGCAGGAGATGCGCCTTGCCCTCGATCCGCGTGACACGCAGGACCGCATCGCCGAGGCGATCGAGCATGACCTCTTCAACTGCACCACCTGCCAGCAGTGCTGGAAGGTCTGCCCCAAGGAGATCCAGACCCCGGGCAAGGCGATCGAGAAGCTGCGGGAGATCGCCAACCGGCGCGGCCTCACCCTCCCCCGCCACCAGGAGGTGGCCGAACTGGTCAGGACGACCGGTCGATCGGTCGGGAAGACGCAGGAGACCTTCCTGGAACAGGTGCCCGAGGTGATCGAGCCCGAGGGCGAGGTGCGGGCCACAGTCGGCTTTTTCGTGGGCTGCATGTACAACGGCAGACTTCCACAGACCGCACTGGACATGATCGAGGTGATGCGGAGGAACGGCATCCGCGTGATCATCCCGCACGAACAGGTCTGCTGCGGTTCCCCGCTGATCCGCACCGGCCAGACGGCGATCGTCGACTCCCTCAAGCACCAGAACATCGAGGCCTTCACCTCCCGCGATATCGATATCGTGATGACAATGTGCGCCGGGTGCGGTTCGACCCTGAAAAACGATTATGACACTCCTTTCACCGTGATGGACGCCACAGAGGTGCTGAACAGGGTCGGGATCGAAGACCCCGCCCCCCTCCACATCACCGTCACCTACCATGACCCCTGCCACCTCCTCAGGGGGCAGGGCATATCAGAGGAGCCGCGCAAACTCCTCAGAAAGGTGGTCGACCGTCTGGTCGAGACCCCGAACCAGTGCTGCGGGTCCGGCGGCGGCGTCCGTTCGGGCGTCCCCGAGGTGGCGGGCGCCCTGGGTCAGAAGAGAGGGGAGGCCTTCGAGTCGAGCGGTGCCGAGATGGTCGTATCCTGCTGCCCCTTCTGCGAGTTCCATATCGCCGAGAATACGCGCCTGCCGGTGAAGGACCTGATGACCCTGCTGCGCCGGGGCTACGAGGAGAAAGACCGGCAGAAGGCAGCAAAAGAGGAATGAAGACCTCCATACACCCCCATCCCCAGATACCATGGACGCACCCCTATTCGACAGCATCATCATCGTCTTCGGACTTGCCATCCTCATCCTTTTCGTCTGCACCCGCCTGCGCATCCCGGCAATCGTCGGTTTCCTCATCACCGGCATGCTCGTCGGCCCGCACGCCCTCGGGCTGATCCCGGATTCCCAGACCGTCAGCACGATCGCTGAGATCGGGATCATCCTTCTCCTGTTCACCATTGGCATGGAGTTCTCGTTCCAGAACCTGCTCCGCATCCGCCGCGCCGTCCTAATCGGCGGATCAGTGCAGGTGCTCCTCACCATCGCCGTGGTTGCGGCGGTGGCGATGATCGCCGGCCTCTCGGTCCAGCAGGCGATCTTCTTCGGGTTCCTGCTCTCTCTCTCCAGCACGGCGATCGTGCTCTCCATCCTGCAGGGGCGCTCGGAGGTCGAGAGCCCGCATGGGCGCACGGCACTGGGCATCCTGATCTTTCAGGACCTCGTGATCATCCCGATGATGCTCCTGGTCCCGATCCTTGCCGGGGAGGCAGGCGAGGGTGCCTCTTCGATCCCGATGTTCCTGCTCACTTCGGTGGCGATACTGGGCTTCGTGATCGTCTCCGCCCGCTGGCTCGTCCCCTATCTCCTGTTTCAGGTGGCGCGACTCCGGAGCAAGGAGATCTTCCTCCTCTCGATCGTCGTCATCTGCCTCTTCACCGCATGGCTCACTGCCAGTGCCGGTCTCTCCCTCTCCCTCGGCGCCTTCCTGGCCGGGCTGATCATCTCGGAGTCCGAATACTCGCATGAGGCGCTGGGGGCCATCCTGCCCTTCAAGGACGTATTCACCAGTTTTTTCTTTATATCGGTTGGAATGCTCCTCAACATCGGCTTTTTGCTCGAAAATCCGGCGATTATCCTGGCCCTCACCGCCGGCATCGTCCTCCTGAAGGCCGCCGTCGCCGGCACCGCCACGCTTGCGATCGGCTACTCCCTGCGGACCGCCGTGCTTGCCGGACTTTCAATCAGCCAGATCGGCGAGTTTTCGTTCGTGCTCTCTGAGAGCGGCGCAAGTTACGGACTTATCGACAACGGCATGTACCAGGGCTTCCTTGCGGTGACCGTCATCTCGATGATCGCCACGCCCTTCCTGATCGATTCAGCACCTCGAGCAGCCGAACGGGCGATGCGCCTCTCCCTGCCGACCCGTATCAGGCAGGGCACGGTCCCGGAGACGAAAACGGGTGAGCACGAACAGAAAGACCATATCATCATCATCGGTTTTGGGCTTGGCGGGAGAAATGTCGCCAGAGCGGCGCGGGCCGCCGATATCCCCTATGTGATCGTCGAGACAAATCCGGAGACGGTGCGGGAAGAACGCGATCGCGGCGAACCGATCCATTACGGCGACGCCACCAGGCGGGCGGTGCTCGCCCATGCCGGCATTGCAGCGGCAAAGGTGCTCGTCATCGTCATCTCCGACCCCACGGCCACCCGGCGGATCGTCGCTGCCGCCCGCCGGGCCAACCCGCACCTGCGGATCATCGCCCGCACCCGTTACATGGGAGATATCGCCGAACTCTCACGTCTTGGCGCTGACGAGGTCGTCCCCGAGGAGTTCGTCACCTCCATCGAGATCTTCTCGCGCATCCTCTCCTCATACCTGGTGCCGCGGGACGAGATCGAGCGCTTCGCCGCAGAAGTGCGCACCGACGGGTATGTGCTCTTCAGGTCGTCTGAGGCGCCGGCACCCGCCCTTGAGGACATCGGGTTCTACCGCCCCGGCGCCGAGATCGAGAGCCTCAGGGTGAGTGCGGGCGCCCCGATCAGCGATCAGAGTCTTGGTGAAATGAATCTCCGCCGCCGGTTCGGCGTCACCGTGCTCGCAATCCGCCGGGGTGCCGGAGTGATCACGGCGCCCTGCGGCGATACCAGGATCGAGGAGGACGACATCTGCGTGGTCATCGGCCCCGAAGACCGGATCGCCGACCTCGAGCCCTTATTCCGGGGAGAAGAGAACGGGGAAGAAAACGGGAGGTGAAGGGGCATCACTGTGCAAGCAGATAGGCCTGCACCTCGAGCGCCGCCTTCGCCCCCTCACCGGCGGCAATGATGATCTGTTTGCCCTTGATCGAGGTGACGTCGCCGGCGGCAAACACGCCGGGTGAATCGGTCCGGCAGTTCTCGTCCACAATGATCTCGCCACCATCATTGAGGGCGACAAGACCGCGCACGGCATCGACATTCGGTTCGTGCCCGATCTCCGCAAACACCCCGTCCACGGCGATCTCCTCCTCGTCACCGCTCTCGTTGTTCCTGATGCGGATACCGGTGAGCACGGACTCACCCGAGAGAGCGGACACGGTGAAGGGGCGGTGGATGGTAACATTTTCGTGCTCCTTCAGGCGGTCGAGGTACACCGCATCAGCCCGGATGGTGCTCCGGACGATCATGTGGACCTGCCGGGCGATCCGTGCCATCTCGATCGCCGCCGTCACCGCCGCGTTACCGCCGCCAACGATGGCCACGTCCCGATCGCGGAAGAGCGGACCGTCACAGGTCGAACAGACCGAGACCCCCCGCCCCCAGAAGCGGTCCTCCCCCTCGACACCGAGACGACGGGGGCGCCGCCCGGTGGCCACGATCACGCTCCGGGCCAGAAAAGAGCGGTCAGAAAAGGTTTTGACCAGGAATGTCCCGTCCTTCCGGGTGATGCCCGTCACCCGGTCGAGTTCCAGGTGAATATTCAGGTTCCTCACCTGTTCCTCGAATTTCGACATCAGGTCCTCACCGCTCACCATCCGGTAACCCATATAATTCTCGATCGCCCAGGACTCCATCGCCTGTCCACCGATATTCTCTGAGATGATCATCGTCGAGAGGAGCTTGCGGGTGGTATAGACCGCGGCCGTCAACCCTGCCGGTCCGGCGCCCATGATGATGACGTCAAAGACCTCTTCCTCCCGCCCCCCGGCACCGAAGACTTCAGTGAGCCGCGGCACATCGAACCCGATGATCATCTCGTCGCCCGCCACCGTCACCGGCACCCCGTACTGCCCGGTGAGTGCCACCATCTCCTCTGCCGCTGCCGTGTCGGCGCCGACATCGACATCCTCGTATTCGATATTGTTTTTTTCGAGGAATGCCTTGACCATGCGGCAGTATGGGCACTGTTTTGTCGAGTACACCTTTACCTTCGGCATATGTTCCTTCCTCACAGAACTGGAATAAAAGGGTTGCGCCGGGAACGGCCCATTTCCACCAATGATACGCCCATTCCAGAAGGCGTAACGGGGTGCGCTTACGTTCCATGCGCCCATCCATGCAACAGGCGCCGGGAGGGACATAATAGACCCTGATGACACAACAGGATCCCCGGAGTCCCGGTTCAATACCAGGAACACCAGAAAAATGGAGGTGATCACTCCACGCTGCCGAAACGGACGCCCGGGACCCCGCAGATCGGGCACCGTTCCGGGACGGCGTTCAGGACGATGTTGCCGCAGACCGGGCAGAGGAAGACATCGGTGAGATCGAGATCCTTTCCGCCCTGCACCGCCTCAAGCGCCCGCGTATACAGACCGGCATGCACCTGTTCGGCCTTCATGGCGTGGGTGAAAGTGATCACGGCCTCATCATTCCCCTCCTTCTCCGCCTCCTCGACAAAACGGGGGTACATCTCGGTGAACTCGTCGGTCTCGCCCTCGATGCTCCCCTGCAGGTTCTCGGCCGTCGTCTTCAGGCCACCCATCACGACGAGTTCGCGCCGCGCGTGGATCGCCTCGGCCATGGAGGCGGCCCGATAGAGACGCCCCACATTCTTGAAACCCTCTTCGTCGGCTTTCTCGGAAAATGCTGCGTATTTCCGGTTTGCCTGCGATTCACCGGCAAATGCCGCCCTGAGATTCTCCTGTGTTGCCATGATTGACCATCTGATCAGGGATCTACATATACCTTCCACCCGGCAGGGGAGGCGGACGACCGGAACAGAGGCTCCGGACCCGATTCAGGGGGGCGGGGACCGCCGGATCACAATTTGAATATTTATATATTACCGGAACCGAACCCAACCTGATGAAGCGGATGCGCGATATGGCGGACCCGGACCGCCCACGGGAGAAGATCGCCACCCGGGGCGTGGGCGCCCTCACCGACCGGGAATTGATCGCCGCCATCATCGGGAGGGGGGTGCCGGGACGGGACGTGCTGGAGATCGCCCGTGATATCGAGGGGGTGATCGCCGATTCTGGGGCGCCCCCCTATGCCGCCCTCACAGAGATCCAGGGGGTCGGATCGGCGAAGGCCTGCCAGATCGCCGCCGCCTTCGAACTCGCCCGCCGCCATTACGAACCCGGCGAGGTGCGCATCGCCGCTCCGGCAGACGTGGTGCCGCTCGTGCGCCACATCGCCGATCGAAAACAGGAATATTTCGTCTGCATCTCGCTCAACGGCGCCGGGGAGGTGATCGGCAACCGGGAGGTGACCAAGGGGCTGATCAACTACAGCCCGGTCCACCCGCGGGAGGTGTTCGCCGACGTGATCACCGACCGGGCGACCTCGGTGATCTTTGTGCACAACCATCCCTCGGGAAGCCTCGAACCAAGCCGTGAAGACATCGCCATGACCCGCCAGCTCGTTTCGGCCGCCGAGATCCTGGGGATCCGGGTGCTCGACCATATCATCATCACTCGCCGCGCCCACCTCTCCATGCGCGAACGCGGACTGCTCTGAAACGGCATGACCGATTACCGCCGGGTGAACCGGACCCTCTGGCTGATCCTTACGGCAAACATCCTCGTAGCAGTTGCAAAAGCCTCATTCGGCCTCATGGCCGGTTCGATGTCGATGGTGGCCGACGCCCTCCATTCCACCTTCGACTCGGCCTCGAACGTCATCGGGATCATCGCCACCCGCTACGCCGCACTCCCCCCGGACAGAAACCATCCCTACGGTCATGCAAAGGTGGAGACGCTCGCCACCCTGATCATCGGGGGGATGCTCATGCTGACGGCCTACTGGGTGATCAGCGAGGGCCTGGGGCGCCTCAGCGGCGGGGCATCACCGACGATCACCGGGGTCACGATCGCCGTGATGGCAGGGACACTCGTCGTCAACCTGCTTGTGGCCAGGTATGAACGGCGCATGGGGGAGGAACTGGGGAGCCCCTTTCTCATCGCCGATTCAGAGCACACAAAAAGCGACATCTGGGTCTCCCTCTCGGTGCTTGCCGGTTTTGTCGCCGTCACCCTCGGGTACCCCATCGCCGATCCCCTCATCGCCCTCCTCATCGGTGCCGTCATCGGACGGATGGGGCTCTCCATCCTGCATGAGGCCGGTCTGATCCTCACCGACGCCACGACGGTGGAATGCGTCGAGGCGGTCAGAGAGGCGGTGGCGGGAATAGAGGGGGCGAAGGGGTTCCACCGTTTCCGCTGCCGGGGAACACCCGGCAACCTCTTCGCTGACATCCATGTCACCGTCGACCCGCAGATGAGCGTTGAGGACGCCCATGCCATCGCTTCACGGGTGGAGGCGGCGATCAAGGGCGCCGTAGCCGGCATGCAGGAGGTGGTGGTGCACATCGAACCCTCACGGAAGGAGGGAGAGGGGAAATCCGGGTAGGAAATCAGTCGGATGGTCCGACAATCGAGCAGAGTTCCCGCCCCTTCTCACGGCATGCCTCCACGATCTCCGGGCGGGTCCTGATATCCCGCACATGGTCCATGTCCCGCTGGAACACGCCGTCCCAGTAGGGGCAGTCGATGATCTCACAGAAGGTCCGGGTCGTCTGGAGGGCGCCGTCGAAGACATCGTCGTAGTTTGTGCCCGAGATGCAGATGAACAGGGTTTTTCTTTGTTTTCGGCGGTCTGGAGAGATAAAAGAGTTTTTTCGCATGTACTTTGCCATATAATAGACCTGAAACCGGTCCATAAACGACTTCAGCTTCCCCGGAATACCCATCGTCATGATGGGGGTGGCGATGATCAGACCGTCCATCTCCCTGAACCGCCGGTAGAAGGGGGTGACGTCATCCTGCATCCGGCAGTCCTCGTGCTCCATGCAGTGCAGGATCTCCATGCAGGGTGAGAAGTTCAGGAAGGGCACCATCACCCGCTCCACCTCACACCCCCCCTCCTCGGCCCCGGCGACCGCCTGCTCAAAAAGATAGGCGGTATTGCCGTTCCTGACCGGACTGCCGAGAAGGGCGATGATCTTCTTTCCCATGCACAAGAACCTCTTTCCCTCCTATATCTACCTATTCCCCCCCCTGCAAAAGCCATATATAATGGATCATGCTATTCTTCGTCTGGTGAAAACGTGACTGCAGAAGAACCCACGAAGGTAAAGGCAGGAGAGAAGGTCGGCCCCGGCAAGTATGTCTGTATCGACTGCGGTCGGGAACTCCATGTGACCGAATCCGAGAAGGATCTGGTCAAGTGCCCGAGCTGTGCCTGCGAGACCTACCAGTGCTTCCCGATGACGCACATCAGACCCGACATCAAGACACCTGAAGACGCAGTTCACCCGCCAAAACGCAAGTAAACCCCCTATCGGTGCGGGGGGCCGGAGGAATGGTTTCATGGCGAATGTTGAAGAGGTGGGACAGATCTTCATCTGTGAGATCTGCGGCAACGTGGTCGAAGTAAAGGAGGTCGGCGGAGGCGAACTGGTCTGTTGCGGCGAACCGATGGTCCTCCAGGAGTGATGGACATGGAACAGAAGATGAAGGAACTTGAGGAGAAGATCGGCAAAGTTCCGAAAATATTTGCCGAACTCAAGGATATCGAACCCGACATCTATGAGAAGGTGATGGGCATCGATCAACTCGTCTGGGCGGACGGTGCCCTATCCAAACAGACGAAAAAAGTGATTGCTATCGCTATTGCAGCTGCCCTCAGGGACCGCCATGCGGTAAGGGCCCAGATGGCGGGCGCAAAGAACCTGGGCGTCAGGAAAGAGGAGATCGAAGAGGGGCTCCGCGTCGCCTTCCTGCTGGCCGGCATGCCGGCCTATGTCTATGGTAAGACGGCGCTCGAGGAGATGATGGGGTAATTCCCCCTCTTTTCAGGTGATTGATATGGAAGAAGCGTATTCCCTGCCGATTATCGGTGAGGCCGCCCCCGATTTCCAGGCCGTCACCACCCACGGCCCGATGAAACTCTCCGAACTGCGGGGAAAATGGGTCGTGCTCTTCTCGCACCCGGCCGACTTCACGCCGGTCTGTACCACCGAGTTCATGGCGCTTGCACGGGCGAACGATGAACTCGAGGGCCTGAACGTGCAGCTTGTCGGTCTCTCCATCGACAGTGTCCACTCCCATCTCGCATGGGTGCGGAGCATCGAAGAGAAGATGGGGGTGAAGATCCCCTTCCCGGTGATCGCCGATCTCGACATGAAGGTCGCACGAAGGTTCGGTATGATCCACCCGGGCCAGAGCAGTACGGCGACGATCAGGACCGTCTTCTTCATCGATCCCGAGGGGACGATGCGGGCGATGATCTATTATCCGCTGAACAATGGGCGCTATATCCCGGAGATCGTCAGGCTGGTGAAGGCACTCCAGGTCACCGACCAGTTCAAGGTCTCGACACCGGCGAACTGGCAGCCCGGCGATAAAGTCGTCGTCTCCCCACCGAAGACAGCGGAGGAGATGGAGCGCCGCGGGGAAGAAGGCTACGAGTGCAAGGACTGGTACCTCTGCTTCAAGCAGATCTGATCCCCCAACCCTTTTAGCCGCCCCCAGGCGGAGCAGCCAGATATCAGTGAGGACAGGAGGAGGCGTTTATGGTCCCTGCACAGAAACGATCGGTTCTGCTGGTGGGAACAGCAGGCAAACGGTTCCAGACAGATGATCTCGAGAAGCAGGGCGATCGATGGACCGTCCGGGCCGTTCCCTCCAGCAGTGACGCCCTTACCCATCTGCAGGAGGAACCCGCCGACCTCGTCGTCCTCTGCGCAGGCGACCCCGGCATCAGAGATCTTCTGTCCGTATTCAGCCTCCCAACACCCCCTTCCCTTGTGATCCTTCGTGAGGGGGCACCACCCCTGATCATCAATGCTGTGAAGAGAGCAAGCGGCGACGAGATCCCGGAGATCCTCAGTGAGGCGATGGATGATCGGGACCACCAGCGCCTGCTCGGGGAGCAGGAGCGGCAGTTGAGCACGCTGCTCGGCAGTCTGCCCGGCATGGCGTACCGCTGCAAGAACACACCGACCCATACCATGGAGTTCGTGAGTCAGGGCTGCCTCCCCCTGCTCGGCTATCCTGCAGAGGACCTGATCGGCGACCGGAGGGTGGCCTATGGCGACCTGATCCACCCGGACGATCGGGAGGGTTTCTGGGAGGCGATCCAGGATGCGATAGATGAGAGGCGCCAGTTCACGCTCCGCTACCGGGTCCGGACGGCAGACGGCAGGACACGATGGGTCAGGGAGCAGGGCCGCGGGGTGGTCGGGGAGGACGGCACCCTGGAGGTGCTCGAAGGCTTCATCACCGACATCACCCCCGAAGCCGAGCTGCGTGATGAGATCGAACGGCGCGGGATCATCCAGACGGCGATCCTGGACAACATCCCTGACCTTGCATGGTTGAAAGACGGGGAAGGGCATTATATCGCCGTGAACCAGGCGTTCGAACACGCCTCTGGCTTCTCGCGCAGCGAGGTCGTCGGCCGGACCGACCTTGAAATCTGGCCGCGCTACCTTGCCGAACGCTATATGAACGAAGACCGGGAGGCGATGCGCTCAGGGTGCAGACAGGCCCTGGTCGAACCTTTCGTCCGGGTGGACGGCCTGGAAACCTGGGTGGAGACGGTAAAGACCCCGATCCGGAACAGGAGCGGGAATGTCACGGGAACGGCAGGGATCGCCAGGGATATCACCGAACGCCGCGCTATGGAAGAGGCGCTCAGAAAGAGCGAGGAGCGGTACCGCCTTTTCCTTCTCAATTTCCAGGGGATCGCCTTCAGGACGGGACCCGACCTGCTGCCGCTCTTCCTCTACGGCGACGTCCTGGGGATCACCGGCTATACGCCGGATCAACTGCTCAGGCAAAAGGAGATCTGGGAGGAGGTGATCTATCCTGCAGACCGGGAGGGGTTCCTGGGGACACTGGAGAAGACCACCCGCACCGGCACTGCAGGGGCGGTGGACCTCAGGATCATTGGTAAGGACGGCAGGGTCAGGTGGCTCCATGCCAGCGTGCAGAGGGTCGCTGACGATAGCGGCCACGGGGTGCAGGGCGCCCTCTTCGATATCACCGACCGCAAAGACGCTGAAGAGCAGATCAGATATCTCGCACGATTCCCGCAGGAGGATCCAGGACCAGTCATGCGTATCGGGCGGGACGGCATCGTGGCGTATGCAAATGAGGCGAGCAAACCGCTTCTTGAAGAGTGGGGCACCAGCGTCGGCGAACTCCTCCCGCCGGTGTGGCGGTCGGTCGTCAGGGGGGCCGTCGCCGACGGCCGCAGCCGTACGCGCGACGTCTCTGTTCGGGGGGCGGAGTACCAGCTGGTCTGCGTGCCAATTCCCGAAGGGGGTTATGTCAATCTCTACGGCGTGGAGATCACCGATCGTCGGGCCATGGAGGTGGCGGTGTGGGAGGCGAACCGAAAACTCAACCTGCTCAACAGCATCATCCGCCACGACATACTCAACCAGATCACGGTGCTTCAGGGATATATCGCACTCACCCTCCAGAAAGGTGAGGGAGGAGAATATCTCAAGCGGATCACCGATGCAACCGAGCGGATCCGGCGGCAGGTGGAGTTCACGCGCGATTATCATGAACTCGGGGTGAAGGGGCCGGTCTGGCAGTCGCCGGGGCGTGAGATGGACCGCGCCTGGAGGTCCCTCTCTCCGGTCGGCATCACGCTCCATTCAACAGTCGATCCCGACCTTCAGGTCTTCGCCGATCCGCTGTTCTGGCGGGTGCTCTACAACCTGGTGGACAACACGGTCCGCCATGCCGCCGGCGCCACGGAGATCCGTTTCTCTGCCGCTTCGGCCGGCGAGGAGATGCACCTGATCTATGAAGACAACGGACCCGGGATACCGGCAGGTCAGAAGGAGAGCCTCTTCAAGGAGGTGACAGGGCAGAAGAAAGGGCTCGGCATGTTCCTCTCACGTGAGATCCTCTCCCTGACCGGGCTTCTGATCCACGAGGAGGGCGAACCAGGACAGGGGGCGCGGTTTGTGATCACCGTCCCGGAAGGGGGTTTCAGGCGCCGCCCGGACGACGCCTGACCGCCACTCTTTTTATTCCGCAGGGAGAACGAGAAGACCGATGGCACTCCATGTTCTGGCCGTGGCCGGAAGCCCCCGGCGGCACGGCAACTCCGAAACCCTCCTCGACCGGGTGATCGCCTCGATGGCGGCCGAGGAGGGGATCGAGGTCGAGAAGGTCGCCCTCTCCGAGGTGACGGTGCACCCCTGCAAGGGGTGCAATGCCTGCGAACGGCTGAACCGATGCGTCCAGCGCGACGACCTCGACTGGCTCGGGCAGCGGCTCCTGGACGCCGACTGCGTACTGCTCTCCTCGCCGATCTACTGCATGGGCATCTGCGCCCAGGTGAAGGCGCTCATTGACCGGGCACAGGTCTTCAGGTCGAGAAAATATGTGCTGAAACTCCCGGTGGTCCCCCAGGAGAGGAAATGGAAACGGCTCGGATGTTTTATCTCAACTGCGGGCCAGAAATGGGACTATGTCTTCGATGCCGCTGTCCCGAGCGTGAAATGCTTTTACCATGTGATGGATATCAGGGACAGCGATATCGCCTATCTGATGATCAACGGCGTGGACCTTGCTGGCGAAGTCGAGAAACACCCGACGGCACTGGATGAGGCGGAGGCGCTCGGTAAAAAACTGGTGATTGAGATGAAGGAGCGGTTCGGCGATGGCAGTTAAGGTTCTTGGCATTTCGGGCAGCCCGCACCGGCGCGGAAACACCGAGACCCTCCTGGATGCATTCCTCCACGGGGCGGAGGAGGCGGGAGGCGAGGTGCGCAAGGTGGTGCTCCGCGACCTCGCCTATTCCTCCTGCCGGGGGTGCAATGCCTGCCATAAGAACGGAAGATGCGTGGTAAAAGACGACCTGACCGGACTGTTTGAGGAGATTCTGGCCGCAGACGTCCTTGCCATCGCCTCCCCGATCTATTCGATGGGGATCACCGCCGACCTGAAGGGGCTCATCGACCGGGCACAATACCTCTGGGCACAGAAATTCGTGCTGAAATCCCTCTACTTCTCAGACGAGCATATCAGGCTGCACAAGGGGGTGTTCCTCTCCACGGCCGGACAGGCCTGGGACCATGTCTTCGATTCGGCCTACCCGATGGTGACCGCCTTTTTCAACGGCGCCGGATTCGAGTATTACGACAACGTGATTGCAAACAATATGGACGAGTACGGCGGGATCAGGGGGCATCCGACCGCTCTCGCCGAGGCGGAGCAGAAGGGGGGGGAGGTGGTCGAGGAGATCAACTCCCTGCAGACTACAGGACAATCAGTGCACCGATGAGGGCGGCGAACGAGGCGGCGATCAGCACGGCGAATACGGCGGGGTTCCATGCCAGGACCTTTCTGCCGTCGAGGACGCTCACCGGGAGCATATTGAAGGTGGCGATCATGGCGTTGATCTGGACGCCCATGAACCCGATTGTGGCCAGGAAGGGGGCGTGCACCGTGCCGGCGCCGACCATCAGGGCAAAGAACCCGGCGCAGAGGGCAAGGTTGGTGACTGGACCGGCGGCCGAGATGATCCCGTTCTCGCGCCGGGTGGTCGCCCCGTAGATCACGGTGGCGCCGGGGGCGGCAAAGACCACGCCGACGAGGGCGGCGAGGATCACCGCCATGACGAGCATGGTGTTGTCCTTCTGGAACTCCGCCCAGTAGCCGAAGTGCATGGCGGCGAATTTGTGGGCGAGTTCATGGAGCACAAACCCCACGCCGACGGTCAGCAGGGAGGCGGCGAAGACGACGAGGAAGCCCGACGGGCTGATGCCGCCCCGCACATAGAGAAGGCTGAAGGCGACGGCGATGGCGACCCATGCGATGAGCAGGTCGCGCCGTTCGCGTCGGGGAATTCTCTTGAGCATACGCGTATATGGGGGCGGAGGGTGTTTATCTCTTCGGAATGGGGTGTCGGGGCCGCTCCATCCGGGGCGAATACCGGCAGGCACGGCTATCTGAATGCATTTATTCTGCCCTGCAACACAGGGCGTGGAAATACCGCCGTTCCGCAGGGCCATTCATTTTTTTACCCCGGACCGCCGATGGAATGCCATGACGATCGAGGACATCAGGGCGGAGATCGATGCACTGGACAGGGAGATCATCGGGCTGATCGCACAACGGCAGGCGATCGCCGGCAGGATGGCACACGAAAAATATCTGGCCGGTCTGCCGGTGCGGGACCAGAAAAGGCGGGAGGCGCTGCTCAAACAGGTCTTCGATACAGCGGTGGAGCAGAACATCAATCCGGTGATGGTCAGGCAGATCTTTGAGATCCTGATGGATATGAGCGAGGAGCGTCAGCACGAGTGTATCGGGGAGGGCAACCTCCCCTGATGTGTCACTCTGTTCCCCGCAGGTAGGAGGCGGCGGTGATCCCCCCGAGGGCAAGGGCGCGGACCTCGTCCTTCAGACCCCGGAGCACCACGGGATCGTCGATTGCATCGAGTGCCCGGCGGTAGAGGGCGGTCATCCGGGCAGTGTAGTCCGGGCCCCGGCCACGGGCATCGACGACGACGTCCCGCACCCCGGCGGCGGCGAGGGCCGGGAGGTGGTCGATCAGACAGGTCTCGACGGCGTTTCCAATCCGCATGCGGCAGTCGCCGTCGGGATGGAGGGGGAAGATCCGGCCCCGTTCATCCCGGAGGGCAAACCGTTCCTCCCCACAGCCTGAAGGACAACCAAGGGCGGTGGCCGGCGGGCAGTCCTCGGTGATCATCGCCACAGCCGTCCCCTGCACGATCATCCTGGCCTCCGGGCCGTCCGGGGGCAGGCGGGTGATGAGCGCAGCGATATCCGCCGCCCCGAGTTCGGGGGAGAGGGTGACCGGGGAGAGGCCCGGGTGTGAGAGGGCGGCGCAATGGTTCCAGACGTTCAGCCCGGCGCCGCCCGAGAGGGGCATGGCGGGGGCGGCGGAACATACGGCTCGAGCACCTCCGTGCCCCCCGACCATCACGCCGGCGATGCGGGCACAGGGAAGGAGGGGGACCGCCGTGTCCAGAAACGCCTTCCTGATGACCGTCGGCCACATCCAGATCAGGGGGAGGGGGGCGGCACAATCCACCGCCTCCTGCAGCACCTCTCCGGACGGATGGAGAGGTTCAAAACAGATGCGGTCCGCCCCCCCTTCCTGTGCCGCCCTGACCCCCTCTGCGGTGTCGGTATAGACACTGAGGCAGGGGAGGAACGGGACCGCAGGTGCGGGCGGGGCGCGGAGGCTCTCCACGGCGGCGGCGCAGCGGCGGCTGGCGTCCCGGACCGCCCCCTCATCAGGCCGGGCGGCTCGGACCAGCGCCTCCTCAGCTGCCAGGAGCATCCGTCGCCTGAGATCATTGAGATAGGAGGGCGGGGCAAAGAGACCGCCAGGATAGGCGAGGTCAAGGCTGCCGATGAAAAACTGCGTTCCCCCGGTCTTCCTGAGGTGTGCGGCGATCGCCTCTGCACCGAGCGGACGGGTGCGGGCCGCCCCCATCGGCGTCTCGCCCCGCACCGTGATCTCCACCCCCTTACGCCGGGGCGGTGTGCAGACGGCGTCGATCACGGGCGTCCCGTCCGCCTCCCAGCGGACCGAGGCATCGATCCGGACCGCCTGGCGTTCGCGTTGTATGATCTCCACCGCACGCCGCTCCAGGGATCCACGCCGGGTGATCGCCACCACCGCGCCGGGTGGAGCGGGGCGGGGGAGGCGGAGAACGACCGTCCCACCGCGGCGGGGCGGCGTGCCGCGCACGACAAACCCGACCTCCCCCTCCTGCGAGCAGACGACGCAGCCGTCACCGTTCTCCGGGACCGCCTGACCGGTGAGGGCGACCGTCGCCTCCATCCGGCTGCGGGAGAAGGAGAGGACGGATCCGACCTCCACGCCCCGGTTGTCCGGGCGCTCCGGACCGATCACCCCGGTGTGCCGGGCGCCGGTGAGATAGCCGCGGGTAAACCCCCGGTTGAAGGCGAAGGCAAGGTCCAGCTCGTCCTCTGCCGATGGCACAAACCGACCCGCCGCCACGCTGTCCAGGGCCCGCCGATAGATCTCCGTAACAATTGCCACGTAGGCCGGCGCCTTCATCCGCCCCTCGATCTTCAGGGAGGCGACCGGCAGGGCGACCACCCCCTCGAGCAGCGGGTAGAGGCAGAGGTCGCGGGTGGAGAGAGGGTAGGGCCCGCCCTCTGCCACCGGCGCCATCCCCTCCGGGCGACCGAAGCGGTCGGTTCCCCCCCTGAGCAGGGTATAGGGTTTGCGGCAGGGCTGGGCGCAGGCCCCCCGGTTCCCGCTCCGACCGCCGATCAGGGACGAAAGAAGACACTGACCGGAATAGGCATAGCAGAGTGCCCCGTGGACAAATATCTCCAGTTCTGTCCCGGTCTGCTCCACAACCTCCCGCATCCCCTCGATCTCAGCCCCGGAGAGTTCCCGGGCCAGCACCACACGGTCGACGCCCATCGATGCCGCCCACGCAAGACCGTCGGCAGACGAGATCGCCATCTGGGTGGAGGCGTGCACCGGCAAATCCGGGACGATCCGCCGGGCGAGAGCAAGAACGCCGGCGTCCTGGACCAGCACCGCATCCACCCCGATCCGGTAGAGGAAGAGCAGGTAGCTGCCCACTGCAGGGAGTTCGTCCTCCCGGATCAGGGTGTTCACGGTGACATGGACCGAGACACCGCGGGCGTGGGCATAGTCCACCGCCTCTGCAAGGGCATCGTCATCGAAGTTCGTCGCAAACCGCCGGGCGGAAAACCGGGTGCCGCCAAGATAGACCGCATCGGCTCCAGCCGCAACGGCGGCGACAAGCGCCTCCCGGGACCCGGCGGGGGCGAGGAGTTCGGGGATCTCTCGTGGTTTCGTGTGCATAAATGGATCCGGCCCGGATATAGCCCTTTCAGCCGGGGCAGGCAGGAACCCATATGCCAATGCATCGGAACATCTCTCATCCATGCCCAAAATCAGAGAATACCTCGAGCAGGTCAAGCAGACCAACCAGGAGATCGCCGGGGCGACCCGCCAGGAGATCATGGAGGGGCCCTCACCGCGGCCCCGATGGGCGGGAGTCCTGCGATGGCCTGTACGCGCCATGTGATCGATGCCTGCGACGAATTTAGAGCAGCGTGAGAGAACACCAACATCTGCGCCCCGATCCAAGATCGCTACGAGAATATTGGATTTACGGGGACGCCCCTTCTCTCCATCGGACCGGCACCCGATCCGCCCCAAAGGGACAGGCATATAACAGGTGAGGATATGATACCTGAGTGTATGAAGATCGTCGTCTCACTGACGTGTCCCGACGAAATCCAGAAGGCGGTGGCCCTTGGCGCCGATATCGTCGAACTGAGGCTTGACCTCATGGGGGACGACCTATCGGCGGTGATGGCGGGGTGCGGCGGTGAATGCGCCGTTCCGCTCATCGCCACCCTCAGAAGCAGGGAAGAGGGAGGTGAGTTTGGCGGAGATGCCGAGGAATGGTTCTCGATCATCCAGCCCTTCCTCGATCTGGTGGACTATGTGGACGTAGAGAGGAAGTTCAGGCGGTTCGCCCGCATCATTCGCCAGCAGCATCGGGAGGTGATCGCTTCGGCGCATATCGGATATATGCCCCCTCCAGACGATCTGCTGGCAATCGAGCGCGACTTGCGCTCGTTCGGCACCATACCGAAGATTGCGGTCACTCCGTCATCGCCCGCCGAAATACTGGACCTGTGTTCGTTCACCCTGAATGCCGAGAAGCCGATCGTCACCAGCATCCAGGGTGAAGAGTTCAGGTACGCCCGCACCTGGCTCCCATTCTTCGGTTCCGGGCTGGTCTACTGCCATATCGGCACACCGACGGCCCCGGGTCAGTACGACATCAGGGAACTCCAGAAACTCGAGGAACTCCTCACATATCACTGAGGACCACCTCCGGTGCACCGGAAACGGACAGGCCCATCCGTTCCCGAGCATACATCTTTTTTTCACGCGGGCGGATCGCGCTTCAATCGTATTGTGCCCTGATTGAGGGGACCGGAAAAAACGGAGCATCGGTTCCCCCTCCAGGGGATCATTCACAAACCAGAAGCGTCGTTCACCGCATATGCCCTCTCTTCGAGCAGGGCATCCACAATCACCAGCGCCAGCATCGCCTCGGCCACCGGGACGATCCTGAGGGCGATGCAGGGATCGTGACGCCCCCGGATCGAGACCTCCCGCTCCCGACCCGCCGTATCGACGGTCCGCTGGGAGAGGGCGATGGAAGGGGTCGGTTTGACGGCGATCCGTGCGACAATCTCCGCACCGGTTGAGATGCCGCCGAGGACGCCGCCCGCATGGTTGGAGAGAAAACCCGTGGCATCCATGGCATCGTTGTTCTCGCTCCCCAGGAGGGCGGCGGCACCGAACCCCTCGCCGATCTCGACACCCTTCACCGCCCCGATCCCCATCAGGGCGGCGGCGATGGCGGCATCGAGTTTCCCGAAGACCGGGCTGCCGAGGCCCGCCGGGATGCCGGCGGCGCGGACCTCGACGATCCCGCCAACCGAGTCGCCCGCCGCCTGCGCCTCCCGGATCACCACAGCGAACCGGTCGGGATCAGATTCGCCGCGGACCGAGAGCACCGCACCTGAAACAGAGATACCCTCCCGTTCGAGCACCCGGAGGGCCACCGCACCGGCGGCGACCCGGGCGGCAGTCTCCCGCCCGGAACTCCGACCGCCGCCGCGATGGTCGCGGAGTCCGTATTTTTTCCAGTAGGTGTAGTCGGCATGACCTGGCCTGAAGACTTCCCGCAGGGCGTCATAGTCATGGCTCCTGACGTCCCGGTTCGGGATGATCAGGGCGAGGGGGGTGCCGGTGGTCTTCCCCTCGAAGACCCCGGAGAGGATCTCGACCCGGTCGGTTTCGGCGCGAGGCGAGGAGAGGGGGCCGCCCGGTCGTCGGCGGTCGAGCATCGGCTGGATATCGGCCTCGGAGAGGGGCATCCCTGCGGGGCACCCGTCGATCACCGCACCGATAGCGGGGCCGTGACTCTCGCCGAATGTGGTGACCCGGAAATGGCGGCCGAAGGTGTTCATACCCCGAGCACCTCCCTCACCCGTTCAGGCAGGACTCTGATCCCGGTCATATGGAGGAACTGTTCGCACGCCTGATACACAAACATCCCGGTGCCTGAGATTGTCCGGCACCCCAGTTCGGCCGCTATGCGGAGGAGCGGGGTTTCAGCCGGGGTGTAGACGAGGTCAAAGACCGTCATCGAAGGCAGGAGATCGGCGGGCGAGAGCAGGGAGCCGGGATCCCCGCCCATACCCACCGGTGTGGCGTGGATGACGATTTCGGGCCGAATCACCCCGAACTGCTGCATCGTCCCGGAATCACAGCCAAACCGCCCGGCCAGCGCCCGCGACTGTTCCGGATTGCGGGCGAGCACCGTCACCTCGCAGCCAAGGTCGAGCAGGGCATAGACAGCGGCGGCAGCGGCACCACCCGCCCCCAGGACGACCGCCCGCCCCGGCAATACCCCATCCAGGGGGCGGCGGACACCGATCCAGTCGGTGTTCGAGGCACAGCACATCCCGCACCTGATGAGAAGGGTGTTTGCAGCCCCGATCGCCTCCGCATGGGGGTCGGCCCGATCGGCAGCGTTGAGGGCCGACTCCTTGTGCGGGATGGTGACCGAGAGCCCCTGCACCCCGAGCCCGACCGCCGCATCCAGGACGGCGGAGAAATCCGGGTGGCCAAGGAAGGTGTAATGCGCATCCAGCCCGCACTCGGCAAACAAGGCGTTCCAGAGCTCTGGGCTCCGGCTGTGCAGCACCGGATGGCCAGCGATGCCAAAGAGACGGGTGGGGGCAGGGAGGGAGGCGAGGCGCTTCCTCTCCCCCGACGGCATCGAAAAACCATCCAGGATCCCGATGTCCCTGCCGGATGCATGGAGGTGATCGAGCACCGCCTCTGCCACCTCGCCCGGGGTGAGGGCGGCAGTATCGACACAGATGTCGGCCGCACGGAGATAATATGGGCGACGAATGGCGAGCACCTCCCGGATCTCCTCGTCGGGTGGCAGGGCGGTGAGTGGCGGGCGGTCAGACCCGGCGATCCTTTCGGCGATCACGGATGCCGGTGCATGGAGCAGCACCACCGTCCCCCCCCGCCGGAGCGCGGCCACATTTGCCGGGTCCAGGACCGCCCCGCCGCCGGTGCTGATCACCCCTTCCTCATCGGCGAGACCGGCGATCACCGAGCGCTCTATTGCCCGGAAGGCCTCTTCCCCGAGACGCTCGAAGATCGCCGGTATCGACATCCCGGCCCGCCCCTCGGTGGCGGCGTCGGTGTCGATGAAGGGAAGACCGAGACGGCGGGCAAGAAGACGCCCGACAACCGTTTTTCCGGTGCCCCGGTAACCAATCAGCACGACCTTCATAGCAGTCCCACCCCCACAAGCGCCTCCCAGAAACCGGGATAGGACTTTTCGACGCACCCCGCATCCCGGACAACGACACCCCCGGCACCGAGTCCGATCACGGCGGCGCTCATCGCCGTCCGGTGATCATTCTCTGGATCGACGATCAGGGGCCTGAGGGGGCCGGGACGGATGGTGAGGCGGTCACCCTCCACCGTCACCCCGGCCCCGGCGGCGGTGAGCACGCGCCGGATCGCCTCCAGACGGTCGCTCTCCTTGTACCTGAGGTGGGCGACCCCGGTGATCGTGGTCGATCCGCGGGCGAACGCCGCCACGGCCGCCACCGTCTGGACGATGTCGGGGGCGGAGGCCATCCCCACCTCGATCCCCTCCAGGGGCCCGTCGCGCTCGACCGTGAGGAGGTCGCCGTTCCAGCGCACCCGGCACCCCATTGCCGAGAGGATCTCAGGGAAGATCCGGTCACCCTGCGCCGAGGTGCGCTCCAGCCCGCCGACGCTCACCCGTCCACCGCAGACGGCGGCGATCGCACAGAGATAGGAGGCCGAGGACCAGTCGCCCTCGACGGTGTAGTCCCGGCCCCGATAGACCCCTTCCGGCACCACGAACCATTCCGAACCGACCCTGAAGGGACGGACGCCGAAATCTTCCATCGTGCGGAGCGTGAGGTCGATATAGGGGCGGGAGACCGGCGGGGTGCGCATGCAGACGGCGAGGGTGCGGCGGGCATAGGGCCCGGCGATGAGCAGGGAGGAGAGGAACTGGCTGCTCATGCCGCCCTCCAAGTTGACCACACCCCCACGGAGGGGGCCCTGCACCTCAACCGGCGGATAGCCCTCCTGAACCGGATAGCGGACCCGCCCCCCCGCCTGCACCAGGGCGTCGCCGAGCGGGCCGAAGGGGCGCTGCTGCATGCGGGCATCGCCGGTCAGACAGACCGGATGCGGGGCGAGGAGGGAGACTCCAGCCATGATCCGCAGGGTGGTGCCCGAGTTGCCGAGGGAGAGGCGCACCGGACCCCCTGTGTCGGGCAGGGCACCGGCGCAGCCCTGCAGGCGCACGCTCTCCTCCTCCTGCACCAGGTCAATCCCCAGGGAGCGGAGGGCGGCGGCGGTCAGACGGGTGTCGGCGGCACGGAGCGGGCGGCGGATCACCGACTCGCCCTCCGCAAGGGCGGCGATCATGAGGGCGCGGTGGGTGACGCTCTTTGAGGGGGGGGCGGTGAAGCGGAGGTCCACCTCCTGCCGCCGTTCGATCCTCACCTCCACTCCCCCACCTCCAGACGCGGATAGCAGCCAAACCATTGTACAGCCGCCAGACCATCGAGCTCAGCCAGGGCACCCTCCCAGGCGGGAGAGGCATGACCGTCCACAAAGAATACATACCGCCCCATCCCCCGTCTGGCTGGCCGGGACTCGATCCTGGTGAGGTTGATCGAGCGCCGGGCAAACACCGCCAGCATCTCGGCGAGCAGCCCGACGCGGTCGGTCCGCGGATCGATGAGCACCGAACACTTGACGGCGTCTTCGCCCGCATAGCGTTGCCGGGAAATGACCACAAAGCGCGTGGTGTTGCCAGCGGCGTCCTGCACGTCGGACTCCAGGACCGGGACGCCGGCGCGTTCCGCCGCAGCCAGCGTGGTGATCGCCGCCGCCGTTCCATCCGGCCTCACCGCACGGGCACTTGCGGCGTTCGAGGGCGTATGGATCACCGGCACCCCCAGAGCGTCGGCCAGACGGCTGCACTGCTCGTGGGCCTGCGGATGGGCATGGAGCTCGGTGATCGCCTCCCGTCCCACAAAGGATGCGAGATGGTGGCGGACCGGCACATACACCTCGGCGGTGATGAAGAGGGGATGGCGCATCAGGGCGTCGAGCACCGCCCCCACCCCACCTGCCTCACTGTTCTCGATAGGAACGACACCATCGCCCCCTCCAGCAGCGACATGGGCGAAGACGGCGGCGATGGTGGGGAGGAGGACGACCTCGTCGGCAAGACGGGAGGCGATGGCGTGGCTCACCGTCCCCTCGGGCCCCAGGGCCGCAAGCCTCATCGTTCGGAGAGACACCGCACCAGCACCTCCGAGTCCTCCGTCGCCTGTGGGATATAGCCGGAGAAATACCGGGCATCGGCCGCAAAGATCTCCGTGAACGCCTGTTCGTCCCCATCGACGACCGCGCGTGAGAGTTCGACCGCCGCGTCCGAGAAAGCGGCGAGCACCTCCGGCACCGCCGGGTTCTCCTGCAGGATAGGACCGTAGAGGTCCGGATCCTGCCCCAGGATCCGCCCGACGAGCGCCGTCTCGATCCGGTAGACCGGGCTGGTGGCAGAGAGCAGGGCATCGAGATCGATCCCCAGGCGGCGGATCGTCCCTGCCACCGTCAGGGTCGCATAATGGGTGAGGGCCTGCACCACCGCCATCAAACGGTCGTGCTCCAGGGGGTCCATCTCCGTGATCTGTGCCCCTTCGGCCCTGAAGATGCCGAGCACCTCTTCCTGGCGCTCAGGATCGATCCGGGCCGGGCAGGCGATGATCGTCTGCCCCCGCAGGGATGCGACCGACGGACCGAACATCGGGTGGAGACCGAGCACTGCCGCCTCCGTCTCGAGCATCGCCGCTACCGGCACCGCCTTCAGGGAGGTGAGGTCGCAGAGGCTCTGCTCGGGGCGGAGGAGGGGTGCGATCTCTCGGATCACCGCCGCCGTGGCCCGGATGGGGACGGAAACGACCACAAGGTCGCAGTGCTCCGCAATCCATGCATTCGTCACGGCGGTATGGCGGCCCGAGACCGAGACCTCATGCCCGGCGGCGGCGAAGGTGCGGGCAAAAAACGAGCCCATACCCCCTGTGCCACCGATGATCCCGATATGCATCTCAGGTCTCCGTGATCGTCTCGCCGACGGCCATCCCGAAGTGGCGGCCCTTCTCCATCGAGACCCCCAGCACCCGGTCCCCGACCGATAGTGCGGCCACCGAGAGCGGCCCGGACTCGCCCATCAGCCTGACAGTCTCGGCGTTCTGGAGCACCAGCCCGGCCTTCGCACCGCCGCTCTCGGCCTCGACCAGCAGCAGGGGACGGCGTTCGATCTTCACCCGACCGACCGCCGCCGTCTCCCCGGTGCCGTCGGCACCGATCACCAGCACGCTGTTGCCCGCCCGCACCTCGGAGAGATAAGAGGTCCGCCCGTCCGGGCCGAGCAGGTAGGCGTGGACCGCCCCGGCGTTCACCCGGAACGGGCGGGGGGCGACATAGGGGTTCTCGGCCGTCTCGGCAAGCACGAGCAGGAACCCGGATGAGGTGTTGCCGACGAGCATCCCCTCCCCTTCGGCCAGGAGGGAGCAGGTATCGATGCACGCCCGGTCGCCCATGCCGACCGGCACAATCCTGGTGACGGTGAAGGGGGCCAGAGCGTATCGCCCTCCCACATCCCGCAGGACGGCGGCGACCTCCCCGATCTGCAGGGGATCGGCGGTCCTGAGCAGCACCCCGGCAACACCCCGCTCCAGGATGCCGAGGGCGAGCCGCGCCTCATCGGCGTCTGAGACGACGGCGATCACCCGGTCGGGGAAGGCGGCGACGAGATTTTCAAGGGGGATCACCGTCCAGTCCGTGGTGGAGACGACGAGCAGGGCGTCGCCGGCGTCCGGGAGGGGCGAATCCGGCGTCACCTCGGCAAACACAACATCGCGCTCAGGCACCAGGTCACCGTCCGGCGCCACCGTAGCGATCCGCCCGAGGGCGCGGGCATCGGCGGCACGGTCCGCCACCAGGGCATCGGCCCCTGCCTCGATCGCCGCCGTGGCGATCTCCGTGCTCCAGGGGCGCACGTCCACCCAGAAGCGCTTCGAAGTCCCGGTCATGCCTCCTCCAGCGCCCGGGCGGGATCGGTCTTCTCGTGGACGACGGCGCAGAGGGCGCGGACGAACAAACGGGGGTCCTCCCGCTGGAAGGCGTTCCTCCCGATGCAGACACCCGCCGCACCGGCCGAAACGGCATCCCTGATGGCGTTCAGGGTGGCGAGATCGCCCGCCTTTTCCCCGCCGGCGATGAGCACCGGCACCGAGCATGCAGCGCAGATCTCGGCGAACGACGCCGGATCGCCGGTGTAGTTCGTCTTGATCAGGTCGGCCCCGATCTCCTCGGCCACCCGCACGCAGTGACCGACGGCCACCGGAGAGCGCGGGTCGATGCCGGTGCCCCGCGGGTAGATCATGATCAGGAGCGGCATGCCCCGGCGGGTGCACTCCCGAGAGACCTCGCCGGCGGCCTCGATCATCCGCGACTCGTTGGGCGCCCCCAGGTTGATGTGGATCGAGACGGCATCAGCACCCAGGGCGACCGCCTCCTCCACGGTGCAGACGAGCACCTTGTCGTCCGGGTCCGGGTTGAGGGAGGTGGAGGCCGAGAGATGGACGATGAGCCCGATATCCCGCCCGCTCCCGCGGTGACCCGCCTTCACCATGCCCTTGTGCATGACGATGGCGTTCGCCCCCCCATCGGAAACGGCGGCCACCGCCTCGGGCATTCTCCGGAGTCCCTCGATCTGCCCCAGAGTGAAGCCATGGTCCATCGGGACGATGACCGTCCTGCCCGTATTCCGGTCCATGATCCGTTCCAGTCTGATCGCCTTGCCGATCATTTCACCATCTCCAGTGCCTCTTCCGCCGTCCGCCCCCCGTGCACGATCGCCGCCGCCGCCCGAAGGAAGCGGTCGGGGTGCCGGTGCTGGAAGGCATTGCGCCCGATGGATAGGCCGGCGGCACCCCCCTCCATCGCCCCTTCGATGAGCTGGAGCGTCGAGAGGTCTTCGGTCTTCGATCCGCCGGCCACGACCACCGGCACCGGGCATCCCCGCGTCACCTCACGGAACGAGTCCGGGTCGCCGGTGTAGACAGTCTTGATGATGTCGGCCCCGAGTTCGGCACCGGCGCGGGCGGCGAGGCAGACCGCCTCTACATCCTTCTCGTCCGGGATCTTCGCACCGCGGGGGTACATCATCGCAAGCAGGGGCATCCCCCAGTCCATGCACTCCACCGCCACCTGCCCGAGATCCTCGAGCATCCGGGCCTCCGAACCGGCGCCGATGTTGATATGCACCGAAACGGCGTCGGCCCCCATCTTGAGGGCGTTGGTGACGGTGTTCACGATCACTTTCTCGTTCGGGTCCGGCCCGAGGGTCGTGGAGGCCGAGAGGTGGAGGATGAGCCCGATGTCCCGCCCGCTCTGCCGGTGGCCGTAGAGGGCGAGTCCGAGATGACCGAGCACGGCGTTCGCTCCCCCGTCGGCAACCGCATCCACCGTCCGTCCCATGTCGATGAGCCCGGGCATGGGCCCTGCCGTCACACCGTGATCCATCGGTACGATGATCGTCTTTCCGGTGTTCCGGTCCATGATACGTTCCATCCTGATCTGTTTTCCTCTCATGATCAACTCCTCCCCGCCGGCATGACATACTGCGGGGACTTTTAAAAGAGATAAAAATATCCAAAAAAGAAGGCGTACATCGCCATCGCTCCGGGAGCGACGGTCAGAGAACCGATGTCTGTGTGACGATCAGCGGCGCTGGTGAGGATAAAGGCATTCACCGGCGAAAAAACATTCACCACACATTACCTGAAGGGTGGCACTCCCCCCTATATAATAGGTGTGGAACAGAGGGGGAGAACCCCGCCGACCCCACAGAACGGTGGAAGGGAAATCCGGAACAGGGCCGACGGAATGATGTGTTTCACCGCTTTGCCACAAAGGCGTTCCTGACCAGATCGTCGCCAAAGGCGGGAGAAACTGTCCCGTCTTTCGCATACCGGTAGAGGGCGGTGACAAAGATGCCGTGCAGACTCCCGTAGACCACACCGAGGACCGCCGTCCCGATGATGGCCAGCACAAACAATCCTGCCGTGAGGACGATATTCCCCAGGACGAGGCTTGCGAAGGCGAGGACAAACAGCAGAATGCCCGGGAGGACCAGGAGGCCCAGACCGCCGTTTCCTATGACGTTTTCGCCCCACGTTCCCTTGAAGAGACGCCAGGACTCCCCGATGGCGTCGGCGACACCCTTCTGCTCGAAGACCATCACCGGGATCACGAACAGGGTCGCAAGGCTCCAGACACCGCCGACGATGGCGATGGCAATTTTTCCCAGGAGACCGGAACGTTCTGCGGCCAGACGGAGCACCAGCCCGACCGTGGCGGCGACCAGGGCCCAGGAGAGGATCCGCCCGATGTTTGCCCATGCAACCGAAAGCCCGTCCCGCACCGTCGGGTCGCCGCCCCTGAGTCTGATATCGGCGCAGGCGATGATGCCGGTGTTGAAGAAGATGGCGACCGAGAAGGTGATGAAGTAAAAAATGGCCAGGAGAACGACCTGTAACACCCATGAGGACGCCGCCTGCATCAGCAGACCGGAGACGAAGATCGGCACGATGAACGAGGCGACCAGGATGATCGTGGCGATTGCGGAGAGGACCGGGAAGAGGAGGAGTTCCCGGTCCTGTTTCAGGACCGAAAGCGAGGTTTTGATGAGCGCAATGCTGCGCCCGAAGGTGCCTGCCATATACAGGGATGCGGGCGAAACGGATAAAAACGGGATCATTTTGATCGGGAACAGGGTTTTCCAGGCGTCCGGATCACAGGGAGCGGAGAGGTGTGCCCCCCTTACTTCACGGTCGTGCCCCGGAAGGAACGGTTATGGTTCACCGCCTCCGGATCGACCCCGTAGAAGCGGCGGTAGAACGCCCGCTCCTCCTCATCCAGGTCGAAGGCGCAGTGATCGGGGTGGAGAGTGGCGGCGAGCGCCATCAGCCCGAGCACCCAGCGTGGACTGCCGAAATCCCATCCCGGCGGCATCGTATACACGGCACCGGTGCGGACAGCATCCACGATCAGACCCCCCTCATGGCAGAACCGCAGGTAATCCTCGGCAGGAGCGGAGAGGAATCCGGAGACGATGATCACCTCCGGGTTCAGGGCGAGGAACTCCTCGGACGAGATGTTCACGCCCGGTTTTCCCTTCCTGGGGATCTGCCGGTTGACCACCGTCGCCCCGGCGGTCCCGGCAAGACAGACCTCGAACCTCCCGGCGTTCAGGGCGAACAGCGGGGTGCCCATCGAATAATAGAGACGGGGCCGGCGGTCGGATCCGGCCACGGCCACCATCACCTGCTCCGTGCGATCAGAAAGCCATGCATGGAGCGCCGCCGCCTCCTCCTGCCTGCCGGCCCTGGCCCCGATATCATCCACAAGTCCCAGATAGCCGTCGATCGTCTGGATGCGGTCGTGCATTCCGCCGATAAAATTCTCGTTCACGATCCCCGACCAGAACCCCTGCAGGGCAGCGCCGTCGCCGGCGCCCAGGCAGGCAAGGATCGCCCGCACCATCTCGAACGCCCGCGTGGTGCGGTAACCACCGAGCAGACCGGGCTCGTCGAAGCACTCCGTCCCGATGGCGCCGCGGACCGGGAGGCGCTCCCCGCAGGAGCAGACCGGGCTGGAGCGTGCCCACACTGTCCTGGCCCCCATCGGCCCATAAAACTCCCGCCCGATGATCCGCTCGCCGCAGCGCGGGCAGAGGGTGTCGAGACAGGGCGTCCCGGGCGAGTTGAAGAGATAGACGAACGGCAGGATCTCCCGCGCCCGCCGGCAGAGGTCCTCCGATTCCAGGACCGTGGGTTCGTCACCGGCGCATGCATCGCCGAAGGGCACAAACCGCATCACCTGCAGGGGGATCTCGGGAGAGATGCCGACAAGCCGACGCGCCGCACCGAGCACCTCCTCCTCGCCGCCGCGGAGGTACATGACCGAGGCCTCGACATGCACACCGGCGGCGGCACAGAGCCCGATGTTCCTGAAGACCGGGGCCGCATGCGCCGCCCCGCAGGCGCGGTAGCGCCCGTCCGAGACCCCCTTCAGCCCCACATTCATATAGTCCAGATGGGGGATGAGGGCGTTGAGCGCCTCCTCCGTAAAATACCCGTTCGTCGAGCACCCCACCGAGAGTCCGGCCTCCTGCGCCGCACGGGCGAGTCTGAGAAAGGTGGGGAACGAGGCGGCGGGTTCGTTGAGGCAGAACACGATCCCCGAGCACCCCTCCGCCTCCGCCCGTTCAACCATCCCGGCAGGCGATCGGTGCCTGAGGGCGCCGGCGATTCCGTCCGGGTCCCCGATCAACACCTCGGAGATGCACCCCGGACAGGAGAAGGTGCAGCCGACCGTGCTCACCTGGAGCACCTTTGCCCGCGGGGAGTAGTGGAGGACCGGCACCGTCTCGATCGAGACCGGCATCACGGTGAGATAGGCGTCCGGGTGGCGCTCGACGAACTCGCCACCCCTCACGGTATACATCCGGCAGATGCCGGTGCTGCCCTCAGGGATGGTGCAGCCCTGCTCGCAGATCCGGCACTTCATGCCGACGCCCCCTTCCTCATCACGATCCAGAGGCCGGATTCGTCCCTGACGACATCTCCCTCGACGCCCTCCACCCCGGACAATGCCTCCCTGAAGCGCTCCATCGTCTCAGATGAGATGTTCTTCCGGTTGAACTCCCCCCAGTCGGGGTTGCGGCGGATCATCTCCGGCACGATCCGTCCGTTCAGTTCGGCATTCCCGAACCCGCCGCCGATGATCGCCATCCCTCCATTCTTCAGCACCCGTGCGGCCTCGCGGAGGGCGGCAGGAAGGTCCTCCCAGAAGAACACCGAACCGCGGCTGACCACGAGATCGGCGGAGGCATCCGGGAAGGGAAGGGCAGCAACGTTCCCCGGGACCGTCCGCACGCGTCCCTCCAGGCCCGCTTCCTGGATGTTATTCTCCGCGATCGCCTGTGCCGACGCCGAGATGTCGAGGGACCACACCTCCATCTCAGATGCCGTTGCGACAGCGATCGCCAGATGACCGGGACCGCTCCCCAGATCAATGCAGACGCCGTCCCGCCGACCGAAATGCTCGAAAAAATATTCCGCGAGCACCGGATAGATCGGGGCGAAGATCGTCCGCGCAATTCGGTCCATTCCCTCTGCTTTTTCCTGTTCGGAACGTGTATCCTGTTTCATAGTGTCACCTCCGGCATACCGCCGTGGGATGGGCAGGGCCCCCCTCCTTCATCTCTCTCTGGCGGGACGGAGGATGAAGATAGCGATTGACACATCGCCCATGGAAACGACATCCCATTACCTCCGGAGGTCGGTCGTGCGGCCCACAACACTATATATCTGGAGGGAAAGGGATGCCCATGGCTGGTCTGAACGAGGGGGCCCTCCCGATGGTGAAGGAGATGACCGAACGTGCCGCATTGCTCGGCATCAGGGCCGGGAGGATGAAAGGAGGGGCCATGCTCATCGACTGCGGGAGCGGGCGGGAGGTCACCGGGAGTTATGAGGCGGGATGCCGGACGGTAGAGGCGGCATGCGGAGGATGCGCCCGGGCATGGACAGGGATCGGCGCCATCGGCCCCTATACTCTGCCTATCCTTCAGATGAACATCGCATCCCCTGCAGACGCCTGCCTTGGCGCACTGCTCCCCCTCTGGAAGGTGCGGGCTGGAGGAGAGGCGGTGTCGGCATCAGGGCCAGGACGCGCCCTCGCCCGCCGCCCCCCCCGGATCTATCAGATGATCGAGATGGACGAACAGGCAGACGACGCCGTCGTCTGCCTGGATGCCGGATGGTTCCCTGACGACGACGAGGCAGGACGGATTGCTGAGGCATGCGGCGTCGGGGTAGACCGCCTCACCATCATTCTTGCTCCCGCTTCAGGGATCGCCGGGGCGGTGATGAACGCAGCCCTTGTCGCCGGGACGACCGTGGCCCGGTTGATAAAATACGGCTACGAGTCCGATCGCATTCTCCACGCCTCCCTGCGGGTGCCGGTTCCCCCCCCCTCTCTGGACGCCGAACGGGTCCGGGACGCTGCATGCCTCGGCGGCACTGTCTCCGGCACCATCCATCTTGTGGTTGCAGGCTATGACGATGCTATTGCCGGGTGTGTGAGCGGCAGGTGCTCCTGGACCGCCTCCAGGGACACCCGCCTCACCGCACCGGTGGCCGAACTGACCGTCACCGACAGCAGAGACGGCAGCGTCCGGCGGTTCGGGGCCTGTGATCCAGGAAAAGCCCTCGAACACTTCGGGATCAGGCGCCGGAGCGTCCGGCCCGACCGGATCACCGCCATCCGCTGACCGGCACTACAGACCGACCGAAGAGATTCCAGAATAAAATATGAGGCGAGAAGCGTTCAACGACAGGGGCAGCTGCCGCGGTTCACTCCCCGCTCTTCTCGATCGGGCACTTCGCCACATACTCGAGGTTGAACTTATAGAAATGTGTGTATCCGCAGTTATTGCACCGCGTCGTGAACTGGTTGCAGCCGATGATCAGGTCGTGCGGACCCTCGACACCACAGTTCTTGCACGCCGCCGTTGCCTCCAGGTTCCAGATGTCGTAGCAGCTGATCGGGGTAAAGGTGCCCTCGTCTCTGACGTCCTCCAGACGGGGCACGAAGATCCGCGTGGCACCGCAGTTGTCGCACTCCACCTGCGCCTGTGAGGAAACGGCCTTGATCACCTGGTCGGCCTCCTGGTGACAGTTGTAGCAGACGGTGCGATATTTCGTGAAGATAAAACGCTCACTCATGCATTCTCCTCTCAAAGAGGAGAATAAATAATTACCTGCTGGCCCTGGCGGGGCAGAAAACCGAATTGCCCGAAATAACAGACATCAAACAAAAATACAGGGCCGATTTAATTTTTGCAGTTGTATTTTTCCAGAATTGAAATAGATACACTATATTATCAGGAAGTCAAAGAGATCACCACGACACCAGCGACACACCAGAGGGTTCAGAAATGACAGCACACCATGAAAAAATCGAAACAGTATTCCAGAGAGCACTTGACGGCGATTATTCGGCCCGATGCAGCATCGACCTTCTGGACGAGGATTTCAAGTCCCTCGGCCGGATGGTGAACCAGGTCATCGAAGAGATGCAGAGGCGTGAAGAAGAGCAAAAGGAGGCCGAACGCCTGAAAAAAAGGGCTGAAGCATTTGTAAAATTCAACCCCCAGGCAATCGCCGTGCTCGCTTCGGACAAGCACCGCCTCGACCTCAACAAGGAATACGAGCGTGTCTGGCGCGGAACCTACGACGAACTGATGGCCAAAAAACTCTACGACTTCAATATCAAGACCTCGGGAGACGACTTCTACGCCTCTTTCGAGACGAAAAAGATGGCAATCTCTGATCTGGAGATCGCATGGGAGGACGGCACTACCACCTACCTCCGCCTCTTCCAGGTGCCCATCCTTGATGACGACGGCGAGATCGACGTCAACTACTACATCTACCAGGATCTCACCGAGCAGAAGCAGGAGCTGAAGGAGATCCAGGCACTGCAGCGCCGTGCAGACGCCTTCCTGAAGTACAACCCACAGGCGATCACGGTGCTCGCAGCGGACAAGCACCGCCTCGACCTTAACAAGGAGTACGAGCGTGTCTGGCGCGGAACCTACGACGAACTGATGGCCAAAAAACTCTACGACTTCAATATCAAGACCTCGGGAGACGACTTCTACGCCTCCTTCGAGACAAAGCAGATGGCGATCTCGGATATGGAGGTCGCATGGGAGGATAACACGACCTCCTACCTCCGCCTCTTCCAGGTGCCCATCCTCGACGAAGACGGCGAGATCGACGTCAACTACTACATCTACCAGGACAACACCGTCCTGGTTGAGAAGGAGAAGGAGGCACAGGAAAAGGGCGCCCTTCTCGCCGCCAGCGCCGAAGAGCTGAAGAGGGCGATGGACGAGATGGCAACCGGCGATCTCACCGCCTTCGTGGAGATCAGGGACGACGACCCCATCCGCGACCTCAAGCTCAACTACCGCCATTCGCGCGACAGCATCAAGACGGTGCTCAACGAGATCGCAGCGGTCGGCAACAGGGTCCAGGAGAGCACGCAGGACACCAGTCGCAGTGCCGCCGACATCTCGCGGGCGATCGAGGAGGTTGCACAGAAGAGCCAGCAGACCGCCGACAACGCCAAACAGCAGCTCGAGAACCTTGAGGAGGTCGCCCGCGCCATGTCCGACCTCTCGGCATCGATCGAGGAGATCGCCAGCACGGCACAGGGTGTCCTCGACGGTACAGAGGCCGCCGTTCGGATCGGTGACGAAGCCGAGGTCATCGGCAGGGAGGCCGCCGTCAAGATGCAGCAGGTCGAAACCATTACGAGGGAGGGCGTCGAGGAATTTTCACGGCTGAAAGAGGAGATGCAGGAGATCTCCAAGATCGTCAAACTCATCAATGACATCTCCAGCCAGACAAACCTGCTGGCGCTGAACGCCGCCATCGAGGCGGCCAGGGCTGGCGAGCACGGGCGGGGCTTCGCCGTCGTTGCCGGAGAGGTCAGGAATCTGGCCGGCGAGTCGAAGAACGCCACCAACCATATCGGCGACCTGATCGGCAGCATCCAGGAGAAGAGCGAGAAGACGGCCCGGGATCTCCAGGCGGCATTCAACGAGATCGAGGCCGGCATTCTCTCGGTCAACCGCACCATCGAGGCCCTGAACCGGATCATCGGCGCCTCCAAGGAGGCGCACGAGAACGTCACCGAGATCGCACGGGCAACCGACGATCAGGCGACCTCCACCAACCGCGTGATGGAGAGGATGGAGGTGACCACCAGGATGACCAAGGAGACGATGAACCGGATCGAGGACATGGCCGCCCTCGCCGAAGAAGTCTCGGCATCTGCCGAAGAGGTCGGCAGCGCCTCAGAGGAGGTCGCAGAGATGGCTGGAGAGATGAAGGAGAGCATTGGACGTTTCAGGCTTGAATAAGGTGAACAATGTGGAAAATGTAGACGTAGTGGAATTTGAGGTTGCAGACGAGCACTACGCCCTCGACATATCCCTTGCACGCGAGATTGTGGAGATGGTCCCGATCACCCCGGTGCCCCGGGCACCCCCCCACATCGCCGGGATCATCAACCTCCGCGGCGAGATCACGACCGTGATGGACCTATCCACCCTCCTCGGGATCGCCCGGGCAGGCGAGGCGGAGCGTCAGAAGATCATCATCCTGGTCCCGGAGGCGGCAGGGGGCTCCAACGTGGGGATAATCGTGGACGATGTGCTCTCGGTGATGCAGGTCTCAGAGAATGATGTCGAGCGGATGGACGACTCGATTGCCCGCGATGCGTTTGTGAAGGGCATCATCAAGATCGGCCTCGATAAGAACGGCGATAAGGATAAGGACAAGGGCGAAGTGAAGAACCTGGTCATCTGGATTGACGTCCAGAAGATCCTCGAGCAGCTGAACGCATACGCGGTCTGATCCCCCCTCTTTTTTCAGGCAGCACACCATGCGGCATTCATGAGCAGATGCCGCCTTCAGAACCGGCGGCGGGCACCGACCCCCACCATCGATGCAGTCGTCCAGGAGGCGGCACGCTCCTGAACAGAGGACTATTCCCGCCAGCGATCAGGACGACGATACGGTCCTACCGGATCCGTTCAGCCGCGGCAGAGGCGCACCCGCAGGTTGGTGCGACAGGATATACAGCGATACGAGAGAACAACGGCCCAAAAAAAGATGCCCCTGGAGGGGGCGGGATAGTATTTTTGAGATTACATCATGGGGGGCATGCCGCCCATACCGCCGCCCATGCCGCCGCCCATTGCCGCCATCTCCTCGGGTGAGGGGCCGGCGGACCTGGAGGATGCAATGACGTCGTCGATCCTGAGGATCATCACGGCCGCTTCGGCGGCGGAGCTGATCGCCTGGGTCTTAACGCGCAGGGGCTCGACAACGCCCTTCTCGAGCATGTCGCCGGCCTTGCCGGAGTAGACGTCGAGACCGGCGGTCTTCTGACCCTGCTCGTGGGCCGCACGGAGGTCGACCAGGGTGTCGATCGGGTCGAGACCGGCGTTCTCGGCCAGGGTTCTCGGGATGATCTCGAGGGCGTTTGCAAAGGCCTCGATGGCGAGCTGTGCACGTCCGCCGACGGTGGCGGCGTACTCCCGCAGACGCAGGGAGAGCTCGACCTCGGGGGAACCGCCGCCGGCCACGAACTTCCTGTCGCGGATGGCAACCTCGACAACGCGGAGGGCGTCCTCGATGGCGCGGTCCAGCTCGTCGACGACATGCTCGGTGCCGCCCTTGATGATGATCGAGACCGCCTTGGGGTTCTTGCACTGCTCGACGAAGATCATGTCCTCGCCGGAAACCTTGCGCTCCTCGACGATACCGGCGAACCCGAGTTCGTCACCGGAGATGGCGTCGATGGAGGAGACCAGGGAGGCGCCGGTGGCGCGGGCGAGCTTCTCCATGTCGCTCTTCTTCACACGGCGGGTGGCGAAGATGCCGGCCTTGGCCAGGTAGTGCTGGGCGATGTCGTCGATGCCCTTCTGGCAGAAGAGAACGTTCGCACCGGAGGCGACGATCTTGTCGACGATGGCGCGGATCATCCGCTCCTCCTCATCCAGGAACATCTGGAGCTGGTCGGGGCTCGTGATGTTGATCTCGGCGTCGACCTCGGTCTTCTTGAACTCGACGGCGGCGTTCAGGAGCAGGATCTTTGCGTCGTTGACCGTCTTCGGCATGGCCGGGTGGACACGCTCCTTGTCGATGAGCATACCCTCGATGATCTCCGAGTCCTCGATGGTGCCGCCGACCTTCTTCTCGATCTTGACGTAGTCGGTGTCGACGGTGCCGTCCTCGTCGGCGACCATCGTGACGGCCTTGACGATGAGGTCACAGAGTTTGTCCTTGGAGGCCTCGGCGCCCTTGCCGGTCATGGCGGTGCCGGCGATCTTCTTGAGCGCCTCAACGTCGTCGGGCTTGATGTCGATGGCAAGGTCCCTGACAAGTTCGATCGCCTTCTCGGCGGCCAGGCGGTAGCCCTGTGCGATCACCGTGGGGTGAACGTCCTGCTCGAGGAGGTCCTCGGAGCGCTTGAGGAGTTCGCCGGCCACAACGACTGCGGTGGTGGTGCCGTCGCCGACCTCGTCGTCCTGCGTCTTGGCGACCTCGACCATCATCTTGGCGGCCGGGTGCTCGATGTCCATCTCCTTGAGAATGGTCACACCGTCGTTCGTGATGACGACGTCACCGATGGTGTCGACGAGCATCTTGTCCATGCCCTTCGGGCCGAGCGTCGTGCGCACAGCCGAGGCGACGGCCTTGGCTGCGGCGATGTTGATGCTCTGTGCGTCACGCCCGCGGGTGCGGGAGCTCCCTTCTTTCAGAATAAGGATTGGTTGTCCTCCCAGTTGCTGAGACATTGCATATCACCGTATAAATTAGCGTAAAAAAGTAGGTTTGTAGTTCTATATAAAATTTATCAGTGGTTGATCATCTCGATGAGGTCGGAGCTATCCTCAAGACCGCTCAGATGCACCTCTCCGACAACCAGCGTCTTTCCAATCCTCTTCTTCTTCCTGGAGTCGGATATGACACAGATCGCATGAGTTCGGGTCACCTGAGAGATGTTGCCGATCAGGGCCGCTCGCTTGACGATCCGCTGGGCCGTCCCGTAACAGGCAAGGATCATCTCATCTTCGGCCATTGCAAGCGCCTGAAATGGAGCGCGGCGCATCTGGTGGACTTCAACCCCGATACGATCGAAATCAGGAATGAAATCAGAATGGGGAACTTGCTCCTCTCGTTCCGAGGACGGAGAGTACGAAAGCAGGTCGATCGACTCCACCACCGCCTCGTCAAAGATCTCTTCGAGCTCGATGGCGACCTCAAGTGAGGTGCTCATGCCGTCCTCGTACTTCGAGATCGTCCGTCGTGAGACCCCCAGGTGGCGGGCAAGATCACCGAGAGAGAGCTGGTGGCGTTCACGCAGCCCCTTCAGCACACCGCCATTGATATTCACATACAGCCCGCCGGGCTGGGCATAGATGAGGGGCGGCACCTCCTCGACGAGAAAGTCATAGAGAGTGGCCGGACTGATCGCATAGATGCCATAGCGCACATACACGGTGCCCCGCTCAAGATCGGAATCACGGGCCCGGTCGCCGATGATCATGGGAGAGGCACGCATGTGGCGGGCGATGATGTCCATGTCCCGTGCGATCTCCTCAGAGACAGAATCGATATGGGAGACGACCTTGATGACCAGAAGAACCCTGCCGTTCCCGGCGATGAGGTCAAACGACCTGGGGCGCATGCTACACCGTTCGGAAACGTCATATCCAGCCGTCAGCATCACGCTGACAACCATATCAAGAAGGTGCTCCTGGGACATGACCACTCGTTAAAGGTGGATATAGGAGGACACCCTAATAAATAATCGCTTTATGTTCATCGGGATCGACGACACCGACTCCCCGGCCGGGATGTGCACGACCTACCTCGGGGCCGTGCTCGGGGAACGGTTGCGCGAGGGCGGAATGGAGGTAGTCGAGATGCGCCTTGTGCGCCTGAACCCGAACGCTCCCTACAAGACGCGGGGGAATGCGACGGTGTGCATCGAGGCGCGGGGCGATCCGGAGAGAGCGTTCGGGATCGCCGCCGCCGCCATCGACGAGTTCGCCGATCTTTCCTGCGAGAACACCAATCCGGGGCTGGTGGTGGTCGAAGAGCGGCCCGACCCCGCATTCTACTGGAAGGCCGTCCGCCATTTCTGTTCGATCGAGGAGGCCTGCGACCTGCTGGAGGAGAGCGCCGCCCTCTACCGCGGCTGGAAGAACGGACGGGGGCTGATCGGGGCGACGGCAGGTGTTGCAAGTGAACTTCCCGACCGGACCTGGGAACTACTGGCCTATCGCCGGCCGGAATGCTGGGGGACACGGCGTGCAGTGGAACGCTCATCCGTCTTTGCCGCCGAGGCGGCGACCTACCCCCACACCTGGGACTCAGTGGACCGGCAAAACGGTGTCGTCGTCTGTGTGCCCCACACCCCGGACCCCGTGCTCTACGGGATCAGGGGGGAGTCGGCGGCATGGGTGCAGGAGGCCGGATCGATGATCCGGGCCGAGGAGCCCGAACGCCTGACAGTCTGGATCACCAACCAGGGCACCGACGCCCACCTGATCGACGGGGAGATCGGGACCCTCCTGGAGGGACGCTCCTACCGAGTCCGCGGACGGGTGGCGGAACGGGCGTCGACCGGTGAAGGGGGGCATGTCAGAGCCCTCCTTGAAGACGGGGACAAACATCTCGCCTGCATGGCCTTTGAACCGACAAAAGGGTTCAGGGAGGTTGTACGAGGGCTGGTGCCTGGCGACACCGTGCTCGCCTGCGGGAGCTGCAGGCATGGAGCACTCAACCTGGAAAAGATCCGCATTGACACCCTTTCAGAGGATACAATATACAGACCGCCGTTATGCCCGACCTGTGGAAGCCGGATGACCTCGGCCGGGAGGGAGAAGGGGTATAAGTGCCGAAAATGCGGGGCACGGGCACAGGAACCGGAGACCTCCCTCAGGCCCAGGTCCGTGCAGAAGGGCTGGTTCGAGGTTCCGCCGGTGGCGAGGCGCCATCTCTCCAGACCGCAGGTCAGGGAGGGCCTGGACCAGAGGGACACCCCTCTACCCCTGGATCCGATTGAAACCTCCATTAAAGAGAGGTGATCCCGCACTCCGGCACAAAATACAATATCTTCCGGGTAGATAGGCAGAGCATGAAAGTGGGAATCATCGGCGGCACCGGCGGCATCGGTCAGGGGATGGCATTGCGGCTATCACAGAACCACTCCGTACTCATCGGATCTCGCATCGAGGAGAAGGCCCAGGCCGCCTGCGAACTCTGCGAGTATGCCCTCAAGGTGCTCGGCCTCCCCTTCGACCTGCTCCCGACAACCAACCAGGGCGTTGTGGACGAATCAGATATCGTTGTCTTCTCGATCCCGGCCGAGAACCTTGAACAGACAATCAAGGGCCTTACCGGGCTCGAGGGCAAGACCGTCATCAGCCTGATGAACCCGATGGTCAGGACCGACTACTTCAGGTACGATCCCCCTGCGGAGGGATCGGCGGCCCTCAAACTCCAGAAACTCCTGCCCGACTCAAAGGTCGTCGCCGCCTTCAACAATATTCCGGCCGGAAAATGGCAGAAACTCTCAGAGCCCCTTGACTATTCGGTCTGTGTCTGCTCGGACTTTGACGACGCCAAGAAGACGGTCATGGAGCTGGTCGAATCGGTCTCAGAACTGAAGTCCCTGGATGCCGGCCCCCTGGCGGTCTCGCCATACATCGAGGCCATCACCCCACTCGTCATCAATATCGCACGCTTCAGTAAGATGCGCGACGTCGGCGTCTACTTCAAGTGAAACATATCCACCTATTTTTTGTATCTCCGGCGATCCTCGCGCATCGATTCCATGGAAACGTACCGGTGGTGCGCCTGAATATCCAGGGGCGCTGCAAGCAGATGACAGGGATCGGCTGAAATACCCGGAGGAATACCACCTTCACAACTGTTAATGAATGGGAGCACAAGAGAGTACACCTAACTGGTGCTCAATGGAATCCAACAGGGAAGAATGCGCAGAACCGGTCAGGCAACTTAAGCCCGCCCCGGACATGACGGCCGATGCCCTTGTGCGTGCAATCGCTGGGGCAGGGGCATACAACGGCGGGGCGCTTGCCCGGGCGACCGACATCTACGAGACGATGCTCAGGGATGAGGCGTCGACGAATTTCTTCGGGCTCGCGGGTGCGATGGTCCCGGCCGGAATGGGCGGGATCGTCAGCGATCTCATCGAGAGGGGGCATATCGACATCCTGGTCTCCACCGGCGCCAACCTCACCCACGACACCATCGAGGCGATCGGCTGCCACCACTACCGGGGCAGCGCTGTCTGTGACGATGTCGAACTGCGGCACGAGGAGATCAACCGGATCTACGACATCTTCCTTCCGGACGAGGCCTTCGTCCGCCTGGAGGAGTTCATGCAGGACTGCCTCTCCGATATACCGGACCGCTCGACGGTTTCGATCTCCGGGCTCCTCCGCCACATCGGCGAGCGCCTGGAGAGCGGGATCCTGGCGACGGCGGCGAGGTATGACGTCCCGGTCTTCTGCCCGGCGGTCCAGGACTCGATGCTCGGGTTGCAGTTCTGGGTCTACAACCAGATGCACGGGATCACCGTCGACGCCTTCGGCGACATGCGGGAGATCATCGACCGCTGCTATGCCGCCGAGCATGCCGGCGCCTTCCTTGTGGGCGGCGGGGTGCCGAAGAACTTCATCTTCCAGAGCAAACTCATCACCCCATCGGGCTTTGACTATGCCGTCCAGCTCACCGGTGACCGCCCGGACCTGGGGGGACTCTCGGGCGCTACCCTCACCGAGGCGCAGTCCTGGGGGAAGATCAACGAGGACGCCGCGGCGATCACGGTCTACGGGGACGCCACCATCAACCTGCCCCTGATCACCGCCGCCGTGCTGGAGAGGCTGGAGCATGACTGACCTGATCCTCTCCCTGGATGTCACCGACCGCAGTGAAGCGCTCCGCATCGCCGCCGCCGTCGCTCCCGAGGCGGATGCGATCAAGGTCGGCTACCCGCTGGTGCTCGCCGCCGGACTCGGGATCGCACATGACCTCGCCGAACTGGGCCTCCCGCTCATCGCCGACTTCAAGGTGGCCGACATCCCGAACACCAACACCCTGATCTGCGAACAGGTGTTTGCGGCCGGTTTTTCCGCCGTGATCGCCCAGGGCTTTCCGGGACCGGACTCGGTGCTTGCCTGCGTCGATGCCGCCCGTGCTGCCGGCGGTGAGTGTTATGTGGTCGCCGAGATGAGTCATCCCGGCGCCCGCACCTTCTTCTCTGAGGGCGTCCCCGAACGCCTCTGCGCCATCGTCGCCGAGACCGGGGCGGACGGGATCATCGCCCCGGCCACCCGCCCGGAACGGGTGCGTGCCCTGCGGGAGCAGGTCGGGACGAAGAAGATCCTTTCCCCGGGCATCGGGGCGCAGGGCGGCGACCCGGCGGCGATCGCAGCCCTCGTCGACGGCATGATCGTCGGGCGCTCCATCTATGGTGCAGAAGACCCGGCGGCGGCGGCGCGGGCATATGCACCCTACCGCCGATGATGAGATAATCAATCGTTCCGAGCCCCGTAGGGGGGCGGTGACGAACCCTATGAGTCTTCTGAGGCACCGGTGCCGGGACCCCCCGGTACATCTCGATTTTGAAGTCTTCGCACGTACATGCAGGCAACAGCCGGCGCCTTTCCGGTGATCTGTCCTACAAGAGGATGGACCGTGAGGGGACGACCCCTCCCTATCAAATTAAGGAGGGGCGACACCACCCGCCACCACCGGAAAAAAGCCGATTTCATCCCGGTTGTGCAGATCCTGACCAGGAGAGAGAAAAAAGTTATTCAGAGAGTTTCCAGATCGGCGTGCCGATCCCGGTGATCTTCGCCCTCAGATAGGTATCCTCCGGGTCGAAGGATTCCGGGACCTCGAATACGAGATAACCGGTGCTAAAATCTGATTTATCAACATAATCAGAGATATAGACCGAACCGACACCCCGGACATATCCGGACGGCTGGGAGGGGGTATATTCATCGCCGCCGGTGATCAGCGTGAAATCGGTTGGTTTCGGGGTGCGGTATCTCGAACTGCCGCCGCCATAATACCCGATATGGTTGACCTCCACGAGCACGAAGAGATACTCTCTGCCGTAGGGGGCGCGGACCTCGACGGCGTCCTCACCGGTGCCGAGAGTATAACTCCCCCAGGAGGTGTAGGAGCGGGGACGCACGGAGATCTTGTTCACTTCGCGGCTGTCCACGAAGCGGTAGGGTTCGCCGAGGTCGAGGGCGTCCGGATAGAGGTCGGTGGACTGGAGGGTGAGGGTTGAGTCCTCGACCTGCCGGAGGTTCAGCCCGCCGAGCACTCCGTTCAGGGCGTCCTGCCCCTCGACCAGGTATTCGTTCCCGAGTTCGATGGCGGCGCCGTCGGTGAAGGTGGCGCCGTACCAGATCGCCGAACCGGCGTCCACATAACAATCGAGGGCGGCAATGAACTCGTCCTTCAGGCCTTCATAGCTATCCGGGACATCATAGGCCGAGAATTCTTCCTCATAGGTGCGGGCGGACGTTGTCAGGGCGAGGGCGGACGCCGCTACCGCCCCGTAATCCTGATCGATGGACTGGATTGACATCTCACTCGCCGTCGCTGCGATATCGGCCGTTGCATCGATCACGGCATTCCTGAACGCCTCCTCGTCACAAGGCACCGCCACTGTCGTAACGATCTCCTGTCCGGGAACCATCGCCGACGACGGGTCCTCAAATCCAACACCCCGGTATCTGCTGCTGACGGCGGCGTCAGACCAGTGCTTCAGCCTGATATAGGAGGTGCCGTCCCATGACTGATCGAATACGGCAGCGGTCTTTGCGTCCAGGACCAGTTTCATCAGCGGATCTCCTCCCGCCTTCTCCCTGAAAAAGACTGCAACACAGGCGGTCCGCCCCTTCTGATCGCCATCGAAGAGGGTCTCTGCAATCCTGGTGGCGTCGACCTCATAGGCCCAGAGCGTGTCCCCCAGCGTGCCGCGGGAGGAGTTCAGGATCACGTCCACCTTCACCACCTTCTCCCGGCCCAGATAGTCGGGATCGGCGAGGTCGGGATCGGTGATCACCGAATAGATGGTGACCATCACGTCCTGTGCACCGGCGGCCGATCCACTCATGGACAGGCGCGCCTGTTCCACCAGATAGGCCGCCATCGCATCATAGTCGGACGGATCCGGGGCCGCCGGGAGAGAAGGCGCAGGATCGGCGCCACTACTCCCGAAGACCGAGCCATTGCCGGAGAGGTTGCCGTTATCACCGCCGATCGGCGGGAGGTTCAGGCCGGTCGATCCGGCCCATCCCGCCGCCGCAGGCGATACGACGCAGATACAGAGCAGGACGCATGCCAGAAGAAGCGGCGGCATGCGTCGGGCTGGATAATGCATAACCACAGATGCGAGGAGATGATACAAATAGGTTCTCACCGTGACCGGAACGGCATCGCATCGACCCGCCATTCCGTCCCAGAAATATGCGCAATCCAATGCACATTTATATTTTGGGCCGGGATCTGTATGCATGCAGTGGACCGAGGAGCAGCGTGCGCTGGCACAGAAATACAAACGGCTTGAAGACATCCCGGTGGAGGAGCGGCGCTATAAGTGCCACACCTGCAACCATGTGGTGGACGCCACGCCCTGCCCGGTCTGCGGGGAGACCGAACTGGAGATCATGTGCCCCCTCGACCACACCCACTGTTCCCACGAGGTCGTCTCCGGGATCGAGTACTGCCCCCTCTGCGGTGCGGCGGTCTGCCCGGAGTGCGGCTGCCACGATGTCAGCCAGATCAGCCGCGTCACCGGATACCTGCAGGATGTTTCGGGCTGGAACGCCGGCAAACAGCAGGAACTCAAGGACCGCGTCCGCTATACCGTTGCATGAGATACTATTACAGCGCCGACACCCTGTTTGTCCGCGGCTCGTTCAGGGCGGCGAGCACCGGTGTCAACGGCGGTCTGGGCACGGTCTCGACCCTGCTCAACCATACAGTCCCTGAACACTTCGGGCACGCCGATCCCTCCCGCCACCTGCGGGAGATCACCGATGCCGCAGGCATGGGGGAGGACGCATTCGGGCTGCTGACGGCGGTGCCGATGCGCCATCTCTGCATCCTGCAGTACGACTTCATCACGGTGTTCGTGACGGCCGGCGTCACCAACCCCAACCCTGACCCCGCCGTTCCCCATACGATCAATATCATCGTCACCTCGCGGGAGGGCTTTTCCGACGCCGCACTGCTGGGGGCGATCATCACCGTCACCGAGGCAAAGACCCGGGCGCTCCGCGACCTCGGTCGGACCTTCACCGGCACGACGACCGACGCCGTGATTGCCGCCTCCGAGGGGGAGGTCGTCCACGAATATGCCGGCCCCCTCACCGCCGCCGGGATGCGCATCTATGCCGCCGTGCTCAGGGGGGTCGCGGCGGCGCTCGACCGGCAGGAGGGGCGGGTGGAGGACACAGGGCCGTCGTATTTCATCTTCAGCCGCTACAACGGCGATCACTGGGTGGAGTGGCAACCCGAGGGGTGCCCCTATTATCCCTGCCATTTCCCCGGACAGGTCTGCGATTTCTGTTACTGCCCCTATTACCCATGCAGGGACGGCGATCTGGGCCACTGGGTGGAGAGTTCCTCGGGCGGGCAGGTCTGGAGCTGCAGCCGCTGCACTCTCCTCCACATCCCGGAGGTTGCCGACTATTACAAACAGAATCCCGAGGCGTCCCTCGACGAGCTGAAAAAGCTCAGGGCAACACTGGATACGAAGCGGTCAGGGGCCTGAAGGAAAATATCAGGGCCCGGACCGGGGCAGATCCCTTTTTTCGAATTGCGTCACTCTGAGAGGCGACGGCACCGGCCCCATCGCAAGACCTCTTCACCTCAGCCGACCAACAGATCCTGCAGCAGGGGCACGGATGTGCCCCCACGCGGAGAGTATCATGGACGCACAGACATCTGCCGCACTCCTCGGGCTGGTCAGGGAGAAACGACCGCTCGTGCACCACATCACCAACACCGTGACGATCAATGACTGCGCCAACATCACCATCTGCGCCGGCGGCGCCCCGGTGATGGCCGGGGCCGCCGAAGAGTCGGCAGAGATGGCGGCGGCGGCCGGTGCGCTGGTGCTGAACATCGGGACCCTGGACCCGGCCCAGGTGGAGTCGATGCTCAGGGCGGGCAGACGGGCAAACGAATGCGGCGTGCCTGTCATTCTCGATCCCGTGGGTGCCGGGGCGACCGCCCTGCGGACCGAGAGCGTGCTCAGGATCCTTGAGGAGGTGGAGGTTGCCGTCCTGAAGGGGAATGCCGGAGAGATCGGGGTGCTCGCCGGGACCGGCGGGACGGTGCGGGGCGTGGACTCGGGCGGGTGTGACGGCGACGCCGTCGAGACCGCCCGCACCTGCGCCCGGGCGACCGGGACGGTGGTGGCGATGACCGGCATAGTGGACGTCGTCACCGATGGCGAGCGGTGCGTGCTGGTGCAAAACGGCGATCCCCTGATGGACCGCCTCTCCGGCACCGGCTGCATGGCCTCGTCGGTGGTCGGCTGTTTTGTCGCCGTCGCCGACGATCCCCTCTCCGGGGCCGCCGCAGCGCTGTGTGCCTTCGGGCTTGCGGGGGAGAGGGGCGCCGCCGCGGCCAGAGGACCATATTCCTTCAGGACAGGGCTCTTCGACGAACTCTATGCCCTCACGCCCGAAGACCTGGCGGGCGGTGCGCGGCTGGAGGCCGCCTGATGGGCTACGACCTCTATGTCGTCACCGATGCACGGATCGGCCGCGGCCGATCCCATATCGAGCAGGTCCGCCATGCCGTTGCCGGCGGGGCGGACGTCGTCCAGCTCAGGGACAAAGAGATGGACATCGCCGACCTGCTGCAGGCGGGGCGGGCGATCCGGGAGGTCACCCGGGAGGCGGGCGCCCTCTTCATCGTGAACGATCACCCGGATCTTGCCCTGGCGGCCGATGCCGACGGCGTTCATCTCGGTCAGGAGGACATCACCCCGGCGGCGGTGCGGGCGATCGCCCCGCCGGGATTCATCATCGGGGTCTCGGTCGGGAACGTCGCCGAGGCGGTGGCGGCAGAGGCGGCGGGTGCCGATTATGTTGCCCTCAGCCCGACCTTCTCGACGGACTCCAAGAGCGATGCGGGACCGGGGCAGGGGCTTGCAGTGCTGCGGGCGATCCGCTCCTCGGTCACCGTCCCGCTTGTGGCGATCGGCGGGATCACACCGGCGAATGTGGCGGAGGTGGTCGCCGCAGGTGCCGACGGCATCGCCGTAATCTCCGCCGTCGTCGGGCAGGAGGACGTGACCGGGGCAGCCCGACAGATGAAGCACCTGATAAAGGCTGCAAAAACGGAGCGGGTCGGCGAGGGTGAAACAACGGTGCCGGATCCACCCGCGGCCTGACCGGAGATCAGGCAGACATAGAGAGGATTTTCAGGATTCACCCTCGCCAGAGCACGGGGCAGGACAGGATACAGAACTGCCGGTGACGGTGAAGAAATGCCGCTCCGCCCTCCGGCGGGAAACACCGATACGAGGAAAAAAGGGTTACTGTTCGGAAATGCCGAGCGCCCCGAGGAGTTCCTCGAGCGGGATCCCGTGTGCCGCCGCCGCCTGGCGGATGCTCTCTCCACGGCCGATCGCACATCCGAGGCAGCCCATGCCAAAACGCATCAGGACATCTGCAGATTCCGGTTTTTCCTGGAGGAGCTCCAGAATTGTACTTTCAGCGGTGATCGCCATATCAACCGTATTAGCCCCCGAAGTATATAAGATATGAAGGGGGCCGACACTTTCACACCGCCCACCCTATGGCTATATATCCCGCTGTCACTGACGCTCATCTGGAGATCTATATGGACCTGAACGAAGCAGCAGAAAGAATCTCCCGGAAATTCCAGACCCAGAACGTGGAGGTCGATCCGGCCCTCGTAATGCGAAAACTGCAGACCCTTGTCGAGGAGTTCGGGGTGAACCTCCCTGAGGCCGAACGCACGGTGACCGCAGACCTCGGCAGGCAGTACAACCTCTCCCTCTCCCCCACCCAGACAACGACGGAACGGGAGATCGGGGGACTGGTGACCGGCGAATGGGTGACGATCGAGGGTCAGGTGGTCTCGATCACCATCCCGCCGACCGATGCGATCGCCCAGAGCGGGGTCATCGCCGACGCCTCGGGAGCGATTCAGTTCACGATGTGGGCGCGTGCCGGGCATGAACCCCTCGAGGCAGGTCAGTGGTATCGCTTTGAATCGGCGGTGGTGGACGAGTACCGCGGCGTCCCCAAGGTGAACCTCCACCAGGGCACCACGATCACACCCATCGAGGACAGGGCTCCGGTCACACCCGCGTATATAAACGTTGATGATCTCAGGCCCGGAATCGCCAGCGTCAGGGTGAAGATGGTCCAGGAATGGGAAAACCGACACGAGCGGATCCTCCAGACCGGGCTTGTCGGCGACGAGAGCGGCAGAATAAAGTTCACCATCTGGAAGGAAGAGGGCAAAACGCCCCTCGCCCCCGATACCGTCTACGCAATCCGTTTTGCAACCGTCGAAGAATACCAGGGGCGCCTCTCCATCACCCTCAACACCGCCAACTATTCTGTGGACAGTGGCGAGATCGAGGTCGCCTCAGGCCCCGCCGGTACGCTCAAAAAAGAGAGCATCACCGGCAAGGTGGTCGCCCTCACCACGCCGGGCAGCCCATCCATCGCCCAGAGCGGGATCATCGCCTACCCGGAGGGCGCCATGACCTTTGTGGCATGGGCAAGTGCCGGCGCCCCGAAGATGGAGTACGGGCGGTGGTATAGGATTGAAAACGCCTCGGTCGGCCAGTTCAGGGGGGCGCAACGGCTGAGCATCGGCGAGGAGACGAGCCTGACCGGGATCGAGAGCGACACCCCGATCGTCCCTGCCGTGATCCCGGTGCGGGACCTTGCCCCGGGCGTCGCCAGCGTCAGGGTGAAGATGGTCCAGGAGTGGGAAAACCGGCACGAGCGGATCCTCCAGACCGGCATCGTCGGCGACGAGTCAGGCACAACGAAGTTCACCATCTGGAAGGAGGAGGGGGTCGAACCCCTCAGCCCGAACACGGTCTATACCATCTATTATGCAACCGTCGACGAGTACCAGGGGCGCCTCTCCATCACCCTCAACGGGGCGATGCTCCTCGCAGAGGAGGGCGCCACCCTCGAGGTCGGGACCGGCGGCACGACTATTTCCGGCGCAATCGTGAATGTCGGCCCGGGTTCGGGCCTGATCAAGCGCTGTCCGGTGGAGGGGTGCAACCGCGTCCTCTCGAAGCGGAACTACTGCACGGTCCACGAGATCCAGACAGACTTCAGGTACGACCTGCGGATCAAGGCCGTGCTCGATGACGGGCAGAAGGCACACAATATCCTGATGCAGCGCGAGGCCGTCGAGGCCCTCAGCGGCCTCAGCCTCGATGAGGCGGTGAAGATGGCGACCGAGAGCCCGCTCGGCATGGACGATGTCTTCTACCGTCTGCGCGACGGGATGATGGGGCGCTACTATGCCTGCACCGGCAGCGACCTGGGGGATACCCTGCTCGTCAGGGAGTGCAGACCCCTCGGACCTGATCGTGAGCGGCATGCCGCCCTCCTCAACCATCTCGGAGGTGAGATGAATGCCAGCTGAACGAGCAATCACACCGCGCTATGAGCGCGAGCCCGCCCGCCGGGTGTTTGCGGCCGAACTGCGGGAGGCCACCCACCACTTCAAGGACGGCGAGGACGAGAAGAGCCCGACCTATGTGCTGCTGCCGACCGGCGAGCGCTGCAACCGGGTGTTCTTCGTGGGTTCGATGACCCAGAAGGAGAAACGCGGCGAGCAGAACATCTTCTACTCGGTGCGGGTCGTCGACCCCACCGGCACCTTCTATGTGACGGCAAGTTCGTACCAGGGCGAGGCAATGACCCAGGTCTCCCGGATCGATCCACCGGCATTTGTTGCTGTGGTCGGCAAACCGAACGTCTATGACGCTCCCGACGGACGGGTCTTCGTCTCGATCCGGGCCGAATCGGTGACCGTCGTGGACCGGGAGATGCGGGACTGCTGGGTCCTGGACGCCGCCGAAGAGACGGTCCGGCGCATCGACGCCCTCGAGACTCCAGAGGATGACGAGGAAGACCAGGTAAAGAAGGACGACAGAAAAAAGGCGCAGGAGCGCTACCGCGTCGATCTGGCGGCCTACCGGCAGATGGTCTACGACGCCCTCGCCCAGATAGACATGTAAGCCCCTCAGGGGCCCCATTTTTTGAGAGATGCAGAGGGGATCCATCCCCGTCTGCGATAAAAGATGATATTGGCTCAATTTTCTGATTTGGACCACAATAACTCATTTTAAGATATTTTTAGCGATTAACACACAAAATAAACATAATAATCTATAAATATGATTGCTGCATCCTGAGAAATTAGACGCCGCCGGCCCCCCGTTCCCCGGAGGGCGCCGGCGGCAGGGGCAGACTGGGATGATATCGGTCCTCTATGTCGATGACGAACCCCACCTCTCAGAGATCGCAACGGCATTTCTCGAGATCGATGGAGGGATCAGGGTCACAACTGCACCCGATGCAGCGGCGGCACTTGACCTGATCGCCAGGGGCACCTATGACGCCATCGTCTCGGACTACCAGATGCCGGGGATGGACGGCATCGCATTCCTCAAGGAACTCAGGGCACGCGAGAACTTCATCCCCTTCATTCTCTTCACCGGAAAGAGCAGGGAAGACGTGGCGATCGAGGCATTGAACAGCGGTGCCGACTACTATCTCCAGAAAAGCGCTGACACCTCGACCCAGTTTGTAGAGCTCAGAAACCTGATCCAGCAGTCGCACCGACGCCGCACGGCGGAAATCGCCCACCAGGAATCAGAACACCGGTTCAGGAGCATCGTCGAAGACCAGAACGAGATGATCGCCCGTTTTCTCCCGGACGGACGGATCACATACGCAAACCCGGCGTTCTGTGCATTTTTTGGCATAGAACCCCGGAGCACAGAGGAGAACCGGATGAACGCACTGCCGCTGCCCGAGGAGCGGCGCCTCGTGCAGGAACACCTGCACTCGCTCTCGCCCGAGATACCGGTGCGGGAGATCACCCACCGCATCCAGCTCGCCGATGGGCGGATACGCTGGATACGCTCCTCAGACCGGGCGTTCTTCGATCCCGACGGAAACATCTGTGCCTACCAGGCGGTGGCCCGGGACATCACCGAGATCAGGACCATCAGCGACTCCATGGCCTTCGGCGAACGGGTGCTCAGGATCATCGCAGGCAGCAATGACATCCTTACAGGTGAAGACAGCATCAAAATGATTTCAGATGCCATCGGCCAGATCACCGGAACCCTCACGGTGGGTCGGGCGCACCTCTGGAAGGAGATGGACGTGGGCGAACACCAGCCGTCGGCCGCCGCCCTGATCACCTGGAACCAGAAGGAGGGCGGATCAGAGATCCAGACCTTCCAGCCGAAAATGGCCGTCGCCCACTCCTACCCCCTGCGCTGGCAGCAGATATTCCAGGGCGGCGAGAGCGTCGAAGGGGCAATCGACACTCTCCCGGTCGATGAGGCAGCATGGCTGGCAGAATATGGGCACGCATCGATCCTCCTCGTCCCGATCATGATTAAAGGCACATTCTGGGGTTTTTTCGGGATCGAGAGCGCCTGTCCCGGACGAAGATGGGCACCGGAAGAATACCGGATTCTCAACAATGTATCCGAGACCATCGGCAGAGTGGTCATCTGGTTCCAGACCAACCAGATTCTCATCGAGAACCAGGAAAAATTCAAGGCGATTGCAGAACGTGCACAGGACGCCATCATCATCGCCGACGGGCAGGACCGGGTGCACTACTGGAACCCGGCGGCGGAGCGGATGTTCGGTTTCTCGTTTCAGGAGATCGGTTGCCGCAGACTGCAGGAATGCATCCAGAATGGGGAGGGAGACGTCGAACGCTTCAGGAAGCAGCGGAAAGAGCTCATGACGACAGGAACCAGTCCCCTGACCGCATGTGCGCACCGCATGGAAGGGCGGCGAAATGGCGGCGACACCTTTCCGGTCGAGGTGACGATCTCAGGTATCCAGAAGGACGAAGAGTGGATGGCCCTTGTCATCGCCAGGGACATCTCGGAGCAGAAGAGAATGGAAACTCTTCTGCGGCAGAGCGAGGAGGCCTACCGGACGATCTTCGACACCACCCTGGACGGCATGTTCGTGCTCGACGCCGAAACTCTCAGGATCGTGTTTGCCAATGGTGCCGCCCTGAAGATCATGGGGTGCGACCCGGTCGATAACTTTGAGGAGGTGAGCCTCTTTGATTTTATCCCGGAAGAGAGATGGGACGCCCTCGCCCGTATCATCAGGGACGATCTCTTCGGCGAGAACCCCCAGCACGTCCATGAACTCCCGGTGATCAGGCGTGACGGTATGGAGCGCTGGGTGCGTGTGGTGGGTAAAAAGGCGCTCTTCAGGGGGAAGACCGCAGGGATCGTCTCCTGCATCGACATCACCGACCAGAAACACCTGGAGATGCGGCTTCGCAGGAGGGCAGAGATGGAGGTGATGGTCAGCAGCATCTCCACCCGCCTGCTGAACCTTAAGAGCGAACAGATGGAGGAGGGATTCACCGCTGCCCTCGGGTCCATATGCGGGGTGATCGGTGCCGATGCCGCCCACCTCTTCTGGCTGGACACCGAACAGCGGGGTGTCGAGGTAGTCTATGAGTGGTGTCTCGAGGGGTTGCCACCGGCGCGGGAGGTGGCGGTTTGCCTCATGACCGGCGACCACCCCTGGTGGATGGAGCAGCTGCAGACATCGCGGCCGTTCCGGATCTCCCGGACCGCGGACCTCCCGCCCCAGGCGGCGGCCGAACGGGAGATCCTGGAGCATTTCAATGTCAGGTCGACATTCTGCCAGCCCATCACCAGGAACGATCGGCCCTATGGGTTCCTCCTGTTTCATTCCATTCTCGGGGAACGGGAATGGGACGAGGACGAAATCGCCATCTTCCACATCCTCGCCGACACATTTGCCGAGATCTATCTCCGCGGCCGTGCCGAGAAACGCCTCCAGGAGAGTGTGACACGGTTCAGGTCCTTTGTCGAGGGGACAAAGGACGTCTCGATGCGGCTTGTGATGCAGCCCGACGGTCCGCCAAACGTCGACTATCTCAGCCCCTCATGGGAGGAATTCATTGGTTACTCCAGAGAAGAGGTGTTCCGTGATCCGTTCTTCGGCCTGAAAGTTATCCATCCCGAAGACCGGGAACGGTTCATGGACATGCAGCGACACCCGGAACAGCATGTGAACAGACCGTTGCAGTACCGCTACCGTCACAGGGATGGTCACTACATCTGGGCAGAAGAGTACGTGATCCCGGAGTATGACAGCAAGGGGACGCTGGTCGCGGTCGAGACGGTGATTCACAGCATCGATCACATCAAACAGACCGAGGAGACGCTCAGGCAGATGAACTCCAAGCTCTCCCTCCTCGGGAGCATCACCCGCCACGACATCCTGAATCAGCTCACCGTGATCCAGGGCTACCAGGATATCCTCGTCGATTCAATCGCAGATCCGGCCTTACAACCATTTTTCAACCAGCAGCAGGCAGCCATCGACCGGATCATCGGCCATATCGCCTTCATGAAGAGTTACCAGGAACTCGGTGCACGCCTTCCCGAGTGGCAGACGCTCTCCGAGGTGGCGAAACGGGCCGGGGCGCTCGCCAACCTCAACGGCACCGACCTCACGGTTGATGCCGACGGCTATTCAGTCTATGCCGACCCCATGCTTGAAAAGGTCTTCTTTAACTTCTATGACAACGCCCTCCGCCATGGCGGCGATGTGAAACATATCCGTGTCGCCTGCGAACCGCAGGAGAACTGTCTCCGCGTCATCGTGGAGGACGATGGCGCCGGCATTCCTGATGCCGACAAGGAAAAGATATTCAGACGCGGTGTCGGGAGGAACACCGGACTCGGGTTATTCCTGGTCCGGGAGGTGCTCTTGATCACCGGTTTCTCCATCAAGGAGAACGGTGCCGAGGGGGAAGGGGCGCGCTTCGAGATAGAGGTGCCGGCAGGGATGTACCGTCGGAACTGATAGCACCCCCGAGGTTCACTCGCTCCCTGCCTCTTCGGCGTCCTGCCGCCTGCCCTTCCATTCCCCCTTCAGCTCGGGGTAATCGGTCAGGATCTTTGAGACCGTGCTCCGACTCACATTGAACATGCGGCAGATTTGCGAGATGCTGGTTCCCGAACGGCGCACCGTGATCAACGCCTCGATCTGCCCCTCGTTCAGGGCCTTCGGCCGTCCGATCGCACCCTTCGTGCGCGACTCCTGGCGCGGGGAGGTGGACTGTGCCTTCCTGACCCGTTCGGCGTAGGTGCCCATATATTCAACGAAATGTCCGATTGCTTCTGTTCTGAGTTCTGGGTTGTCAACATACCCAATAAAATCATTTTTTGCGAAAAAAGGAACGAAACCCTCGGAAATCAGGGAGTGGATCTCATCTATTCCATTTTCAGGGTTCCTTGCGATATCGGAGAGGCTGAGAAATATGACGAACTGCGCCATATGTTCACGGCAGTATTGGAGCATGGCATTGTATCCGTCCCGTTTTCTGGGCGGGGTACTGGCGGCGCGATGATCGTTGAAAACCGTATTGATGGTAAAGCGGTATTTGCAAAATTGCTCAAGAACCTCTCGTTGATGCTCGATATCGCCTCTCCTCCTCGTGACAAGGTAGGCTACGGCATCCTTCTTCATACCAATTATTGAAATTGATCTGCATATATCTGTTACGATTTTTTATTAGATTGATCGATCTTCCAAAACCAAATATCCATGAGATTGAGACAGAGATCCAGATTTTGGATACGGATATCGGAGAAAATGAGAACAGGGAGGCATGTGAACGGCGGGAGCGGTGCGGCACAGGTGTCAGAAAAAAGAGAGAAGGGGCCGGCACACATACCGGCTATACGTTCAGGTCAGCTGGAGAAAAAAATCAGTTTTTTGTGTGTTCCCAGTGTTCGAGCACCTCGCTTCCCCCGATGAAGGGGATACCGTGCTCCGCTCCGTATCTGACGGCGTCCTCCTTTGTGAGGGCGAGGCCGCTCTCGTCATCGAGCATCTCGCAGACGACCACGGCCGGAGTGGTCCCTGCCAGCTCGGCCAGGGCGATCGAGAGTTCGGTCTGGCCCCGCCGGACATCCAGCAGCCCGTCGGCGGCACGGAGGAGGGCGACATGGCCGGGGGTCCTGAACTCGGCGGCGAAGTTGTGGCCGCCGCCATTGAGGGAGCGCTTCACCTGATCGGCGATGGCGTTGATCGTGACGGCGCGGTCACGGTCCGGGATGCCGGTGAAGGTGCTCCGGTGGTTCACCCAGATCGAGAAGGACGAGTGGTTCCGGCGGTCGTAGGGGATGTCGCCGGGCTGTTCGGCGGCTGCAACGTTCTGCATCAGATCGGAGGCGAAGGGGAGGCCGAGACGTTCGGCGGCCAGCGGGTGGACGGCCGTGCAGATGAGGCCGCCGCCGTCCCTGCGCATCCTCAGCACGTCCTGCGGGGTGACCGCATCGGCGCGGATGATCAGGTCGGTCTCCTGTTCACGGTCGTCGAAATCGTACAGCAACACAAACTTTCCGTCCCTCAGGGCGGCACAGGCATCTTCAAACATGGTGAACCTCCACGGTTACGGTATCAGAATCCTTCAGGTCAAACTTTTCCCGCAGGCGATCGGGGGAGATGATCTCGATGATCTCATCGGGGTAGTGGCTCCGCCCGGGCTGGACGATAGCACACGGCGAATCCCCGATCCGGCAGGGGAGACAACGAGCGCCCCCGAACGTCCTGCCGTCCGCATGAAATCCATCGATGGTGATCCAGTTCAGCCCCTCAAGCCTCCGCTTCACCCCGACACTCGCACCGTTCAGCCGTATGTTCAGGGTGCCGGGATAGGCGTAAAACCCGAGTTTATCATGGAACTGCGCGCGGTAATGGGGGTGATCCACATAATAGCGCCCCTCCCCGAGACCGCTGATCACACTGCCGGTCAATACAAAGCGCCCCTTCTCCTCGGAAAAGATTCGGGCATAGTCGGAGAACTCCCGCCGCAGCTCCTCCTCACCCTTCGGCGTGATCGCCACGTACTGCCCGTCGGGGTGGATGGAGCGGGCGATCAGAAGGGCCGATTCAAGCGCCTGAAGGCGCCTTGAGGCCGTTTGAGGACTGATATTCAGGGCATCGGCAAGCGTCTGGGAGGAGATCCTCTGCGAAGCGCACAGACCGCCGGTCAGGGCGATCACCTTCAGACACTGGAGTTCTCCCGCATCGGTCATGGATATCAAAATTGAGATGCATCCCATATATGGGTTGTGCCTTCGACTTCGTAGATTGTCGATATGCGATTCGTTAATTATTTAATGTGAGGGCTCAACACCTACTCCTATGAACTCCGAACTGCGTAAACAACTCGCCGAAAAGATGGCGGGGGAGATTACGCTCTCGGACTCGCCGGGGAAGGCGCTGAAGAAGTGGCGGATGAGCTTTGGCATTCCGCAGGGCACGCTCTCCGAGCGTCTCGGCACCTCCCCCTCGGTCATCTCCGACTATGAGGGGGGGCGGCGCAAAAGCCCCGGAACCGCTGTTGTCGGTAAGATCGTCGATGCGATCCTCTCGATCGACGAGGAGAACGGCGGCAAATACATTCAGCGATTTTCAAAAATTCTCTACACCCAGTTCGACGACGACGATGTCATCTATGACATGCACGACTACGCGTCGGCGGTGTCCCTTCCATCGCTGGCAGAGGCGATCGGCGCCCGCAAACTCTGCGGCTCGACCGATCTGACGATCTTCGGCTACACCGTGGTCAACAGCCTCAACGCCATCATGCACCTCTCGGCCAACGAGTTCAACCGCATCTATGGGTGGAGCACCGAACGGGCACTCATCTTTACCAACGTATCGACTGGAAAATCCCCCCTCGTCGCCATCCGCGTCACCCCCTTCAAGCCCCGCTGTGTCGTGCTGCAGGGGCTTGAACCCGAGCAGGTCCACCCGCTCGTGCCGCGGCTTGCGGAGCGGGACCGAATCACGGTCCTCTGCACCTCAATGGGCGTCGAGGAGATTGTGAGTACACTGAGGGAAAAGGAATGGTAGGCATCATCACGTATGGGGCGCAGATCCCCAGATACCGGATCACCATCGAGGAGATCGCCAAGGTCTGGGGCGACAACCCCAAGGAGATCTCAGGCGGCCTCGGTGTGAGGGAGAAGTCCCTCCCCGACATGGACGAGGACACCGCAACCATCGCCGTCGAGGCGACACGCAACGCACTGATCAGGAGAAACGTCGACCGGGACGCCATCGGGGCGATCTATGTGGGCTCCGAGTCCCACCCCTATGCCGTCAAACCGACATCGGCGACGGTCGGTGAGGCGATCGGGGCGACGCCGGTGATGACGGCGGCCGACTACGAGTTTGCCTGCAAGGCGGGCACTGCCGCCGTGCAGACCTGCATGGGGCTTGTCGGCAGCGGTATGGTCCGCTACGGCATCGCCGTCGGCGCCGACGTGGCACAGGGCGCTCCAGGTGACGCACTGGAGTACACCGCCGCCGCCGGCGGGTGCGCCATGATCCTGGGCACCGAGGACCCGATCGCCGAGATCAACCACACCTGCTCGTTCACCACCGACACGCCGGACTTCTGGCGGCGCGAGGGGCAGCCCTACCCCCGCCACGGCGGGCGGTTCACCGGCGACCCAGGCTACTTCAAGCACATCATGGGTGCCGCGAAGATGATGTTCGAGCACAGGGGCACCAGTCCCGCTGACTACGACTATGCGATCTTCCACCAGCCGAATGCGAAGTTCCCCCAGCGGGTGGCAGGCATGCTCGGCTTCACGGGCGAACAGATCAAACCCGGCCTTGTCGTGCCCCGCCTCGGCAACACCTATTCGGGCGCCTCGATGATCGGTCTTGCCGCCACCCTGGACGTGGCAGAGCCCGGCGACCGCATCTTTGTCACCTCGTTCGGTTCAGGTGCGGGCAGTGACGCCTTCGACATCACGGTCACCGACCGGATCACAGACGAATCGGTGTTCGCACGCTCGGCGGCCCCCACGGTCGAAGAGCTCCTCGCAAACCCGATCTATGTCGACTATGCACGGTATGCCAAACACAAGGGTAAGATCATGGTGCAGAAATGAGAGATGTGGCAGTGATTGGGATCGGCATCACCAGGTTTGGCGAATGGTGGGACCGATCCTTCAGGAACCTCTTTGTTGAGGCGGGCGTGAAGGCGATCGAGGATGCGAACCTCTCCGGCGAGCAGATCGACGCCATGTATGTCGGAAACATGAGCGCAGGACGGTTCGTCGAGCAGGAGCACATCGGTGCCCTGATCGCCGACTACTCCGGACTCGCCGCAGGGCACATCCCGGCGACGAGGGTGGAGGCGGCCTGCGCCTCGGGCGGTCTGGCCTTCCGTGAGGCCGTGACCAGCGTGGCATCCGGGATGTCGGATATCGTCGTCGCCGCCGGTGTCGAGAAGATGACCGACGTGGACACCAGCCTCTCCACCGACGCCCTTACGGCGGCGGCCGACCGTGAGTGGGAAGGCTTTGCCGGAGCGACCTTCCCCGGGCTGTATGCGATGATCGCCAACGATTACATGCACAAGTATCCCCTCACCCGGGAGCAGCTGGCGCAGGTGGCGGTGAAGAACCATGCCAACGGCGCCCACAACCCGATCGCACAGTTCCAGAAGGAGATCACGCTGGACACCGTGCTGCGCTCCACGATGGTCGCCGACCCCCTCCGCCTCTTCGACTGCTCGCCGATCACCGACGGCGCCGCCGCCGTGGTCGTAGCACCCCTGGAGATGGCAAGAAAATTCACCGATACTCCAATCCGAGTGCTGGCGACCGCACAGGCGAGCGACACGATCTCCCTCCACGACCGCCGCGACATCTCCACGATGGATGCAACGGTCGCTGCGGGCAACCGCGCCTTCTCCATGGCCGGTCTGGAGCGCAAAGCCATCGACTTCGTTGAGGTCCATGACTGCTTCACCATCGCTGAGATCTGCGCCATCGAGGACCTGGGCTTCTGCACCAAGGGCGAGGCCGGGCGGATGACCGAGGAGGGCGTGACCGCCCTTGACGGCAATCTACCGGTGAACCCATCGGGCGGTCTGAAGTCCTGCGGCCACCCGGTCGGTGCGACCGGCATCAAGCAGGTCTGCGAGGCCGTCATCCAGCTCCGCGGCGAGGCCGGAAAGCGGCAGGTCGAAGGGGCCGAGATCGGAATGACACACAATGTCGGCGGCACGGGTGCGACGGTCGCCGCCCATATCTTCGGGAGGTCCTGAAATGTCGGTACCACGATTCTGGAGAAAGATCCCCCAGCGCTACAACCTGGAGGGGACGCACTGTGAGACCTGCGGGCGCTATTTCTTCCCGCCCCGCAACCTCTGCCCGACCTGTCGCCGGGAGGGGCGGATCGTCGATTACACCTTCAAGGGCACCGGGAAAATCGTCACCTACTCGGTGATCCGATCGGCGAGCGACCAGTTCGCAGCGCTCACCCCCTACGTGCTTGCCATCGTCGAACTCGACGAGGGGGCCCGCATGACCGCACAGGTCGTCGTCGAGGACCCGGAGGAGGTCTCCATCGGCATGCCGGTGAAGGCTGTCTTCCGCCGCCTCGGCGCAGAAGGGGAGAGCGGCGTCATCTACTACGGCACCAAGTTCGTGCCGGTATGACGGGCATCCCCCGTCCTCCTTTCAGATACCCCGATTGCCTCTCCGCGAATACCCCCGCCCCGGCAGACCCCGCCGGGACGAACGATTCTTTTTCGGTCCCCCTGTGATCAGGAGTCCGTGCGGCAGAGTGCAGCATCAAAAAAGGCGATGACCCGACGCTCGTAGTCGTCAGGACGGAGGGAATATGCACCGGTATGACCCGCACCAGGGACAACCCACACCGATGCCCGTCCACCCGCCTCTCCGGCGTACAGACGGGCGAAGGCCTCCTCCATCGGTTTTTCTCCGGCTGCGATCAGCAGGTATCCGGTGGATCCCGACCCGGCGATCGACTCCGGCAGCGGCAGGGGGGCGGCGTCACCGCTCAGCAGGGCCACGACGGCATACATCAGGCGGGCCGTGAAACTCCGCTCGAGCGGACGTTCTGATTCCAGCGCCAGAAGGTCGGCGGAGGAGCGGTGTGTGGCGCCGTCGGCGACGATCGCCTCCACCGCCGGATGGGCAGACGCCGCCCCGAGGAGCACCTCGCCGCCGAGCGAGAGGCCCATGCCCCCGATGGCCCTGACCCCCTCCTGTCCTTCCAGAAAGGCGACGGCGGCGCCCACATCCCGGTCGCTCTCCCAGCCGAACCGGTTGGTCCCGCCCCCGCTCATGCCGTGCCCCCGCAGGTCAGGGGCGAGGACGCCGTAGCCGTGGCGCTGGAGCATCAGGGCGTAGGAACAGATATCATGGCGCGAACCCCCAGCCCCGTGGATCAGGATGATCGCCGCCCCGGTGCCGGAGGGCGGGGCGTACCATGCCGCAAGGGGGATCCCGTCCTCTGTCGTAAACCCCACCTCCTCAAACCCCGGTGGAGGGGGACCGACCTCCTCACCGGCCGGGAGGACGGCATAGACCCCGAATAGTGCAGGGATGCCAATATAGACCAGCAGCACAACGGCCGCTGTGAGGATCAGGAGGGGGCGGAGGCGAACGAAGGAGAGGGGAATCATGGCCGCATCAGGGGGGCTTCACTCCCCCACCACAATATCGTACACGGCGTGCCACTCCCCGGGCGAGTAGCTCCGCACCCGCCGCTCCGTCACCGCCTTCACCGGAAACGCCCGGATGCGTTCGAGGTACCCCCCCTCGGCATCCTGGAGGGTGTAGAAGTGGATCGTCCCGCCCGGACGGCAAAGGGCGAAGGCGGCAGGCAGAAACCCGGCAGACTCCATGGGCAGGTTCATCACCACGCGCTCGAAGGTCCGCCCGAAGATGCGGGGCAGGTGGGCGGCGTCGGCCAGCACCGGCAGGACGTTTGTGACCCGGTTTCTGCCGATGTTCTCGCACATCAGGGAGACCGCCGCCGGGTTGAGGTCGGCGGCCACCACCAGGGAGGCGCGGGCAGAGCAGGCGATCGCAAACGGCCCCACGCCCGCAAACATATCGCAGAGGCGTTCTGCTGGTGCCATCAGGGAGCGTATCCGCTGCCGCTCGGTGGAGAGGCGGGCCGAAAAATATGCGTGCGAGAGGTCGACGGCAAAACGGTGACCATGCTCGGTGACGGTGGTGCGCGTCGTCGGTTCCCCGGCGAGCACCCGGAAGGAGCGGGTGCGAAACTCCCCCTCCACGGCCGAGAGGGGGACCACCACCGTGTGCAGGGAGGGGCGGGATGCCAGGATCCGCACCGCACCGGCGACGTCCTCATCCTGCATGATGGCGATCCCGCCCACCAGTTCGTGGCGGGGGAGGTCCTCGCGCGGCGGAAAAGCGGCGAAAAGCGCCAGTTCCGCCCCTGGCACCTCTTCGGTCAGGGGGAGGAGGAGGTCGGCCCCGTCGGCACGCGGGCGGCGGGAGCGGTCCAGGAGACCGCGGGCGATCAGGTCCTGCCGCCGCTCCTCCGCCTCTCGTTTCGGCACCCGCAGCCCCCATCCCTCCTCGTCCCCCGCGTGCATCTTTATCCCGGATCCCCCTATCTAATTGCTATGGAAGATCCTCTCGCAAGGCTAAAAAATGGAACCCTCAAACTCTATGCCCTCGAAAGCGAATTTCCACCCGTCGAGGCCGTGCGGGTCAGGCGGAACTACGTTGAGGCGGAGAGCGGCGCCGACCTCGCCGCCCTCGGATCCTTCTCGATCGGGATCGACCGCGTGGTGAAGCGGAACATCGAGAACATGATCGGCGCCGTCCAGATACCGGTCGGCGTCGCCGGGCCGATCCGGGTGAACGGCGCCCATGCGTCGGGCACCTACTGGCTCCCGCTCGCCACCACCGAGGGGGCGCTCGTGGCCTCGGCCAACCGCGGCGCATCGGCGATCACGCGGGCCGGCGGGGCCGAGGTGCGGATCACCGGCGAGGGGATGACCCGCGCCCCCATCTTTGCCGCCCGGGACATCGTGCACGCCGCCGAGATCGTCGACTGGGCCCGCACGCACCATGCGGAGTGCGCCGCCGCCGCCGAGCGCACCACCTCGCGCGGCAGGCTCCTCTCGGTCACCCCCTATATCGTGGGCACGAACGTCTTCCTCCGCTGCGCCTACGACACCAAGGACGCCATGGGTATGAACATGGCCACCATCGCCACCGCCGAGATCGCCAACCTGGTCGAGCGGGAGACGGGTGCGCGGCTCATCGCCCTCTCCGGCAACATGTGCACCGACAAAAAACCGGCGGCGATCAATATGATCGAGGGGCGGGGCAGGAGTGTCGTGGCCGGCATCCGCCTCACCAATGAGCAGATCGCCTCTATCCTGAAGACCGATGCCAGAAGCCTGGTTGAGGTGAACACCAGGAAGAACCTGATCGGGTCGGCCCGGGCGGGCTCGCTCGGTTTCAACGCCCATGCAGCCAATATCGTGGCCGCACTCTACCTCGCCTGCGGGCAGGACCCCGCCCATGTGGTCGAGGGGAGCACCTGCATCACCACCGTCGAGGAGACGGAGGACGGGGCCTATATCGCCGTCACCCTCCCGGCCGTGCAGGTCGGCACCGTCGGCGGCGGGACCGGGATCGACACGCAGGCGGCCTGCCTCTCCCTCCTGGGAGTCGCTGGCGGCGGGACGCCTGAAGGGGCCAATGCACGGGCGTTCGCCGAGATCGTCGGTGCGGCAGTGCTCGCCGGGGAGCTCTCCCTCCTGGGGGCGCTGGCCGCCAACCACCTCGCCCGCGCCCACCAGCAGCTGGGGCGGGGTTAGAACCGGAACCACTTCATCATCATGATGGCGTCCTCGCCGTTGGAGTAGTAGCCGCCAATCGTGAAGACCGGGCTGTAGCCGAGCCGCCGGTAAAATGACTGCGCAGCGGTGTTGGAGATGCGCACCTCGAGCTGCACCCCGCCGGCCAGGCGGAGGGCGAACTGGTGCTCGGCCCGCCGCACCAGGCTGCGCCCGATGCCCCGGTGACGGTAGCGTTCGGTGACGGCGAAGTTGCAGATGTGGCCGTAGACCTCCTCCCCGGTATCCTCCAGCCCGCCAACGATGAAACCCGCGATGTCGCCGTTCACCGCCACCACAAAAAAACAGTCGGCCCAGCATTCAAGGGCCTGCGAGAAGGCCTCCTCCTCCCAGGGATCGATAAAGCACTCCCGCTCGATTGACACAATTGCCGGCAGATCCGCAGCCGCCGCCCGCCTGAGGAACACCCCTGGCCCAGACATCACCCAGTATTCTCCCCTCGAAAAGAGATAATATATCGGTCGGGAGCCAACTACTACCCGCTTGAAGGTGCGGATTCCATGGTGAAGATATACCGATTTTCCGGACTGCGGCCCGGGCGCCAGGACGCCCCAAAAATTGCCGCAGTGCCCTATGACGTAGTGACGGCCGACGAGGCAGCTGAGATCATCGAGAACAATCCGCTCTCATTCCTGAAGGTGAGCCGGACTGACGCCGTGCTCCGGGATATCCCCTCCGATGACGAGCGGATCTATACGGCGGCCCGGGACGCCTTCAGAGAGATGGAGGAGGAAGGCTCCCTGAAACGGGATGAAAGCCCCTCGCTCTATCTCTACCGCGTGAAGCAGGGCGGCAGCCTCTACCTCGGTCTTGTCGCCTGCATGGACGTCGACGATTATGTCAGCGACGTGATCAAGAAGCACGAGCACACCCGCTACGACAAGGAGCGGGACCGGACGCGGCATATCGCCGCCACCAATGCCAACACCGGGCTCGTGGTGATCCTCTACCCGGACGAGGGCGACATCTTCGGCTACATCGAGTCGATCCTCCCGGAGGGCGAGCCCGAGGCGGTGGTCAAGACCGAACAGGGCAACGTGCATGAACTCTTCAGGATCACCGACACCGTGCGCCTCGCCCATATCGAGGACCTCTTCTCCCGGGTGCCGGCCTCCTATATCGCCGACGGCCACCACCGGGCGAAGTCGGCCGTGCTCGTCGCCGAGGAGCGCCGGAAAAACGGCACCTATACCCCCGAAGACGGACGCTTCATGGCGATCCTCTTCGCCCACAACCGCGTGCGGATTCACGGCTACTCCCGCCTGGTCACCGATCTCGGCGACTACACCCCTGAGTCCTTCCTCGCCGCCCTGCAGGAGCGCTTCGAAGTCCGCCCCTACGGCGAGATCGACGACACCGTCTTCAGGGTGCCGCCCCTGCGGGATGCGGCCGGGGTGCACGTCTTCCACATGTACCTTGGCGGGGCCTGGTACGAGTGCACCTGCCCGGTCGAAAACCCGGACGACCTGATCGGTTCCCTGGATGTTTCAGTCCTCCAGAAACAGGTGCTCGAGGGGATGCTCGGGATCACCGACCCCCGCGGCGACCCCCGCCTCCAGTACCTCGGCGGCGCCCGACCGCTGGCCGATCTGGAGGAGCGGGTGGACTCCGGTGAGTTCATCGTCGCCTTCTCGATGCAGCCCGTCTCGGTCGGCACCGTAATGGAGATCGCCGACGACGGCATGGTGATGCCCCCGAAGTCCACCTGGTTCGAGCCCAAACTTCTCTCCGGCCTGGTGATCCACACCCTGGGCGAGGGAGAGCAGAAATAATTCTATTTTTCGGTCAGTTTACGTTCTTTTTTTGAGCCCTGAATAGTGTCCCGGCCCCGATTAAGCCAGGGCTGCCTCTCCTCAGTGCCGGTGCCGGTGGTGGATATCGGGCATATGGGGGTGGTCGTGGCTGACCTGCGCATGCAGATGCGTGTGTGAGTGATAGCCGCTCCTGTCGGTCGGGGGAGTGCCGGGCGGGTGCCCGTGATCATGGTGAAGGTCGTCGTGGCAGTGGCGGTGCTCATGCTCCCCGCCAGGATGGTGATGCAGATGGGTGTGCCGTTCGGTGAGGAGCAGACCGAGTCCAACGAGCATGAGGAGGAGGGCAACGCCGAAGATAGGCTCCGGCACCCCATGGAAGATCAGGAGCGAGAAGAGCACACCGAATACCGGGTTCATGCCGAAGACCGAACCGGTGCGGGCGGCGCCGAGACCGCGGAGGGCCCGGAAATACAGCAGGTTTGGAACGCCGTACATGACCATGCCCAGGGCAAGGGCGGCGAGGGCGATCGAAGGGGCGGGCGCCCCCTCTCCCGCCACCAGGGCGATGAGGATCATGGCGGCGCCGGCCACCGTACACTTCACCGCCGTCAGGCGGACAGGGTCACCGGCATCGATCTGGCGGTTGAAGCAGGCCTCAGAGCCCCAGAAGATGCAGGCGATCAGCACGCCGAAGGCACCCATGGAGAGCCCCAGGCCATCTTCGGGCCTGACGGTGAGGAGGAGGCAGGCGGCGGTGATGAGGGCGATCGCCCCCCAGACACGCCTGCCGATCGGTTCGCCGAAGACCGATGCGGCAAGGAGGGTGGTCACCACCGCCTCGAAGCTGAGCAGGAGGGAGGCGGTGGCGGCCGGCACATGCTCCAGGCTCATGAGCAGGATGATGGTGGAGAGGGCCGATCCGACCAGGGCGGAGAGGAGGAGCCAGGGGACATCCGAACGCCGGATGGGCGCTTCGATGGCGTTTCGCTCCCGTCCGGGCAGACTGAGGATAAATCCGAGGAGACCGGCCCCCAGGTAGAGCAGGGCGCCGAGCGTGATCGGGCCGATCGAATCGAGCAGCACCTTAGAGAGCGGGGTGCCGGCCCCGAAGAACAGGGCAGCGATGAGGGCGAAGGCAACCGGAACAGCACACCGGGAGTCCAGATGTGGAAAAAAAGGAAAAAACACCACCCTCTACCAGCCGCGGGTGTACTCACCGGCACAGGGGATGCAGACGATCCGTCCGTCCTTCACCCGCGCCCGCGACTCGGCGACGCCTTCGCCGCAGACAGCGCAGATATGCGTCCTGAACAGCCGCGCCCGTTCGGGGACGACCGGTTCGACCTTACGGATGATGAAGACCTCGTCCTCCGGGCGGGTGAGGATCGCCTGGCAGATGGCGTCGAGGCGGCGGTGCAAGTCCTCTTCCTCATCAGGGGTGGCGCTCCCCTCCCACACCCGCGCCCTGAGGGGGAGGAAGGCGGGATCGAGTTCTTCAATCGAGAACCCGGGGCGGACCACGATCCGCACCGCCGTTCCGGCCGTACGGTTGACGAGCGTCCAGGCGTTCTTGCCGAAGTCCCGGAGGATCAGGTTCCCCTTGCCGATGGTGCACCCGGTGAGCACCTGGAAGGCGTCCAGGCCACAGGCATCGTTCTCGGCAATCACCACGAGCTCCTCGTCCGGGGCGCGGCCCGCACCGGTCCTCTCCAGGGCGATCTGGGCTGCACGGTAACCGAAGGTCACCCCGGGACAGAGGTGGCCGTGGAAACGGATCACATCATCATAGGTGGGCATCTGCATGGGAGAGAGTACAACCTCCGAGGAAAAAAGTGTTATGAGGGAAAGACCCCCCATCAGGCAGCGGCAAACTCCAGAAGCGTCGTCCCCGGGGTGTCGGTGAGAACGAGGGCGGCGCCCTCGATCCGGTAGCCCCCCGCCGCCCCGAGATGCGCCAGCACGGTGTCCTCCTGCTCCTGCACCCCGGCGGGTTCGGCGCAGAACATCGCCGTCACGGCGAGCGGCCCGATCTCGATCATGCTGCCCTCCGCCCGGTAGGGGCCGCTGTAGAGGTTGCACCCCGCAGACCCACCGATCTCCCCGTCATCACCGAATACCGCCGTCACATTGGTCCCGTCGATCGGGGCGACCAGCTCACCGGCGGCGCTGCGATAGGCCGTCAGGGTCCAGGACGTCCCGCTCAGGGGAACGGCAGGAATCACCCGGTACTCCAGCAGGGTCCGGCCGGCACCGTCGGAGAGCGCCAGCACGTCACCGGTGATCGCATAGGCCGAAACCTCCGGGAGGAGACCGAGATAGGCCGTCTCCTGATCCATCACGCCTGCAGGATCGGCGCACGCCATCCGGGTCGTTCCCACCGGCCCGATGCGGAGGCTGCCGGCGTCCGCCTCATAGGAGGCGAAGTAGTCGTTGCAGCCTGCACTCCCGCTCATCTGCCCGCCGCTCTCAAAGACGGCGGTGATCTCCGTTCCGGCCAGCAACGAGAGCATGCCGCCCTTTTCGTCGTTGTAGGCGGAGAGGGTCCAGGCCGTGCCGCGCAGCGGCGCCGGCACAACCCCGGTGAAGGTCAGTATGGTGCGGCCCGAGGCGTCCGTCACCTCAAGACGACCGTCATCGGCGGTATAGCCGGCGGCACTTCCGAGCAGGGCCAGATATGCCGCCTCCTGCTCCATCACCCCGGCCGGATCGGCACAGAACCGCTCGGTGGAGGCGATCGGACCGATCGAGAGCGAACTCTCACCCGCCTCATAGGAGGCAAAATAGTTGTTGCAGCCCGCACTTCCGCTGACCTGACCGTCCTCCCCGAAGGCGGCGCGTATGGCGGTGCCGGCGATGGGGGAGGACATGCCGCCGCTCCCGTCCGCATAGAGCACAAGATCCCAGGTCGTCCCGGTCAGGGGCACTCCCGTCGCCGGCGTCGTGGTCGGTGTTCCGTCCCCCCCGCCGCCGCTGCTGCACCCCCCGGCAAAGATCGAACAGACCAGGAGAAGGGCCACGGCCCCATATGCCTTCAGATTCATGGGGGGGAGTAGTATCAGGGGGCAATACATCTTTCCCCGGACCGGAACGGCGCCAGAACGAACCACGCCCCCGCCCCCATCGGTGAAATTCCAACAGAAAATCACCCAAACGCGAATATAACAATGATTACCCAACAAAGGATATTCGAATACTATAAATACCTGACCCCCTAAAGAGGTGATCGAATATGAAACCCGCCCCCCTCCCCCTTCTCCTGAGCCTGGGCATCCTGCTCCTCGTCACCATGACCGGCGGCTGCACCTCAGAGCCCGGCGCCCCTGCCGCCCCCTCCGGCGCCGGCATCGAGGACATCACGCAGGAAGCGCCCGATGAGGCGATCGACCTCGCCGAAGCCCTCGCCGAACTGGATATGCTGGCGGCCGAAGGGATGGAGAACATCACGGACATGACGATCCACACCATCACCGGCACCGGGGTCACCGCCGACGGGACGGCCCCCACCTGGATCATGGGCGTCCGGAAAGAGGGAGAGACCCACATGCTCGTCTATTCCGGAAACGGATGGTCAGGAGTGGCATGGACCGCACCCCTCCCCGAGGGAGAGATCGATCCCGAGACCGTCCTGATGCCCGCCGATCTCTACAGGATACAGAAGGAGGAGATCGGCGGCCTGGGGGAGACCACCGACCTCACCCTGGAGGAGGGAGTGTATACGGTCAGGGGGCATGCCACCCGCCCCGGCACCCTCAGGTTCGACGCCCTCACCGGCGAGGTGCTGCAATGAACCGGCAGGACGATGACGCCATTACAGCCATCGATTTTCTTGCCGGATTCACGATATTCATGCTCGGACTGATCATGGCGGTCGGCATGGTCCCCGGCATGCTGGCCGGCCTCCAGAGCGCCACCATCGATTATGACGGCGTGGCCTACCGCACCTCGGTGATCCTGGTCGAGGATCCGGGCTGGTGGTACGACGACGCCACCCTGCGGGCCGACACCCACTGGGAGGGGGAGACGACGGCGATGGTGCGGGTGCAGCGGATGGGGCTTGCCCTCTCAAAGGACACCCCCTGCATCCTCTCAGACGACAAGGTCCGGATCTTCTTCAACCAGACCGGGCTGTATACGTATCCGGACGACTACCGGGAGCGGGTGTTCTTCTCAGATATCCCCTACCTCTTCAACATCAGCCTGAAGACGGCGGGGGGCACCTCCTATTCGGTCGGCGAGGGGGTGCCGGCCGGCGAGTACGGCTATATCAGGCGGGCGGTGCAGGTGAAGGGGGACACCTCGGCGACGCTGGACTTCGCCGATGCAGCGGTGCAGACCGATTACACCTCTTCGCCTCCCGGCGCCGTCTCCCGCTTCAATGTCAGCCTGAACTTCACCGAACTGCTGGACGAGAGGGAGGCCTACCGCATCGATCCCTTCGGCGAGCAGATCACCATCACCCTCGAGAACCTGAACGAAACGCGCTTCAACGGAGCAGCAAATGCCCGCCTGACGAGTGTCACCCTCTGGAAGAGGACCGAGACCGGCGCCTCCCAGGTGCCGCCTGCCCTCCCGGACAGCCGCTCGACCCTGTATGTTGATGGTTTGGGGGCCACGACACCCACCGATATCACCCGGAACCTGACGCTTGTTCTCGATCCCGGCTTTTTCCAGGGCAAGGCGGCGGAAACGAATACGATGGAGGTGCGGTTCCTGTTCACGAACGCTCCGAACGTCAATACCACGCTTGCCCGGACCTTCGCCTACTCACCGACCGACGGCAACCTCACCGCACCCCCGCTCGAAGACGCATGGCTGGAGGTGGCGGTATGGTAGACGATTCGGCGCAGCTCTATACGATGGAGGGGATCGCGGCGGCGTTCGTGATCCTGGCGACGATCTATCTCGTGGCCGGGACGACGAGCGTCTACACCCCCGGCGACTCCCATATCACCGACATGCAGCTCGAGGTGCTCGGCAACGACGCCCTGCGGGTGATGGACACGCCGAACACCGAAGGCGCCGACAGCGACCTTGCGGCCGATATCGCCGCCTGGGACAACGCAGCGTTTTCCAGCACCTTCGGGTCGCTGCTGAACGAGCGGACCTCGGGGAGCGACGACACTCTCCAGTTCTCAGCCCAGGTCTCCTACCGCGACGATGATGATACAGGGGATGTGATGACAGCGACCCTTGTGGATAACGCAGAGCAGACCGGGTACGAGCAGGCGGTGCGGGTGACGCGGCTCGTGGATATCGCCGCACGACCCGGTGGCGCTCCGGCGACGATGGACGACCGGCAGCAGGTGGTGCTCGTGGAGGTGCTGATATGGCGAGGATGACGGACGAGGGGCAGTGGATCGTGATGATGGGCTTTCTGGTGGCGGTCGGCATTTTCTTCCTGGCCCTGGTGATCAACCAGGCCACCCTGGTGGGGCAGACAACGGCCGAGGGCGTGCTGGAATTCCCGAAGAACGACATCCGGGACTTCAGGAGCGAGGTGTTCACCCTGGCCGAGAACGGGACGGGCGGTGACGCAGACCTCAGGGCGGACATCATCGCCCTCGAAGAGGTCAGAAAGAACGCCATCGTGAATTATACGGTGGATTCAACGGGGAACTACGATATCGTGACCTTCCACTTCAACAACGGAGTGACGGAGTATGACGAGACGGTCTATTACTGATGACGAGGGGGTGAGCAACCTCCTCCAGTATGTGTACATCAGCGGCGTGCTGATCGTCCTCCTGGTCATCACGATGTTCGCCGTGAACGCCGCATTCATGGAGGGACCGGCGAACAAGCTGAAGTACCACGCCTATGTGGATATCGGCAACGGCCTCTCCACCCGGATCGTGGACGTCTATATGATCGCTCCCGACAACGGCACGATCGCCACCGAGTTCGATATCCCGGACGACGTTGCCGAGCAGGACTATATGGTGGAGCTGGACGGGAGCGGCGGCGACCAGGTGGTGGCGATCTACCGGGACGACATCAGGAGCAGCATCTCGATCGCCGGGATCGGGGTGACGATGGGCGTCACCGGCAACACCACCAGCGGGGGGATCAACCGGATCGTCTATAATTCGAGCGGGGTGTGAACATGGCAGGTTTGAACACACGACAGGACGAGGGCGTCTCAGAGGCGATCGGGTTCATCATCATCTTCGGACTGGTGATCACCGGCATCGGCCTCATCACCCTCTACGGATACCCGATGCTGACGCAGCAGCAGAGCAACGCCGACGTGCGCAACATGGAGCAGACCATGGTGGTGCTCCAGAACGACATCAAGAGCCTCTGCTACAAGAACGTCCCCTATAAGGAGACCGCCCTGCAGGTGAGCGGCGGGTCGCTCATGGCGGAGAACTCGAGCGAGACGGTGCAGAACTTCACCATCTCCGGAAACACCATCAACAAGGTCTTCAGTCCGGGCATGCTCTTATACGACTCAGACAGCCAGGACGCCACCATCGCCCTCGAAAACGGAGGGGTGATCCGGGCGCAGAGCAGCGGGTCGACGATGCTGGCCGAACCGCGGTGGTACCTCGACGATGCGAGCAGCACGATGGTGATCAACCTGATCAACCTGACCACCAGCGGGACGATCGCACGGAGCGGGATGGGGAGCGTGCGGATGAAGCTCGCCGGCACCGAGACCGAAATCGACGACTCCGGCGGCATAAACGTCACGGTCACCTACACCCCCGATGCAACGGCGAACTTCTCAAAGGCATGGGAGAACTACCTCACCGGCAGCCTCGGGATGAACAAGATAGCGCCGAACACCTACCAGATCACGACCGACAACCTGATCGTCAAGACCTATGAGGTGCAGGTGCTCTCGGTCTAGACCCGAATCTCTTTTTTACAGACGTTTGACGAAGACCACAGTTTTTCGAGGGTGACGGCAGTCTTCAATTCGCCGTCCACCCTCAACAATAGGGGGCGGAACAGTCCTGTGTGGAGAGCAGGGGCGGGTCCGGGAGAGGTCTCCCCTCCCGGCGGGGACCGTCCAATCCCGGATATCACCGGACCGGGGGTCCCACCCCCTGAAGTCCCCGTCCGATGTGACAGGGTCAGTCTTCAAGAACGTTCTGAAAAGTTAACGAATCATTTTCAGGAGGTGAGCACACCCATCCGTCGGCGAACAATCCCTCCCCGGCGATCAGAGGGCCAATCTCACGGAAAAAGACGGCAAAAAAGATTTACAGATAATTCCGGCTGCGCAGCCAGTCCACCTGCGGCCGGGTATACCGATAGATGATATCGCACTTGTCGTCCTGGAAGTCCCAGGGCACGACGATGAGCACGTCCCCTTCCCGGATCCAGACACGCTTTTTGATCTTGCCCTTGATCCGCCCGATTCTGGTCACGCCGTCAAAGCACCTGACCCTGATATGGTTGGCGCCGAGCATCAGCTCCGCACTGGCAAACATCTCGCGGTTGCGCTTGTTCGGCAGCCTTACACGGATTATCTCTCCATCTGGCCCTTTATCATCATTTTTTCTAAAATTTGACAGGCAATCAACTCCACACTCTGGGGTATCCTTCTGCACCCTTTTCTGCTGAGAGAATATAAGCGTATGCCCGCCCTCACCGCCCGGGCTCATGGGGGTGGCGGTGGTGGATATCAGGCACATGGGGATGGTCATGGAAGACCTCCTCATGGGCGTGGGGATGGGAATGGAAGCCGTTCCGGCCGACCAGTGGGGTGCCCAGGGGATGGGGGTGAGCGTCGTGGTGGAGGTCGTCATGGCGGTGCCGGTGCTCGTGGACGATCTGCAGGTGGCGGTGGGGATGGCCATGCCGTTCGGTGACCAGCAGATAGGCGCCGGCGGCCATCACCGGGAGGGCGAGATAGAACGCCGGGTCAGGGGGGGCGGCGAAGAGGGCGAAGGAGACGGCCACACCAAAGAAGGGGGCGATCGCCAGGATCGAACCGGTGCGGGCGGTGCCGACGTCCCTGAGGGAGAGGAGGAAGAGGATGCTCGTGAGTCCGCCGTAACTCGTGAAGCCGACGGTCATCGCCGCCAGGGTGAGGGAGGGGGCGGGTAGGGGCTCGGCCAGGAGGAGGGCCACGAATAGCGAGAGGGCGCCGGCGCAAAGGCCCTTGATCATCACGGTCACCACGGGATCGCGGGCCGAGACGTTCCGGCTCACATTGTTGTCCAGCCCCCAGAAAGTGCAGGCGAGCAGGATACCCAGGGCGCCGATCGAGATGCCGCCGAATCCGCCGGTCCCCCAGGAGAGCAGGAGGCAGGACCCGGTGATCAGCCCGAGGGCCGTCCAGGTTCTCCGCCCCACCGCCTCGCCAAAGATGAGGGCGGCAAGGACCGCCGTCGCCACCGCCTCGAAGTTGAGCAGCAGGGCAGCGGTGGCGGCGGGCGTCGACTCCAGGGCGAACATCAGGGTGAGGGGGGCGAGAAAGCCGCCGAAGAGGACGACGCCGGCAACCCACGGCAGGTCGGCAGGGCGGAGGGAGGCCTCGGCATGGGCCCGCCGCCTCCCTGCCATTCGTCCCATGATGAGGTAGAGGAGGAGGCCGAAGCCGCTGCCCACATAGAAGAGACCGGCCAGCGCCGCCGGGCCGATGCCACTCTCGCCAAGGAAGAGTTTGGCGACCGGTGCCCCGATGCCGAAGAGCACCGCTGCTCCGAGGGCATTGAGATAGCGGGCGGTCTCTGGCAGGGGCATGGACGGGTTTCCTTGATGGGATTGGGGCCAGGGATCGATATAAGTGGCGCACCGCCCTGGATGCAGGGATCGATACACCTATGCGAGATAACCGTCGTTTATCTCACCAGGATGAACAGCAAGGCAGGCCTGGTCGGCGGAAGAGAGGGCATCAGGGAAAGTGCGTACAAAACGGGCAGAAGCGTGCTCCAGACCCTCCCCTGGATCGTCGGGCTGCTGATGCTCGTCAGCCTGCTCGTCGCCGCCATACCGGACGAAGCATATGCGGCTGTCTTCACCGGCAACCCCCTCATCGACTCCTGCACCGGCGCTTTCTTCGGGAGCATCGCCGCCGGCAACCCGGTCACCAGCTATGTGATCGGCGGCGAGCTCCTTGAGGCCGGCATATCCCTGGCGGCCGTGACCGCATTTCTGATCACCTGGGTGACCGTCGGCATCGTCTCTCTCCCGGCCGAGATGCAGATCCTGGGACGCCGCTTCGCCCTGGTCCGCAACCTCAGCGGCTTCCTCTTCTCGATCGCCATCGCCGTCTGCGTGGTGCTCACCCTCTCGGTCGTCGGGGGCGGGACATGAAGAAACAGCCCGGTAAGCAGAAAAAATCCGGGTTCCTGGCCCCCTATCTCTTCCTCCTGTGCGTGGTCCTCGCCTACGCCGGGGTGTTCATCGTCGAACCGGCACTCTTTTCCCGGTCGGTCGAGGGATTTCTCACCATCTTCAGGAACGTCCTGCCGGTGCTGGTCTTTGTCTTCGCCCTCATGTTCGCCGTCAACCTGCTGATCAGACCGGGACAGGTGGCACGACACCTCGGGCAGGAGGCAGGTCTCCGGGGCTGGGTCTTTGCCATCGTCGTCGGGGTGCTGGCGACCGGGCCCATCTACCTCTGGTACACCCTCCTCGCCGACCTGCAGGAGAAAGGGATGCGGCGGGCATTCACCGGCGCCTTTCTCTATGCCCGTTCAATCAAACTCCCCCTCATCCCCCTGATGATCTACTATTTCGGGGGGTTGTATACGGCGGTGCTGACCGCCTACCTGATCCTCTTCTCGGTCGTCAGCGGACTGGTCTGCGAGCGGTTCGGGAGACGCCCGGAACAGGATGAGGTGCCATAAATGCGATCCAGGTCGGATTCGGCGAGAAGCAAGGGCTGAGGCAGAAAAAAAGGAGTTTGGGGGTTTCAGAGCGGGACCGTCCCCATCACCGAGGCGAGATCCTGTGCAAGGGCCTTTGCCTCTGCGGCGGATCCGCCCGAACCGATGCCGCCGGGTGTCTCGTAGTCGATAACGGTAACAGCGTTCGCCTTCACGACACCGACCTCCGAGAGTGTCCGTTCAGTCCAGGCATACCCTGCGTCGCCTGCATCGACGCTGACGATCTTGAAACCGGTGTAGGCGTTTTTCGCCTGCTCAAAGGCCTCCATGGCCGCTGCCGGTGTCAGGTACACCGATGCCCGGATGGTGACGGTGTCGCCGTTCTCATTTGTAAGCACTGCCGTCACCGAGGTCTGGTCATGGGTAATCTCGGACATCTCCCATGCCCCGGCGATCTGCCGGATCTGCTCCTCGATCGCTTCGAGCTGCTCACTGTTCTGAACTGAAGCGTCAGCTGCAGCGGCGACGCCTTCCTGTGCGTTGCCGCCTGCACCCAATGCGGCATCGCCGCCCTTTGAGGTGCAGCCCGCACAGAGCCCGCATCCGATCAGGCAAATGCATGCGAGAACAACCGTGATCCTGCGTGAGTTCATCACACTCCATGGGATCCCGGATTATTTAGGGAAGGTGATCCGGCCCGGACAGATAAGGGCACATTCACATCTTTGCGAGGAAAATCCCGCATAAAGGATGCTCTACCGGATCACCGAGGCGGCCGGGATCGACGAGATGACCGGCAGGGGCCACGAGATCATCTCCTTGTTACCGGATCTGAGGGGCCGAACGATTCATACGCCGGGGCGGACACCATCTATGATGCCCGGCGATCACCACACCCTGAAGTCGGCCCTCCTGGAACGCTGCCGCTCGATGGATATCCCGCTGGTCGGGGTGGCGGATGTGCGGCGGTGGGAGGATCCGCCCTTCCAGCCCTGGATGCACACCGATTTTTTCCCGCACGCCATCTTTTCAGAGGCCCGCTCGGTGGTGGTGATCGGACTTCCCGTCCACCTGCCGGCGATCGAGACCACACCCTCCATCTGGTACCGAGAGACCTATCGCACCCTGAACACCCTCCTCGACCAGTACACCTATCGGATCGCCGAATTCCTGAACGCGGAGGGGCACCCCTCGGTGTTCGTGCCGCGGGACGGGTATACCGGGATCGACGTCCTCCTGGAAAATCCGGTGGCGTTTTTCTCCCACCGGCACGCCGCCTATCTGGCCGGTCTCGGCACCTTCGGGGTGAACAACATGCTGCTGACCCCCGACTTCGGGCCGCGAGTGCGCTTCGGATCGGTGCTGACCGCCGCAGAACTCCCCCCTGACCCCGTGATGGAGGGGAACCTCTGCACCCGCTGCATGGCCTGTGTGCGGATGTGCCCGGCCCGGGCCCTGGGCGGGGAGGACTATCCGGCGGGTCTGACCGACAAACACGCCTGCGCCGAGAACAGCGCCGCGCTCGAACGGCGCCGCCTCGCTCCATGCGGCATCTGCGCGAAGGTCTGCCCGATCGGGAGGGATCGGGACCTCTATAGCAGACGAAATATCGGCGTCTACGCCGATCCCCCGGAGAACCTCAGGCGGGCATGGGGACATGTGCGATCCTACGGCACGAAATAGGCCCGGAGGAGGGCGGCGCAATCACGCCGTATGATTGAGGGCAGGAAAAAGAGGAGAGAGGAGGGAAAAGAGACTCCTGGGCGGAAGGGTCCTGGATTTCAGACGACATCCCCCTCCAGACCCTGATCCAGCACGGACACAAGGGCACTGGATTCGTGCAGCGTCTTTCCAATCTCAACGACTGAAGCACTCGTTTCCTGCGCAAGGGCGGCGAGATCCTCCATCTGTTTCTGGAAGCTCATCGTCATCTCTGCCCCCTCACTCACGTTTGATACGACGGAAAAGGCGATTTCCGCCTGATCTTCGATCGATGACGTGATGGCGCAGATGTCCTCCCTCACCTGCTCGGCGCTCTGGATGATCTTGTTCAGGCCGAGGAGGGCGGCATTGACACTGGCAACCCCCTCAACAATCTCCGCGTTGGCGGCCGTGATCGCTTCAGCCGTCTTTCCGCTGCTTTCCTGGACATTTGAAACCACATTTTCGATTTTTTCTGTCGCCTCTCTCGCCTCACCGGCAAGTTTCTTCACCTCACCGGCAACGACGGCGAAGCCCCGTCCATGAACGCCCGCCCGCGCCGCCTCGATTGCAGCGTTCAATGCCAGAAGATTGATCTGACGTGCAATCTCATTGATGATCTTCACGACGGAACTGACCCGCTGTACCTGTTCGGTGAGAGCATGAATCTCCTCGACACTTCTCCTCGCAATCTCTTCGACCTTCGCCATCTTTGTATTGGCATCGTCTCCAGCGATCTGGGCCTCTTTTCCGAAGTTGACAACATTCATTGCGCTCTCAAGAACTTCAGACGATTTTTTCTCGATATTCATCGTCGAAGAGGAGAGTTCACCGATCTGCCTGTTGATGTCCTCGATTTTTTCATAGAGCTGCTGCGTTCTGCCGGTCGCCTCCTGCGTGGTGATGGCAACATTTTCCGAGGCCCTTTCAATCTCATGGGAACCCCGACTCACCGTTTCGGTGTTGCAGCGAATTTCCTGCATGATATCTTTCATTTCAGCGACCGTCTGCGAGACCTGGATCCCGACGGCGTTCACCGACTCTTTCAAGCGTTGAAAATCCCCTGTAACAACTATATCGTCGCTGAAACGGACGGAATAGGCCCGGGCACAGTAGGCATCAAGTACAGCCGCGGTCTCGGAGAGCGGGACGGTGCAGGCATCGAGCAGGGCATTGATCTCTTCCGCCATTCTCCCCCATGAACCGGAAAACCGTGACCCATCGATACGGGCATGCATCTGCCCTGCAGATACCGCATCATTCAATCCCTCCACCTCATGCTGCATGTCAGATATGAGCATGAGGCAACGGTTGAGGTTACCGGTGACAATGGCATATTCGCCAGCATACTCCCCTGTGATCGGTCCGGTCATCTCGCCGTCAACGATCTGCCCGAGATGTGCGGACACCACTCTGAGGGGGGCGGCAACCGTTTCCAGGGTCAGATTGCAGTCGCCGATCAGGTCGGACCAGACACCCGGAACAGCGGTTGCATCCGCCCTGATATCGAGGTTTCCGTCCAGGGTGCCCTGTGAGATCGCCCTGATTGCATCGGCAACCATCGAGAGCGTGGCGGTCGCCTGGTTGATCTGGTCCACGACCCCCTGCGTCTCCACAGAATATTCTCCTTCTATTGATCCGGGTTGCTCTCCCCGGACGATTTTTGCAACAAAATCCATCAATAATCGGTTTTGAAGCATCAACTCTGAATCGTCCTCCATACCCTTCGCCACACCGAGCAATTATAATCATTAATATTTAAATGTTGATATTCGTAAGGGCACATAATGACGAGGGTTCGTCAAGAGAGGGAGTGAAATTAAATGATATTAATAAAAATCAGAATTTTTATCCTCGAAGATATGAAAATCAATATATATGATATCGAACATAGCGAGAGAATGTTTATCTGCAGAGATATAATTTCCAGCAGATGTTCTTCAAATAGGCGTCATGGTGACAAATTACGGAGGTCTGGAAGATGGTAATTGAAATTTTATCCTACAAAACCAGTGTTCTCAACCCGCTCCTGAAATTGGTCGTTCCCGTCATGTTTCTCGCCGGGACATACCTCTTCTATCAGGCGCAGAACAAGTACGGCGGCAACCTCAAGAAGATCGCCACATTCCTGATGTGGGGAGGGGTGACCGGGTTTATTGCGACGGCGTTCAGGTACGGGGGCGACTATTTCGCCCAGTACAAATGGGGTGAAAGCACCCTCTTCCTGCTCTTCGCCCTGATCAGTCTCTTCGTTGCATATCTCGTGTACACGAAGTTCATGGAGATCGCCGAGGCCTTCGGGATGGCAGGGGGCGACGAGTGATGATCGACATGCTGGACTATGAGACCAGTCCCCTCAACCCCCTCCTGAAGGTCATCGTCCCCCTGATCTTCCTGGCGGTGACGGGCATCTACTTCGCCGCCCGGCGGCACTATGACGGGGCCATCAGGTCGTTCATCGACATGCTGATGCTCTTCGCCCTCTTCGCCACGATCTCCGGCGTCCTCAGGTTCCTGGGCCATGGCACCGATTTCGGGTTCACGAAGGATTATTCCCTGAAATGGATTCAGAGCCTCGCATATGTATTTGAAGCCGGATTTTTCATCCTGGCAGGGTATAAACTGCTCCACCTCTTCGGGGGGGATGACGAATGAGCGGTTACGCAGAGAAGATCATCGGGATTCTCGAACCGAAGATCGGCGCTGCGATGGCAAAAACCGCCCTGAAGACCCAGTGTAAAAAATGCGGCATCACCCCGGAGAACATCTCGGCGGGCGACCTCCCGAACCTGGCCGACAGCCTGTATGCCCCCCTCAAGGTGTTTGCAGGCGACGCATTTGCGCAAGGGATGGTGGATCAGATCAGGAAGATCTGATCGCCGGCTTTTTTTAAGGGGCACGAAACAGCCCTAGACCCAGCGGCGCACCCGCCCCATATACCGCCGGTAGTCATCGCCGAACTGCTTGATCATCCGCCCCTCCTCATAGGGGATGAAGTGGAAGTTGAGCACCAGGAAGACGAAGAGCGGGCCGGCAAAGGAGAGGAGGTTTGCGAAACAGCAGACGCACAGCCCGATATGCGCAACCACAAACCCGACATACATCGGGTTTCTGCTGTAGCGGTAGAGGTCGTCGGTGACCAGGCAGGTGGTCTCCTCCCGGTAGCTCTCCGTGGTGCCGCACGCCACGAACACCCGCCAGGCGCGGATGATGATCCAGAAACCGGCGGCGATAGGGAGGAGACCGATGCGGTTCCAGGGGAGAGTAAGGAGGTTATAGGACGGGAAGAGGAGGAAGAGGACGAGGCTCGCCCCCATCCCGAGTTAGAGATAGGTCGGCGGGATGTGAAGGTTCATGGAGAGGAGTCTGGTCTGCAGATCGATTGAACCTTCGGAGCACCAGGTTGCCAGAACAACTGTTGTCATGGCGAAACGTATGCCTGAGCGCGCCCCTGTTGATACCATGACCGCCGGATGGAGGCATGAGAAAGGCGCGGCACGGGCAGGGCGGGGGCGGCTGAGGGGGGCACTCCCCTCAGGAGAGGTGCGCCTTGACAAAGGAGGCCGCCATATCCCCGGCACCTTCGGCGAACATCTGGACGGCGATGCCGAGCAGGATGATCCCGAAGACCCGCACCACGATCTCGAGCCCCTGTTTGCCGAGCACCCGCATGATGGCGTCGGAGGCGAGGTTGCAGAGCACGATCAGGAGGCAGACAACGGCCACGACGGCTACGGCCGGTATCAGATAGCCCCCGGCGATCGCCTGCTGGCCGTAGAGCACCGAGACGGTGATCGTCGCCGCCCCCACATAGATCGGGATGACCAGGGGCACCAGGATCGTCGGGATAAAGGCCTCGGCGGCCTTCCAGGGGGTGGCGGCGCCCTTGCCCGAGGTGGCGGCGTGCACCCGTTCGGTATGGGTGCCGCTGATCATCGAGAGGGCGATGGTGAGCAGGATGATGGCACCGGCGATCTGGAAGGCGGGGAGGGAGATCCCGAAGAAGGAGAGGGTCGAGGAGCCGAAGAACATGCAGAGCAGGATCGTGGCGAAGATCACCGGGCCGAGGAGGATGGCGACAGCATGACGGATGCGGGCGTTCGCCAGGTCGGTGGTATAGGTGATGAAGAAGGGGATGTTGCCGATCGGGTTTGCGATGGCGAACAATGCCGCAAAAAAGGCGGCGACAAAGGCGGCCTGATCCATACGAAATCTGGTGCGGAAGCCCTATTGAAGGTTGTGAATTGTGCCGGGGGGAGAAGAAGGTTTAACGGGGGTGACCACCAGAGTCTGGACTCGCGTGAGAGGGAGGAGAGGGGTTCCGGTGGTGCTGGTCCATGGCTGGCGGAGCCATCCGGGGATCTGGAAGCCGATGATGATGGCGCTCGATCGGGAGGGATACCGCTCGTTCGCCTTCGATCACTCCGGGATGGGCGATGAGGGGCCGGACGAGATCGCACGGGCGTTGCAGGAGTACATCAGAACGGTGCGGGATGAGATCGGGTATTCCGGACCGGTGGACCTGGTCTGCCACTCGATGGGGGCATGCATCGCACGCTACCTGCTCGAGGTGATCGACGGCGGGCGGCGGGCTGAGCGGGTGAGGAGGCTGATCGCCCTCGGTCCGCCGAACAACGGCTCTGCCATGGCCGAAATCTTCCACGACCCCGTCCATGGCCCCGAGATCCTGCAACGGCTTGCCGGGGTCTTCGTGCCGCGCCGCTACGACCCCCTGGAGGACGTGATCGTCCAGGCCTTCAGGCCGGGCAGCCCCTTCCTCGCCCGCCTGGCCGCGGCAGGGCAGCGGGAGGGGACCGACTACCGCCTGATCCTGACCGAGAACCGGACAGGGGACCCGGCGTTCTTCCCCTTCTTTGACGGGAAGACCTGGGAGCGGGGGGCGGACGGGGCGTGGCGGACCACCCATGCTGGCGACGGCATCGTCCCTCACGCCGATTCAGTGATCCCGGGCGCGGGAGTAGAGGTGCTCGCACCGGACCCCGGGAGCGGTGGCGACCCCTCGGCCTACTGCCATCTCCGCCTGCCGCAGAACCCGGAGGTGATCGGGCGGGTGCTCGCCCGTCTCGCCGTTCCGCCGCCCGGGGATTGAATGGTTCAGTCCCGCTCGATCTCGCCGCCGGCCTCCCGGATCGTCGTCTCGATCTGCTCCAGCAGCCGGGCATTGTGGGTGGCATAGTCCAGCATCGGGAAGCCGCCGACAAGGGGGATGGGCTTGAAGATCGCAAGCGGGGCGACGCCGTTCCTCTCCGGGCTCTCGTTGGGGGCGATGATGGCAGTCGTGCCATCCGCCCAGACAGCCAGGTTCCCGTAGCCTTGGGCGTCCCAGATTTTTGTGATGATCTCGCGTGTGTTCAGCATGATACTCCAAGAAGAGAAGAGGCACGATGGGGTTATCAACCTTCTGAATCCGGGAAAGTTCTTGCCGGCCGCCGCCCCATATCTGCCATGGATGACCTCACCACCCGGATCCGGGGACATCTCCTGGAGAACGGCGCCTCTGTCGCCGGGATCGCCGACCTCTCTCCTCCGGGGCTGAGTCCGGAGCTCGAACTCCGGCGGGCGGTGGTATGGGGGATCGCCCTGGACCCCGCGGTCGTGCGGGGGCTTGCGGCGGGGCCGTCTGAGGACTACGGCCGCGAGTATTCCGCCGTCAACAGACGGCTTGCGGCGCTGGTTCCGGGCGTGGCGGACCTCATCTCGGGGGCGGGCTTTCGGGCCACGGCCGTCGACCCCACCACGGCGGCATTTGACATGGCCACCCTCTCGGCCGGTTTCCAGCACAAGACCGCCGCCACGCGGGCCGGGCTCGGCTGGGTGGGGAAGTGCGCCCTGCTCGTCACCCGCCGCTACGGATCGGCCGTCCGTTTTGCATCGGTGCTCACCGACGCCCCCCTGACCGCCGACACGCCGATCGAGCGCTCCTCGTGCGGCCCGTGCGAGGGCTGCCGGACCGCCTGCCCGGCCTCGGCCGTCTCGGGGCTGGAGTGGCGGCCCGGGCTGGAGCGGGACGCCTTCTGGGACAGCCGGGCATGCCATGCCCATTGCCGGCAGGTCGCCGACGAACTCGGCCTCGAGCACCCCATGTGCGGGGCCTGCATCGTCGCCTGCCCCTGGACGCAGCGATATCTTGCGAGAGAAGAGTAGGGGGCCCTTCACCCCCGCCGTTCCGGGAAGGCCACCCTCGGCCGCCTGAGCACAAAGGAGGCCTCCAGGTTCTCTGCCATCCGCCGCGCCACACCGATCGGGATGCCAATGCCCAGAACGTCCGCAGGAAGGGCGTAATTCACCGTGGGGTCGGTGGGGCCGAGGAAGGCGGTCTCCGCCGGGGCGCCGGCCGTCATTCCGGCAGGATAGGAGACGAAGGTCGCACACGCCGGCCCCCAGGGGGCGATCACCGGCGAGAAGGGGTCGGGGCGATCGAAGTGGACGAGGGCGGCGATGTTTCGGACGGCCTCGGCGGTGCCGAGGAGACAGAGCGAACGGACGGCGGCATCGTCTGTCACCTCACGGCAGGGGCGGAGGAGCAGGTAGCGCCCCGGCGGGCTGACCGGTCCTGCCCGTGCAAAACAGGCATCGACAAGGTCGGGATCCGCCTTCAGGTATTCGGCCGCCCCGCCTCGCACATCGGCCCGCCCGGTAGAGACAAACCAGCGGATCTCATCGGAACGCTCCACAAGCCCCATGTGGGCAAGCCCCCCGGGGCAGCAGCCCCGGTCCGCATCCCCGCCAAGATAGAGCCCATCTGCCCCCGTTGCCCCGGAGGCCAGGCGGTAGAGGGAGACGGCGATGCAGCGGTGGACCGAGGGGAGGGGGACGGCGCCCTCCGGCACCTCATCGACACCGCAGACGGCAATCGGGAGGGTTGAAAGCCCAAAAGCGGCGGAAAGCCGCTCACCAATCTCTGAAACTCCGGACATCATCGACCTCTCAGAGGGAGATGGGTCGGTCCCGCCCATAAGCCCTCCGCCGGCGGTGCCGCATATGATACCCTTTTGCTCCCTGAACACCCATCCCCCTCTGTCAACTCCAAGGAGCGAGCATATGCCAGACGACGCCACCCTCCCCCCTATTGCGTTCAGACGCCCGGACGCCGCCGGGATCAGGCGGTGCGGACTGCTGCCGGCCGACCTGCACGTCCACACCCGCCACTCCGACTCATGGACGCGGGTGAGCGACGCCCTGCGGCTGGCAAGACAGCGGGGGATCGGGCTCGCCATCACCGATCACAACCAGATCGGCGGGGCCCTGGAGGCCGAACGGGCCGGCATGGGGGTGCCGCTCATCCCGGGGATCGAGGTGAGCGCCGCCGACGGCCCGCATATCCTTCTCTACTTCTCCTCCACCAACGACCTCCGGGAGTTTTACCGGGCCCATATCGAACCACAGAAAGGCGAGGGCCCCTGCCTGGCCATCGGCCTGACCACCGCTGAAATTCTGGACGCCCGCGAGGGCTACCACTGCGTAGCGGTCGAGGCGCACCCCTGCGGCTACGCCTTCCTCAACCGCGGGGTGGAGCGCTGTATCGCCAGCGGGTGCGCCGACCCCGGGATCTTCTCCCGGTTCGACGCCCTGGAGGTGATCTGCGGTGGTATGACCCGTTCCCACAACCTGAAGGCGGCGGCGCTCGCTCACCGCCACGCCCTGGGGCGGACGGGCGGGACGGACGCCCACCTCCTCCACGACATCGGGAATGTCGTCACGTGCGCACCGGCCGAAACGGCGGAGGAGTTCCTGGAGGCGATCCGCTCCCGGGCGACGCGGGTGGTCGGACAGGAGAAAAATATCCTCGCCAGGGCGGCGACCGGCACCGCCGCCCTCCCCCACCACATCCCCTACGCCCTCCCTATCCTGAAGAGACGCTGCGAGGAGTGCGCCCCCCTCCTCGGGGCATACCTCCGCTCCCGCCTGAACTGAGGGTCACCCCAGGGGCGAGAAGAGTCGGGAGATCGATTCCTTGATCCGGATCCAGCGGGGGCGATCCGCGTATGCCTTCGGCGTGATCTCAGTGCAGTGCGCCAGGTCGCCCTCAAAACGCCGGCGCAGGTCGCCTGCCACGGCCGTATCATAGAAGAAGGCGTTCGCCTCGAAGTTCAGCCGGAAGCTCCGCACGTCCCAGTTGGCGCTCCCCACCGATCCGGCGGTGCCGTCGACCACGATCGTCTTGGCGTGGATGAAGCCGTTGTCATAGGTGTAGACCCGCACCCCGGCGTCGAGGAGGTCGGCGGCAAAGGAGAGGCTGGCCCAGTAGACGAAGGGGTGGTCGGGTTTGCAGGGGATCATCACCCGCACGTCCACGCCAGAGAGGGCGGCCAGCCTGAGGGCGTCGGTGACGCTCTCGTCCGGGATGAAGTACGGGCTCTGGAGATAGACCGATTCGCGGGCCGAGGTGATCAGCTTCAGGTAGCCCTCCTTGATCGGGTTCCAGCGGGTGTCCGGGCCGCCAGCGACGATCTGGATCGGTGTGCCCCCCTCCCCGTGCATCTCCGGGAAATAGGCCTGATTGAATTCCGGGTACTCGCCGGTCGTGAAGTTCCAATCCAGGCAGAAGCGGAGCTGCAGCAGGTTCACCGCCTGCCCGCGGATCTGCAGGGCGGTGTCCCGCCAGTAACCGAGGGGACCGGTGCCCAGGTACTCGTCCCCGATGTTGAAGCCGCCGATGAAGCCAACGGTGCCGTCGATGACGGCGATCTTCCGGTGGTTGCGGTAGTTCACCCGCACATACGAGGGGAAAAAGACCCCGATCCGCCCGCCGGCATCGGTGAGTTCGTGAAAGGCCTTTTCCGATCCCCCACCGGCGCGGGTGCCCATGGCGTCGAAGAGGAGGCGGACCTCGACGCCCTCCCTGGCCTTCTCTGCGAGGGCGGCGATGATCTCCCTCCCGAGGGCGTCGTTGTTGATGATGAAATATTCCAGGTGGATGTGGTGGCGGGCCGAGCGGATCGCCTCGAAGAGGGCATCGAACTTCTCCCGCCCGTCGGTGCAGATGCTCACCTGATTGCCCTGGGTGAGGAGGGCGCGGTTGTTCCTGAGCAGGGTGAAGATGGTGCTGCGGTAGGCCTCGGCTGCGGGGGTGGAGAGGCGGTAGCGGCCGTCCACCATGGAGCGGTGCTGCTCCTCGAAGTATTTCCAGAGCGCCAGGTCGTCCTTCTCCTTGAGGGTGAACAACCGCTGCCTGGTGTAGTTCTGACCGAAGATCAGGTAGAGGGCAAACCCGATGGGCGGCAGGAAGACCAGCACCATCAGCCAGGCCATGGCGGCCGTGGGGTTCCTGCGCTCGAAGAAGACGACGACGATGGCGAAGAGGATGTTGAAGAGGAAGATCAGGTTCAGGATCAGGGAGATATCCACGGGATCACCCCCTGCCTGCCGGGCCGAAAACACCCGGATTTGAGATATTCTGCAGCATTACATCTATTCTGCCGGTCTGCGGCGCCGCATAAACCCCCTCAGGCATCTCCCTTCTCCGCCGTCCCCATACCGGGGACAGAGAGGATATCTTCGGCAAGGCATTAATGATTATTGCCGTCCGGCCCGAAAGCACACGATTCCAGGCCTTCTGTTCACGGACGGCGACCCCGACGTGCTCGTCATGGTGCTCGTGGTGGCCCTGACCGGGCTTGTGATCCTGATGGTCGTCGGCGGGGAACCGGGGAGGAGGCAGGAGGAGGACCGCCACCACGAAGGGAGTGGATGAAGCATGACAGAACCATTCGGACAGAAGATGGCCGCCCCCCCACAAACCGTCCCGTGGCCTCAGTGTCGATAACAAGCGCCGTGCCGTCAGGCAGGGATGAGGCGGGCATCGTCACCGGGAATCTGGAGGGGAAGGGGATACACCCTCAATAATTCCTCACAATAATCTCGTTGATCTCCCCCCGCCCCCCCGCGTCCGAGTTGATCATCCGGCGAGCCGGCACCCGCTCGATCCGAAAACCCGCATAGATCTCGTCGAAAAAATTGTCGGCCGGGTCGATGTTGCGGGGGTCGGAGTTGGAGAGCATCAGCTTCGCCCCCCGGGAATCACACCTGGCAAAGAAGGCGGCGAGGCGGCGCTGCTCGGCATCCCCGAAGGCGTTCCGGGAGTACTGGGTGAAGGAGGCGGTCCGGCTCAGAGGGCGGTAGGGCGGGTCGAAGTAGACAAAGGTCCCCGCCCCGACGTACCGCCCGGCCCTGGAGAAATCGCCCAGGTGGATGCGGGTGTTCTGGAGGCGCTCGGCATCGGCCCGCAGCACCTCCGGGTAGAGGATCGTCGGGTTTGCGTAAGTGCCGAAGGGCACATTGAACCCCCCCTTCGAGTTCACCCGGAAGAGGCCGTTGAAGCAGGTGCGGTTCAGGAAGAGCAACTGCGCCGCCCGCGGCACCCAGGCCCGGCTGTAGCGGCGGAAGTTCATCCCGGCCCGCCCCCGGTTGAACTCCTCCCTGACCGCATAGTAGAGGGCCTTTCTCTCCCCCTCATCGCCGTCCAGGTACTCCCCGGCCAGGGCGGAGAGGGCGTCGATGAGGCCATCCACGTCCCGCTGCACCACGGTGTAGGCGAGCACCAGCTCCTCGTTGGCGTCGAAGATATGGCACTCCTCGAAGGGGAAGAGGCCGGAAAAATGGAAGTAGACCGCCCCGCCGCCGACAAACGGCTCCACGAACCGGGTAATCTTCCCGTCCCCCAGTTCGGGGGGGATGCGTTCGGTGAAGGCGTCCAGCAACTGGGTCTTCCCGCCCGCCCACTTCAGGAACGGACGTGCACGGCATTGCGGCATGGTGGGGCTCTCCTGGAGGAGTATGGGGGGGCAGGGAATTTAGGCATGCTGGATGGGGCCTTTCACGGCAGCCTCAGCCCCGCAGCGCCGATCCATTGCCGGAGGTCATCGATCCGCTGCCGGATCTCCGCCTGGGGGAGGCGGGGGGCAGGGCGACGGTAGTGGAGCAGCGCCCGCTCGTCCCGGCCCAGGTGGTAGTGGCAATAGCCCCGCAGGTAGGTCACCGCATAGCCAAGCACCCCGGTCATCCGGCGGGCCGAGGTGACCACCGCGATATGGGGGTCATAGCAGCACCGCTCCCCCTGCAGGCGGAGGGAAAGGTCATAGTCCTCCAGGATCGAGATCTCCCGGTGCCCCCCAGAACGCTCATAGGCCTCCCGCCGCACCGCACAATTCGAGCCGATGAGCCAGTAGAAGCCAAAGGGGTGGAGCAGGCGGTAATACCCCCGCCAGAGGCGGGTGACGCACGAGCAGAGGGTGGGGCGGGAGAAGCGCACCGGCCCGGTGCAGACGGCATAGCCGCGGACAGTGCAGGCGGCATGGATCCGCTCCAGCCAGTCCGGGGGGCAGCGGGTGTCCGCATCGGTGAAGACCAGGATCCGCCCCTCCGCCGCCTCCGCCCCGTCCCGGCGGGCACCCCCGATCCCGGAGCGACGCTGCACGAAGACCCGGTCGGCCATGGCGGCCGCTACCCGCCGGGTGCCGTCGGTCGAGCCCCCGTCCACAACGATGATCTCGTACATCCCGCGGGGGAGGCTCTGGTTGGCGAGCGAGGCCAGACAGCCGGCGATCCTCTCCTCCTCGTCGAGCGCCGGGACGATCACCGAGATGGGCTTCACGGCCACGACCCCCGGGAGCCAGGCGAACGCACCTGAGGGAGCAATCGGCGCAGCCCCCAGACCGGGTAGAGGACCAGGAAGGCGAACGTCGCCGCATGCACCGGCAGAGGGAGGGGGAAGAGAGCGGCGGCCGCCTCCAGCGCCGCCACCGAGAGGGCAACCAGGAAGGCGACGGCGTACACCCCGCCCATCCGCCCGATCCCGACCACCGTCGTCGGTGTGGTGCCGGCGTCCTGCTCATAATCCAGCACCTCGTGGACGACCAGGGCCTCGCAGCAGACCAGGGTGGCGATGAGGGCGCCGGCGGTCGGCAGGGAGAGGAGGGGGGGAACCGCACCCCCCGCCAGGGTATAACCCGCATAAAAGGGCAGCCCACCGAACATCAGCCCGTGGCAGAGGATATCGACGCCGAAACGGTCCTTGAGGCGGAGGGGCCGGACCGAGTAGGCAGTCAGGGCGGCGAGGCTCGCCAGGGTGAACACCCAGCCGGCGGGCGTCATGAACAGGGCCAGGGCCAGGGGGAGGGCGGCGAGCAGGGCGCAGAAGAGCCACGCCTCACGCCGCCCGAGCGTGCCGTCCGCACAGGGGTTCGTCCCGGCCGCCATCTTCCCGGCATGGCGGCGGTCGATCGCCGCATCGGCCAGGTTGTTGACGGCAAAGCCGTAGGCCGTCACCAGGACAAAGATCACGAACACGGGGAGGAGGCGGGGGGAGAGGCCGGCGGCGCAGAGGGCGCCGACCAGGGGGAAGAGGGGATAGAAGCGGATCCAGTCCCCGGTCCTGAGCATGCGGCGGTAGCCGTCGAGGGGGGCCATGGTCTGCTCACTCCCGGCCCGCAACGAGCCCGGACCACATCATGCGCACCGCCTGATCGATGACCACCTCGATCTCCTCCTGCAGCCCGCCCAGGGCGTGGAGGTGGACGAGCATGAAGTTCGGGTACCAGAAATGGGCCAGGAACACCTCCCGCCCCACGCCGGGAAAGAGGCCGCGGGCCTTCGCCCGCCCGAAAAGATCATCGAGGCCAGGTATAGGGAGGAGGGCTCTTTTTCGGAGGTTTTCAACCGTCCCGGGCATCGTGAGCGCCTGCTCGAAGAGGAGACTCTGTTTCGGGTTGGCAAACATCCAGGCGAGCACCCGCCGCTTCACCGCCCGGATCTGCTCGTCCACCGGCGTCCCGGGCCGGATCGCCCCCTGCACCTCGTCGGCAATCGAGCGCAGGACCGAGGCCTGGACCGTCTCGACCAGGTCCTCCTTGGTCCGGAAATAGCGGAAGAGCGTGCCTTCGGAGACGCCTGCCCGGCGCGAGATCTGCTGGGTCGGTGTGGCGTGCACCCCCTGGACGGCAAACAGGTCGAGGGCCGCCTCCAGAAGCGCCCTTCTCTTCTCCTCGGATAATGGTCGGCTCATCTGATCTCAGAATAAATGAGTGAGTGTTCACTCATCAATCTTCCCCATACACGCACCCTTATCCCCTCCCGCCGGAAACCTCTGGATATGGACGAGATCAGGGCTCATGTGCAGGCGGCGCTCGGGGAGGCCGGCGCCCACGGCCTCGACCACACCCTCCGGGTCACCAGCCTCTGCGAGGAGATCGGGCGGGCCGAGGAGGCAGATATGGAGATCCTCATCACCGCCGCCCTCTTCCACGACATCGCCCGCCCCCTGGAAAAGGAAACAGGCATCCCCCACGAGGAGGAGGGGGCGCGGATCGCCGCCGATTACCTCCGCTCCAGGGGCTGGGACGAACGGCGGGTGGAGGCGGTCGCCGCCGCCGTCCGCACCCACCGCTACCGCTCGGACCGCCGACCCGGGGGTCTGGAGGCGCAGATCCTCTCTGACGCCGACAAGCTCGACGCCATGGGGGCGGTCGGGATCGCCCGCACCTTCCTCAGGGCCGGCGAGCACGGCGGCGGGATCCCGGACGGCACCGAACACATCCACGAGAAACTCCTGAACCTCCGGGAGCGGATCCGCACCCCGGCCGCGCGGGAGATCGCCGAACAGCGGCACGCCTTCCTGGAGGAGTTTGTCGGAAGGCTGGAAGGGGAGATGGGGGCGGATCAGCCCTCCGCACCCCTCCGGAAATAGCCGGGGGGCACCCGGATCACAAACCGCGCCCCCTCACCCGGGGTGCCGCACTCCTCGATCGCCGCCCCGGTGATCGCCAGGATCTCCTGCACCAGATAGAGCCCGAGGCCATGGTTCCGGCCATACCCCTGCCTGAAGATCAGGCCCTTTTCCTCCTCCGCCACCCCCTCGCCATCGTCCTGGCAGACGATCGAGAGTGCACCGTCCTCCCCGGCCTCCGCGGAGAAGCGGATGGAGGTCACGTGCCCGCCGTGGATCACGGCATTGTCCATGAGGTTCGAAAACACCCTGGGCAGCATCGGGTCGGCATAGACCTGCACCCCCTCCAGGTCCGCCGTCACCGCCACGCCTGCGAACTGCGGTGAGGAGCGGGCATACCTCTGGATGATCTCCCCGGGTGACTGCCAGAGCGGTTGTTTCACTCCCATGTCCTGGTAGTCCCGGCTGAACTCGATGTCCTGCCTGATACCGGAGAGCAACGCCCCCAGGTTCTCCAGATAGAGCGTGCGTTTTTCCTCCGGGGAGTCCGCGATCAGCTCCAGGTACATCACCGCCGCCGTCACTTCGTTCATGATGTCGTGGCGGGTGATGCTGTTGAGAATATTCAGCTTCTGGTTCGCCCGCTCCAGGGCCGCCGCCGCCCGTTTCCGCTCGGTGATGTCCTCTCCCAAACTGAGGGTGCCGGTGACCGCACCAGACTCGTCCCTGAGCAGGGCAGTATGCCAGAGGATCTGGCGCTCCTCCCCGCCGGCGGTGATCACCCGTCCCTCCACCTCCTGCCCGGCAGCCCCATCCCCGGCCATCAACCGGAAAAAGAGCGTTCGCATCTCCTCCCGGCCTTCGGGCGGCAAGAAGCGCTCGAACCAGTCGGCTCCGACCATCTCCTCCCCGGCATACCCCAGGATCTCGCACGCCCGGCGGTTGACCAGGCGCACCCGCCCCTCACGGTCGAGCACCAGGAAGATCACGCCGGAGACCGAGAGATACTGCCCCAGGCGGTTGCGCTCCTCCCGCACCTCCCGCTCCCGCTCGGCCAGGTCCCGGAAGATCACCTGATAGGGCCTCCGGAGACCGGTGACCACCACCCCCTGGTAGATCAGGGCAAAGGAGACGATCTTGCAGAGGTGGCCAACCAGGTTCGAGAAACCGTAGACGCTCACATAGAAGGTGAAGGCCAGTTCGGCGGCGATAGAAAACCCGATCGCCAGCAGCACCAGCGAAAAGACGCGGGGCTCGAAGGCGGACCGGTGCCGCCAGAGGAGGAGGGCGGAGAGGGCGAAGAGGGCGGAGATCAGGTACTCGCTCCCAACCTTGAACGGGGTCAGCCCCGAGCCCACGATATAGCAGTCCGGGAAGAGGCCGGCAAAGATCAGGACGAGCAGCAGCAGGCTGACGGCGGCATATACCAGGAATTCGATTCCGGGGCGCACCCACCGCCCGAAGAGCAGGGCGGCGGTGACCAGGGTGACCGACTCCAGGTAGCGGGCGGCGATCCAGAGCTGCGTCGGGAGGTTGGCGTCATACCCCACAAAGATGTTCATGCCCGCATAGGCCAGGGTGTGGACCAGGTCGATCCCGCCGATGAAGAGGTAGGCCACCCCGATGAAGAGGAGATAGGTGTTGTCGATATAGGCGCGGCTGTTCCAGGCGATGATGAAGATAGCACCGGCGATGAGGATGCTGAAGAGTTCGGCCAGGGTATGGAAGAGCAGATAACTGTAGAGGGATGTGAGGGCCGTCAGCGCCAGAAAAAGGCAGAGCACTCCGAAAAACAGGCGGTCACCGGCATCATTCCCGGACGGGAGGGGCGGAGAGGCGGCGGTCATGCCCCCTCCAGAGGGCGGCGGGCCGGCACCTGTTCAGGATCAGGGAAACGGACAGAGACCGCTGTTCCCCCCTCCCTGACGACGGAGAGGCTGCCATGGAGCCCTGACCGGACAAGCTGGAGGACGCCCTCCGGGATCTCCCGGCCATCCCCACCCTCCACCGTCAGGAGATACCCCTCGATACCCCTCTGCAGCCCGATGCGGAGCCGCATCCCGGCCCCATCCCGCAGGGCGGAGGTGATCAGTTCGTTCAGCACCAGAGTGACGGCGATCGCCGTCTCCTGGTCGAGGCTGATCTCCTCCACGTCCAGGTCATGGGCCCCCGCGCCAGGGCACGCCGCCGCCAGCGCACTGAAATGGGGGCGCATCTCCACCCGCCCGTTTTTAGTGCTCTCATAGACCAATGAGAGCGCCCGCACCCTGCCTTCGCACTCCTTCAGGTGCGCCTCCGCATCCCCGGGATCAGAGGCGTCCGGCCGGATCAGCCCGGAGAGGGCCCGGAGGCCCTTCAGCACCCGGCGATCGGCCCCCCCAAGAAGGGCGGATTTCTCCTTGAGGGTTTCGAGGAGATCATCCTCGGTCTGTCTGCGCTGCGTGGTCTCGACGCAGAAGACAACGGTGGTGAGGTCGTGGGTGACGGAATCATGGTCCACGACCGCCGAGAGGTCGAGGCGATAGGCCGATCCGTCCGGGCGGACGGCCGACACCTCGCCGTGCCACTTCCCGTCCGAGCGGAGGGCCGGGGAGATCGTCTCTTCCCAGACGTCCCGACTCAGGATGTCCGCGAGATGGACCGTCGTCGCCGGATCCAGACCCATGATCCCCCTGGCGGCGTCGTTGAGAAAGGTGACCGAACCGTCCTGTTGTGCGATCAGGCAACCGACAAAGACCGACTCAAGGGTGCGCTTGAGGAGGCACTGTTTCCTCTGCTCTGTCGAGGGGCGGGCGACGGCGACATACATCCAGATCGCACCCGAACTCTCGGCGATCGGGGAGATGGAGAGGTCGATCGGGACCGTCATCCCGTCCTTTCGCAGGCACCGAAACGGAAAATGGTCGAGGCGGTTTCCCCCGTGAATATGGGCCGCGATCTCCCGGGCGTCCGCCTCACACCCCCGTGGGATCCATTCGTTGATCTGCCGCCCCACGGCCTCCCGGGCGGGAACCCCGGTGAGGAGGGATATCGCCGGGTTCCAGGAGGTGACGGTGCCGTCCGGAGTGAAAAAGACGATCAGGTCGTCCGAGGTATGAAAGACCCGGCAGATCAGGCCATGCTCCCGTTCCCGCGCCGCCTCCGCACGCTGCCGCCCCACGGCGTTCCGGATCAGGTGGGCGAGTTCGGCAGAGGTCACCTCCAGATCAGGTCCCTTGCGGTGGTAGCCGGCGGCACCCATCCCGAGCGCCCGGCGGATCAGGTCGTCGTGGGAAAAACCAGTGCTGAGGATGAATGGCATGTGGGGGTGATGCTCCTGAACGTGATCGAGAAAACAGAGCCCATCCATCACCGGCATACGGTAGTCAGAGACCACGGCATCATAGATGCGCTCGTCCAGCAGGCGAAGGGCGCGATCGCCGGATCGTGCGGTTTCAACGCGTATATCCCCGGTCTCCTCGAGATAGCACTTTGTCAGGTCGAGAAAATCGGGATCGTCATCGATCACCAGCACTGTTATCGGCCTGGAGGGAGAATCGGCGTCAGGAACCATGCGTGTATCACGTCCGGGGGACCGGCAGCGGTGCGGCGCGATCCATACACCCATGTGAGGGCACCACCCAATAAAGGTTGTTTATCAGGTATTTCCCGCCGAACGCACGATCCAGAGGGGGCTCCTGGCGCATTCTGCGACAATGCAGAGAGCACATGGGCCGGGCCGCACTTTCGCACCCCGCACACGCCTCCCCCTGATAACGGTCGGAGGCCCACCACCACCCATGGAGGACTCCTATCCGTTCCCCCTGTATTTCAGGCGCCAGACTTTCACCGTCGTCATCGCCGGGGCCGACCTGATCGCACCCTCGGTGCAGGGTTTCTGCCGCCGGCGGGGGGTCTACCCCATCTACATCTGTGGCAGGCGTCACCCCCTCCTGGACGTGCTGAGCGGGGGGATGGGCAACGCCCTGGTCCGCCCGGTCCCGGACGCCGCGGGGGTGCTCGCAGAACTGGAGGGGATCGGGCGGGGGGCAGCGGTGATCGAGTACGATCCCGCCTGGCCTGAGGAGGACGGGGACGCCGCCGGATGCCTGGCCGTCCGCCTCCGCTGCCTGGTCCACGAGGGAGGGGCCACCATCGTGCTCGTGACCACCCGCCCGGACGCCGCCGCCCTGGACCTGATCGCACCGGCCGACCGGGGATATTACCTGGAGACGATCCCGGTGAACCGGCGGGGGCAGGACCTGCCGCCCGAGCAGACGAGCCTCGCCGACTACGGGGTGCAGGGGTTCAGCCCCCCGACCAGCCCTCCGCGACCTCCAGCAGGTCCAGGGGGCGCTCCTCCACGACCGCCACCTCCCCGGCATACACCTGCCCGCTCCCGCCGTCCAGGGAGATGACGTCCCCCTCGGAGAGGGACTCACCCCCGATCAGGCAGCGGTGGTTTTTCCGGTCGATGCTCAGACCCGCACAGTTCACGATGCAGACCCGCCCCATCTGGCGGGCGACCACGGCGGCATGGGAGGTCCGCGACCCCCGGGCAGTGAGCACGCCCGCCGAGAGCCCGACCACCGGCAGATCGTCCGGGGAGAGGATATCGCAGACATAGATCACCGGACCCCGTTCGGCCGCCCGCTCCGCCGTCTCCGCCGAGAACACCGCCGCACCCGAGACGACACCGCCCGAGGCCGGTGTTCCGGCGGCGAGCGGAGGGGTGTCCGGCACCGGCACCCGCACCAGGAGGGTGTCCAGGTCCACCTCCCGGAGGCGCTCGCGCCCCTCGGCGGCGGTGATCACCCCCTCCCGCCAGAGGTCGACGGCGATCCGGAGGGCGGCCAGCGGCGCCCGTTTGCCGCTCCGCGTCTGGAGCAGATAGAGGGCGCCCTCCTGCACCGTGAACTCGAAGTCCTGCATATCCCGGAAATGCGCCTCCAGGATCCGGGCTGTCCCGGCGATCCGGCGGCAGACCTCGGGCATCGTGCGGCGCAGCCCCTCCTCGGAGGCGGCTGAGACGGCGCCCGAGACCACGTCCTCCCCCTGCGCCCCGAAGGCGAAGTCCACCAGGGCCCCGGGCTCCCCGGTCCAGGGGTTGCGGCTGAAGCCCACGCCGGCACCCGAACGCGGCCCGATGTTTCCGAAGACCATCGCCTGCACGCAGACGGCGGTGCCCCCCCCGTCGCGGATCAGGTTCATCTGGCGGTAGGAGAGCGCCCTCGGCCGCATCCAGGACTCGAGCACCGCCACCGTCGCCGCCGTCAGCTGGGCATGGGCGTCCGCCGGGAATGCCGCCTCCCCCTCCTCCTCCACGGCCGCCCGGACAAGATCCCGGAGCGAGAACGAGTCCAGCCCGGCCAGGGAGGGGACGCCCGCCGCCTGAAGCGCCCGCTGCTGGAGCCCGGCATAGACGGCGGGGTCGCGGCCGAGCACCGTGGTGCCGAAGTTCTGCACGAACCGCCAGCAGGAGTTCCAGGCAAACCGCGGGTTGCCGGTCAGGGCGATGAGGCCGCGCACCGCATCCGGGGTGAGCCCGACGTCCAGCACCGTCTCCATGATCCCGGGCATCGAGAGGGGGGCGCCCGAACGGACCGAGACCAGGAGGGGACGGGCGCCGCCGAACGAGAGATCGGTGGCCTCCTCCAGGAAGGCGATCCCCCGCCCGAGCAGCCCGGGGACGTCGGGGGGGAGCACGCCGCCGTCCCGGTGGAACTCCTCGCAGATCTCCACGTTCAGCACGAATCCCGGCGGCACCGGTATGCCCAGGGCGGCCATCTCTGCCAGCCCCGCCGCCTTGTTCCCGAAGGCGCCGGCCGGCACCGGTTCGCGGGCCGTATGCCCGAACATCGCCATACGGGGCATCTCTTCCCTCACACTCCTTCACCCCCTACCTGCTGAAGCTCTCCAGCGTCATATCCCGCATGATATGGGCGGCCTTGCGCTGGGCGTTGGTCGCCCGCTCAATGCTGCATGCGCACTCCATGGCGAGCCAGAACTCCCGGCAGCCGCCCCCCCTCGCATACAGCGCCTTCTGAAACCCCCTCAGCGCCTCGTCGCACTCCTCCTCGAGCAGGATCAGGCGGTCGATCGAGGAGAGCAGCGGCTTCATATCGGCTCTGCTCCCGCTCTGGTGGAACTCGCCGGCGGCCATGACCATCCGCAGCAGTTCGCGGCTCCCCTCCAGGGCGATCCCGGCAAGGCTGGCGAGTTCGGCGACCACCCCCGCATCGGCCTCGAAGGACCGGGGCAGGGAGGTGTAAAAGGAGGTCTGCTCAAGGGCGTCGATGACGTCGTCCATTGTGCCGATGAGGGGGGCGAAGAAGGTGGATACGTTCATCCGTTCGGCGAGCGAACGCACCGAACTGACGATGCCGTCGGCGCTGCGCTCCCATTCCTTCACCCGCCGGGCACTGCGGGCAAGCCCCTCGCCGTCCGCCCCGCTCATCACCGAGAGGAAGGAGGCCTGAAGGTCGGTGGCCGCCTCGACGACATAGGTGGCGTGCTCCTCGCAGAGGTCGATGAGGCGTTCGTGGACCGACCTGAAGTAGCGGGCCAGATCGGCCCTGATCTCGTCCTGGATCAGGAGGTGCGAGCGCCGCTCCGCCAGCCCCTCCTTCGCCGTCCTGAGCACGCCCTTGATGAACTCCACGGCGTTCTCCCGCCCCAGGATCCGGTGGAGGGGCTCGCCGTAGCGCATGTTCGTGCTCCCCACCACCTCCAGGGCACTGTAGATCAGGGTCTCCCCGCCGAGCTGGAGAAAGGCGCGGTGCCCGATCTCGTTCTCGGCCGCCCACCCGAGCACGGCCAGCACGTCCTGCCTGGGCAGGAAATAGCGGAGGCGTTTGCGGGCGCGGTTCCAGTCGATGAGAAAGACAAGCCTGGAGCCGAGGTGACGGAGAAACGCCTGCAGGTCCTCCCCGTCCCGGGCGGCATAGGTGCCGGTGGTCATCAGGTAGGTGCCCTTCTCAAAGCCCTCGCCGGCCGCACGGGAGCGGGTGTCCTCCCAGTCCATCTCCCACCCCTCGAAGAGGCCCCGGAAGAAGTCCAGCCTGGGCATGTGGATATCGGTATAGACCACCGATGCCCGGCGGTCCCGCACATAGATGACGAGCACGTGGGCGTCGGTGAGCCCGATGTCGTTCTGGATCACCAGGCGGTCGTCGGTGCGGGTGGCGGTGGTGCCGAGACCCGGATGATCGAACTTCAGGGAAGCGGTGCGGTTGAGCCCGGCCATGAACGCCGCCACCAGGGGGCGATCGGCGTCCTTGAGCAGGGAGGCGCGTGCCCCATCGATCGTCTCGGAGGCGAGGCCCGCCTGGAGGGCGTTCAGCCGCCGGTGCAGGTCGAGCACCAGCAGGTGGAGGCTGTCGCCGGCGGTGCGGTCCCCGGAGGTGAGGCGCCGGATCGTCTCGCCGCTCAGGATCTCGTTTTCGGCGGCGGGCAGATCGGCGAGGAGGGCGGAGAGCCGCGCTTCGAGCGCCCCGTCCCCCTCCTCCCCCATCAGCACCGGGCGGGCCATCGTCACCATCGCCTCCCTGACGGCGGCCATGATCTCGGCAGCGGCCGGGATGCGGTAGGTATCCGGGCCCGGGCGTTCGGCGCCGGCGACGACCTGGTCGAGGAGGGCGTTCTCGACCCCGGCCGCCTCCCGCTCACCCCTGAGCCCGGACCACTCCTCCTCGGGGGCGTCGGCGTGCGCCTTCGCCGCCTGAAGGAGCGTAAAATAGTATTTTACCCGGCCGTTCGCAACGAGAGCGGCATTCACATACTCAGGGATCAGGATATCCGATTCGCCGATCTCCCGGATGATCGAGGTCTTTCCGGTCATGGTCCCGCACCCCCAGGCATCGGAGAGAACAACCCCTCCCATACTATATAGGTGTCGGAGGGGGGACGCAAAGGTCCATTACCCGCCACATCCCCTGCTGTATCAGGTGAGAAGGATGGGGAAGAGTGTGCTCGTCACCTATGCAAGCCGCACCGGCACCACGGCCGAGATCGCGGCGACGATCGGAGAGGAACTGGAGCGGCACGGGCTGACGGCGGAGGTGGTCGGCACCGACAGGGCCGGCGCACTCGGAGGATACCGGGCGGTGGTCATCGGCAGCCCGGTGTATATGGGAAAACTCCTGCCCGATATCCGGCGGTTCGCCGGGGCGCGGGCCGACGACCTCGCCGCCCTCCCGGTCGCCGGTTTTGTCGTCGGCATACCCCTCGCAGAACCCACCCCGGAAAACCGGGAACGCGCCCAATCGCTCCTGAACGAGGCGATCAGCCCGACCAGGGCCAGGGACGTCGGGCTCTTTGCCGGCCGCCTCGATCCCGACCACCTCTCATTTGTGCAGAGGACGATCTGCACGATGATGAAGGCGGAGTTCGGGGACTTCAGGAACGAGGAGGCGATCCGCACCTGGGCTGCGGGGCTGCCGGCGGTGCTCGGGCTTGAGGGGGACTGAAGGCAGGAAAAAACCACAGATCAAAACGACCGCCTTAAAAACATACCAACACGCACACACGCATTGCGCACAGAATACCCGAGGATACGGGCCGGCAGATGAGAACCATCGGAAGTAACCACAACCATTATCCTATCCCATTACCATCATTCGCCGGTGATAAAAATGGAGATAAGCGCACGAAACGTGTTTACGGGAACGATCAAATCGATCTCGTACGGCGAGATCCTGGCCGAGGTCGTCATCGAACTCCCGGGAGGACTGGAGATCACCTCGCTCATCACGAAATCCTCGGCAGAACGGATGAAACTCACCGAGGGCACCGGCGTCTCAACGGTGATCAAGGCATCGAACGTGATGGTGGCCACCGACTAGGGCAGGGTACCGTTTTTCCTTTTTTGCCCGCTCTGTCCATTTCTCCGGAAGAACGGACCGAAAGGCGGTGATCGGCGTGCCGCAGCAGGTCTTTGAGGAGTTTGCCGAAGACTATGACGCCTGGTTCGAGGAGCACGCCGCCGAATATCGCGCCGAACTCGAGCGGGTCCGCCGCCTCGTCCCTCCAGGAGAGGGGTGTGCCGTCGAGGTGGGGGCCGGTTCGGGGCGGTTTGCCGCCCCCCTGGGGATCGGACTCGGGATCGAACCCTCCCTGGCCCTCGCCCGGATGACCCGGCAGCGGGGGGTTGAGGTCGTCCGCGGACGGGCGGAGGCCCTCCCCCTGCGGGATGGATCGTGTTCTCTGGTTCTGATGGTGACGGTCATCTGCTTCCTGGACGATCCTGCCAGTGCCCTCCAGGAGGTCCACCGGGTGCTCGCCCCCGGGGGGACGGTCGTGATCGGTCTCCTGGAGCGGGAGGGGAGGAGCGCCCGGACCTACCGGCACTCCAGGGAGAAGGGGAGATTTCTCTGCCATGCCCGCTTCTATTCGGCGGATGAGGTCATCTCCCTCCTCAGGGCGTGCGGGTTCTCCGTGGCAGGCATGGAGTCCATGCAGGGGTTCTGTGTGATCCGGGCAGGAAAACACACGGACCGATGTGCAACAACGCAGTCCGGGAATATTTATTAATATCTTCAGGCCAACCGGGAATCGTTCACGGGGGGTGAACACACAGATGAAAATGCCCGAACTGAAGATCCCGGAGTTCAAGATTCCGGGACTGGACTTTGGAAAATCGGATCTCGAAAAGTTCCTCGCCGGCGTGACCTTCCCGGCGAAGCGGGAGGACCTGATCAGGGTGGCGCGGGAGAAGAACGTCCCGGACGCCGTCATCAGCGCCATGGAAAAACTGCCGGAGAGGGAGTACACCTCCTCCGAGGACGTGGCCTCCGCCTTCGGGAAGATCTGAACGCCCTCTCCAGGGGTGAAGAGGTATCCGTCCCCCGCCACTCTTTTCCGGGGCGGAACCACGGGAGGAGGGCGTGCGCAGGACCGGCGGCGGGGACGGTGATCCTGGGGGGAGCTCTGCGGGATCCCTACAGGGGGAGGCCGAGCAGGGAGAAGACCCCCATCATCTTCAGCCCCATAGAGACCATGACGGCGATGAACACATACCGCAGCTCTTTTGCCGGGAGGCGGTGCGCCGCCCCCGATGCCGATGATGCCGGAGAGGACAGCCGATAAAGAGGAGAATAACGGCATTCCATGGCCTTCAAGACGCAAAAAGGGATAACCATAAAACCGCGTCCGCCGATGAACCTTCTGTATCCAGAGAGGGATCCATCATGAACCACCATCACGCTATCCTCTGCCTGCTGATCGTGGCGGCCGTCTGTTCGGCGCCCGCCGGCGCCGTGATCCTGGAGGTCACCGTCACCGGTGTCGTCGAAGAGGTCAGGCCGTCAGAGAACCTCATCGTCGCCAGCGCCGATGCGACCGTCGGACAGGAATACGGGAACGAGACTGTCCGGACGGTCTATGAACCGCTCGAACCGACGGTCATGATCGAATGTGCCCCGCCCGACCCGGCGGCGCTCGGGGTCATCAGTGCCGGAGATGCGGTCGCCCTCACCCTGCTCGGCGGCATGAACGGCCCCTGCATCGCCATCGGGAAACTGCAGGAGACGGCGAGCGGCGATCCGGTGATAACCGACCTGGTCGGGGATCCTGCCGCCATGCCGGTCCCGCTGGTCGGGGAGTATGCCCTGACCTATGAGGCCGAACCGGACTGCGCCAATGCCACCGGCACGGTCGCACCCGCCCTGTCCGTGAACGTCAGCCTGTATGCTGAGGGGATGGAGGTCTTCGAGAAGACACTTCTCCCGGGAGAGTCGTTCACCTGGAACGGCCGAAACGACGGATCGGCCGTGAACGTGACCTTCATCGGCGGTGAGGCTTCGAGCGCCTCCTGTCCGGGAAGCGAGGGGATCGTCGGCCCGCAGGCGGTTGCGACCTTCATCGTGGCCGTCACCCCGCCCATCGGCTCTGACCTCACCGTCCCGGAGACGACCGCCACCCCCACCGCGGCCCCCGGACTGCTGGCCCTGAGCGGCGTGGCGGCGCTGGCCGGTGCCGTGCTGCTGCTGCGCCGGGGCTGACGACCCCCCCTTTTCTCCCTTCACTTTCGGGCCGCACACGCCGCACCCTCACATAGGAGATGCGGACAACACACATCCATGAACAGGCGACCCTGCCCGCCCCTGCACATCAGGCGGGCCACCTTCACCCTTCTTGTGGCGCACCGGGAACAGATCGTCCCATCCATTCGGAAACTGGGACGCCACCTCGGGCCGCCGCCGGTGTATTTCTGTGGGCGCACCCGTCCGGTCCTGGACCTGATGGGCGGGACCTATGCGGAGGGGGTGGACGCCTGGCCGGTGCGGGACGCCGCCGAACTCCTCGCCATGCTCGAGGAGGTGGGGCGGCTGACAATCGTGGTGGAGCACGACCCTGCCCTCTATTACCCGGACCCCGAGCGGGCGGCGGCGGTGGGCCGCGCCCTTGCCGAACGGGTGCAGATGACCTGCGCCACGGTGGCCTATGTGGCGACACGGCAGGACGACTACCTGGAGGCGATCGGGCGCCAGGCGGGAGCGGTGGGGGACGCCTGGCGCGACCCCCTGCCTGAGGGTCAGCAGCGGCTCTTCGGGCAGGGCTGAGAGGCGTTCATCGACCGTCCCCGGTTCGTTTGAGCGCCCGCTCCAACGACCACCGCCCCCGTCCGAACTCCTGCTGCAAAACGGCGATGCTCGCCTTCCGGGTCTTCCCCCCATCCCGGAGTTCGGCATACCGCCGCTCCAGCCGTTCCAGGTCGGCGCGGCTCCAGCGCTTCCCCTGGTTTCTCAGGGGGTCGATCACCGGTTGGCGCAGGGACGCCAGGAGATCCCCGGGCGTGATTTCGGCGAGGGCAGGAGCGCGTTTGGCAAAGATCGTCTCCGAGACCTCGAATCCGACCGTCCGTCGGTTCAACCCGATGGCCGTGCGGGCGGTCGAGCACCCGCCCAGAAAGAGGTCGCAGACCAGGTCGCCCTCGTCGCTGCTGTACTGGATCATCCTGCCGAGCAGGGCCGTCGGGAGTTCGTTTTTGTTCTTCACCATTCCGGGCTTGTAATGACGGTTGATCGCCCAGACGTCCTCCCGGTCCCGGTAATTGAGTGACCCGCCATCGTCCGAGGCCTCGTTCGCCCCGTAGCGGCACTCCAGGTTGAAGGTCCGCCGCCCCCCCGGCTTTTCATAGAAGAGGATGTGATAATGGGACGAGATGTATTTTTTCCGGGTATAAACCCCGAAATTATATTTCCAGATGATATGGTTGACCTCCCTCAGGGAGGTCTGGCGGAGGGCGTGGAGGATGTGATAGAGGTTCGTGTAGCCCGAGACAATATAGATCGAACCGCCGGGGCGCAGAACCCGCTCGGCCTCGAGGATCCAGTCCAGGCTGAACTCCCCGTAGGCCCCGGCCGGCACCTCGACATACCCGCCGACCACGCAGGTCTCGTCCCGGTTGTAGTGGCGGTGGAGGCGGTCGCCGTCGATGCCGTACGGGGGATCGGTGACGATGAGGTCCACCGACCCGGAGGCCAGATGAGCTCTCGCTCCCGTGACGCAGTCCTGGTTGTAAAATCGGCCGTACGGCGTGATCACCGGTTCCATCCGCACCCTCGGAGACTACCGGAGGGGTTGGTGCCGGAGGGGTCTAATTCTTTCGGCGAACAGGGCAAAAAAAGGAGGTTGGATGAAGAGAGGGAAGACGGGTTCGTCCTCTCCGACGGAACGGATCAGGGACCCCGGCGCCCCATGGCGGTATGCAGGCGCGGAGGTGTCGGTCTGGTCCCGGCAGATTCCCCCCTGCCGGGTTCGTAGCCACAGCACGTGGCATACATGATCAGACGACCAGACCCTGTATAAAGGTCTGCCGGGCGGTCCGAAAGTGTCGGGGCGCCACAGTGGGGCATGAGGGGGCGAAGCTTAAGATCCAGGGACTGGGGAACAAATAAAGATGTAAAAAGATAGCGTAACGGAAAAAAAACACAAAAAACGGGGTTTTCAGCGATTCAAGGGAAAAATCCGTCCGGCCCGGACGGACCGGAGGTTCACTGATCTCCAGGGGGACGGTTTCTATTCGTCCTGATCATCACCTTCCCTGAGGGCCAGCAGGATGATCTCACTCATTCTCAGGCTGCTTGAAGACATCAGTTCCTGATTATGGACATAAATGAATTTATCTGCTTCCATAGGCTACCAAAAATTTTTTTATGAAATATATCCCGACCAAACATAAACCCTGCGATCTGTTCCTGGACCGAACCGGAGACGGCACCGCCGGATGCCAACCTTCAACACCCCCACCCCCCCAGTATGAGAGGGACCTCGTGGACGCCACCGACGCACTCCTGAAAAAATACTGGGGGTATACCTCGTTTCTGCCGCACCAGCGCGAGATCATCGCATCGGTGCTGGAGGGGCGCGACACCCTGGCAGTGCTGGCGACCGGGGGCGGAAAGTCCCTCTGCTACCAGCTCCCCGCCCTGGCCCTGGGCGGTCTCACCCTGGTGGTCTCCCCCCTCCTCTCGCTCATGAAGGACCAGGTCGACGACCTGACCCTGCGGGGGGTGCCGGCCGCCGCCTGCACCGGCTCCCTCAAGCCTGAGGAGAGGGAGGAGATCAGAAGAAGCCTGGAGGAGGACACCCTCAGGCTGCTCTTCATATCGCCGGAGAAATGCATGCAGCCCGCCGTGCTGGCATCCCTCCGCCGCCTCCCGGTCCGCCTCATCGCCATCGACGAAGCGCACTGCATCTCCGAATGGGGGCACAATTTCCGGCCCGAATACCGGCACCTCAACGGGCTGAGACGGCACCTCCCGCATGTCCCCATCGTCGCCCTGACGGCCACCGCCACTCCCGACGTCAGGGAAGACATCTGCCGGCAGCTCGGTCTCTCAGGGCCCGCCGTTTTCGTCGGCACCTTCAACCGCCCTGAGGTCCGCTACCGCGTCCTCCCGAAGAGCAACCCGACGGCCCTGCTCCTGGCATGCATCAGGGAGCACCGGAACGAATCCGGGATCGTCTACTGTTCTTCCCGGGAAAAAACAGAAGAGATCGCCGGAGTCCTGGGCAGATACGGCTACCGGGCGCACGCCTATCATGCCGGCCTCGATACGCGTACCAGGGAGCGGGTGCAGGAGGACTTTCTCCGCGGGCGGGTGCGGATCGTCTGCGCCACCGTCGCCTTCGGGATGGGCGTCGACAAGCCCGACGTCCGCTATGTGGTCCACTACGACCTGCCCGGGAGCCTGGAGTGCTACTACCAGGAGAGCGGGCGTGCAGGACGGGACGGGCGGCCCGCCGAATGCGTCCTCTTCTACGACCCCGCGGACCACGAGAGGATCCGCTCCATGATCGACCGCGGCGGTCCGGGCGGGCGGCACCGGCGCACAGCCCTCCGGAAACTGGAGGAGATGCGAGGGTATTGCGAGACCGCGGCGTGCAGGCGCAAATATCTCCTGAACTATTTCGGCGAGGCATATGCGGCCGAGACCTGCGGGCGGTGCGACACCTGCGAGGGGCCCGGCGGGAGGATCGACGGCACCGAATGCGCCAGACGGATCATCGCCTGCGTGGAGCAGCTGCCCGGAGACCCGGGCATCGACCTGATCGCGGACGTGCTGCGGGGGTCGAAGAACGCAACCGTCCGGAACAACCGCTTCGACCTCCTTCCGGCCTACAATACCGGCAGGGAGTGGAGCAGGCGGCACTACCGTGCGATCGTGTCCGACCTGATCGGGCAGGGCTACCTGGCCCGGAGCGGAGGGAGGAGGCGGGGCGTCCGCCTGACCGAAAGAAGCGCCCGGATCACGGAGGGCGGGGAGCGGGTCACGGTGCCGGCGGAGCAGGAAAGAAGGGAAGAAAACCGGAAAAATCAGCAAAAATAGAGAGATCGGATGCATGCGAGTGGCAGGATTCGAACCTGCGAACTCCTACGAGAATCGATCTTGAGTCGATCACCTTTGGCCGCTCGGTAACACTCGCCTGTATCCTGTGTATTGGGCCGAATCCATCTAATATCTATCGTCGTCGTCCCCCGGCGGCGGGCGCACCCATCCCATCAGGATGTCGTCCTCCAGGTCCCCGTCCACACCGGCGATCCGCCCCCGCAGTATGCCCTCCATACAGAAGCCGAGCGAGGTGTAGAAGGCGATCGCCCGCCGGTTGCTCTGCCGGGTGAAGAGTTCGACCCGGCGGACATCCGGCATATCCTCCCGCACAACCCTCAGAAACTCACTGAACAGCCGCCGGCCCCATCCCCGCCCCTGATATGCCGGACGGACGCAGATGGTCAGGTCGGTGAGCATATGGGAGAACGCCCGTAGAACGGGTCTGGCGGCATGGACCTCCCCGACGATCCTGTCCCCGTCGAGCGCCACCATCGAGAGACCGGCGGCGCCGCTCCGCCCGAGAAACGACACCACATAATCGGGGGTGATCTCGTCCTGAGAACGTGCGATCCCCCCGGGAATGGCGGCGACGTCCAGGTAGAGGGAATACACACCCTCAAAATCGTCAGGACGTGACCGACGGATCACCGGCGTTCCGACCGCATCAGTCGCCCCTGGGGGGTTCACCGGAGAAGATGACGGGAAAAGAGTCATTCTGCCCCCTCACGAGCGGATCGAGAACCCGCTCTCGCCGAGGGGGTTCTCCTGCATCTCCTCGATCCCGTCCACCCGTGCACCGCGGGAACCCTGGCGGCAGAACACGAGCATGGCATTGACCGCCTCCTCATCCCCCTCGAAGACCGCCTCCACCCGCCCGTCCGGGAGGTTCTGCACCCATCCGGCGACACCGAGCCGTCCGGCCTCGTCCTCGACCGCATACCGGTAGCAGACGCCCTGCACCCGTCCGCTCACAAACACATGCACCCTGACCGTCATCGCTCCTCCAGGATCTCCTCAACGATCTCCACCGCATCCCGCACATACCCGCTGCACCGATCAGAAAACGCCCCGGCGGTGCGGGCCGCATCGATCTGCACGGGGTCGGAGAGATCGAAGCCCAGCAGGGGGGTGCAGTCCACCGAACCGTGGCGGGCGGAAAACCTATCGAGAAACTCCCGCACGGCGACATAACACCGTTCCTTCCCCTCCCGGTCACCGACGACGGCCGTGCCGCGGGCAAGCCCGAGCACCAGCACGCCGCCGCTCACCGCCCCGCAGGTCCGGTCCGTATGGGAAAGCCCGCCACCAAAGCCGCACGCCAGTCGCCGGATCACCGACTCCTCGATGCCACAATCCCCGGCAAAGGCGGCGGCCACCGCCTGCGCACAGTTCAGCCCGCCGGCGAACGAGGCGGCCGCCCGTTCGGATCGTTCAGACATGAACAGTACTCCTCTCCGCGGGGAGATAATGCCGCTGGTCGGTGCCGGTTCTGCTCTGTTCGGTCATTCCGATCCTCTATCGCTCCTGCCGGTTGGTATCCTGTTCGGCGGTCCGACCGCACCCGCAGCGTTCGGCAAAGCGTGCAGTTCGCTCGCCCGGACGGGCGCCTTCCTCATAGCGGTCCAGGAGACAGGCCACCGTCTCGACCGCCGCCGACCGGTCCAGCCCCTCGGCGACCACATCACCGATCCGCGGCCGCCCGCCGGCATTCCCTCCAAAGGTCACCGTCCAGCCCGATCCGGTCCCGACCACGCCGACGTCCCGCACATAACTCCCGGCGCAACAGCGGGGGCAGCCGGAGACCCCGATCTTCACCTTCGCCGGAAACGCCCGCTCCCGGTGGATCTCCTCCAGGGCGAGGGCCAGGGAGAGGGCATCCTGCACCCCGTGCGGGCAGGCCAGACTGCCCGGACACGCCTGCACAAAGCAGAGCCCCGGCCCCGCCGCCGCCCCCTCGCCGCACCCGATATCGGCCCGGATGGCCGGGATGTCCTCTTCGGACACGCCGATCAGGGCCAGCCGCTGCCCGGACGTCACCTTCACAAGCGGCACGTCATGCTCCCGCGCCACCCTGCCGATATGCTCCAGGTCCTCAGGCCCCAGGACGCCCCCCGGCACCCGGAGGAAAAGGGCATACGAACCGTCCCTCTGCCTGATCCCACGGAGAGATCCGTTCTCCATTGCACATCGATCTCGGCGCCGGAAGGCATAGAGATTCGCACCTATTCATCCGGACGGCGATAGACCAGCGCCCCCTCGACCGGACAGACCTCCATGCAGCGCCCGCACATATAGCATTCGGCCTTTGCATCACCCCTCTTCGCCTCGTCGACCGGGCAGGCCCGTTCACACGCCCCGCACTCGATGCAGAGGTCGGTGCGCACGAAACGGACCCTCGACCGGGAGGAAGGCACCGCCAGGAGCGCCCCGAACGGACAGACGAACCGGCAGAACGGACGATAGACGACCGCCGAGAGGGCCAGGATCACCAGGAAGAGCGCCGCCGAAACGGAGGGCACCAGATAGAAGAAATCCCGGATCCCGAGGGCACCCAGGAGGTTATAGGAATAGAGGAGGCCGGCGACCAGGAAGAGGGCGAACACCACCCCCCGGACTGCCATCGGCGCCGCCTTCTGTGTTCTCCCCACTTTCCGCACCGGCAGCAGAGAGGCGATCTCCTGCAGCGCCCCCACCGGGCAGAAGTGCCCGCAGTACATCCGCCCGAATACAAAGGCGAGGACGAGCATCACTCCCAGCCCGAAGGCGACGGCCCCCACCGGCACACCCGGCCCCGCCTCCCCGAGCACGATCCCCTGGAGCTGGTAGGGGGCGACCGGGGCGAAGATCAGGAACCCGAACATGGCCGTTACGGCCAGAAAAGGATAGGCCCGGCGGCGCGAGAGGAAACCCCGCCACCAGAGATAGGCGAAGGCGAGGATACCGGCCATGGCATAGACCGGCCCGACCGTCTGCGGGATGGTTTCGACTACCATGAGCAGAGGGTGCACCCGCCCGAACAAAAGTCTTCCGTCACCCGGATGGGGACAGCGGCGGTTCTGCCGGAAATTCTGTTTCGAACATCAGGTAGTCGGATTCCGCCATCCCGAGACGCCGGTAGGTCTCCTGCGCCGTCCGGTTCTCCCGCTCCACATAGAGCCTGAGCCCCACCACACCCGGACTCCGCCGTGCCTCCGCCTCGACGCACCCAAACAGGGCAGTAAACACACCCCGCCGCCGCCATGAAGGTTCGACATACACGCTCTGCACCCACCAGAACTCACCACACCGCCAGTCGCTCCACTCGGTAGTGACCATCGCCTGCCCGATCACCCTCCCGTCCGCTTCGGCCACGAAATACCGGCCCCTGCCCGGATCGACAAAAACCGCCTCCACACCCGCTTCGACGGTCAGGACGTCCAGAACCCGCCCCTCGGTCTCCATCGCCATCGCCCGGTTGAACGCTGCGATCGACCCCGCATCCCCTGCCCGTGCCGGGCGCACCATCGCCTCCCCGCACACATCTCCGTTCCGGTTCACCCTCTCGCGTGGGAGGTGGAGGATAGGGTGGTTTTCGGTCGGGCTCGCCGACAGGCAAAATATATTGCCGATGAGATAAAATCGGCGAGAACATGGGACACAGGAATGCGACACTCAAGGGGGACCTCTGGTACCAGTCCTGGGACAACCGCTCGATCGCGATCGACGCCCCGCGCGGCTATCTGCAGGCAGGCGACGAGCGGGAGATCTTCTACGAGTTCGATATCCACGACTTCGATCCGGTATCGAACGACTGGTCGCCGCATGTCGTCCACACCGAACTCTGGGTGAACGGCAAAAAGGTCAAGCGCGGCGGGATGAACTATTCAACCGGAGCGTTTCCGGCCAACGTCGGGATGTACAAAGTGAAATTCCCGGAAGCCGGACACTACGACATTGAGATACGCGGCGGCAACAAAACGCTCAGCGTCTCAGTGGACGTCCGTCCCGCCCAGCTCCAGGCGCACCCGCGGTAGGCGCCCTCAGCGGGATGCCGGGGACTCGCACTTTGCCGGGCAGGCAGAGAGCTGCCTGGTCTCCGGGTCGACCTCATAGTCGGTCGGGTGCTCCACCAGGTCCAGGGCATTGATCCCCTGGTCGATGAGGTCCTGGTAGGTGAACCCGACAACCGCATAACCCGACCCTTTTTTGTATTCGACAACGACACCGTCCTCTTTCTTTGACGCCCCCGTAATGGCCTCCATAGGGGTACCTGAACGCACATCCCCTACTTGAACTATTCGGCCAGACGCCATGGGCGCAGCCGATACCCTCGCAGCGGCATACACCAGCGAGAGCAGGCGTGTCCCGGGGATGGCCCGAGGCAGAAGCAAAAGAACCGTTTCACTCCCCGCCGATGAATCCACAGAATGGATGGGATCGCTGAGATTTGAACTCAGGTCAGAGCGTCCCGAACGCCCTAGGATGGACCAGGCTACCCTACGATCCCTGTGCGCATCCGCAGCGGTGCCACAGAAGCGTGGATACTACGTATGCACTCCGAGTATTTAGCCGTTCCAGTTTCCGGTCAGTGTGAGAGGCGGAGCGGAACAACAGATCAGGGCATTGAAATACTCTCCGTTCCACTATCCTCTGACGACGGAGGACGACCGCATCACCATTTCACTGCTCTACGTGGACGATGAGGAGGACCTGCGGGATCTCACGCAGATCTATTTCACCGAACTCTGCACCGACATCACCTGCACCACCGCTGCATCAGGGGCCGAAGCCCTCGAACTGGTGGCAAAGCACCCATTCGACGCCGTCGTCTCCGACTACCAGATGCCGGAGATGGATGGAATCGACCTTTTAAAGCGGATCCGCACCGCCGGTCTGGAGATCCCCTTCATCATCTTCACGGGCAGGGGACGCGAGGAGGTGGTGATCGAGGCGATCAACAATGGCGCCGACTTTTATCTCCAGAAGGGCGGGGCCGTCCGTCCGCAGTACGCCGAACTGGTGAATATGATCAGGAAGGCGGTGGGGCAGCGGCAGGACGCCGGGGCGCTGCGGCAGAAGGAGGAGCAGCTCAGGCTGATCATCGACACGATGCCCCTCTGCATCTCCTATCTTGACCGGGAGGGACGCTGCCTCTGCGTGAACCGCCGGTTCGCAGAGAACTTCGGGATCACCGAAGAGGAGTGCATCGGCAGACGGATCGAGGAAGTACTGCCGCCGGAGACGGCCTCCACCATCAAACAGAGCATGAAAGCGGCCCTGCAGGGGGAGAGCGACTTCCAGGAGAGGAGCGAAGAATACGGAGAGGGCGAGGTGCGTCACTTCAGGGAGGGCTGTATCCCGCAGCGGAACGGCCACGGGGAGGTGATCGCATTCCTGTCCCTCTCAGTAGATATCACCCACCTGAAGCGTGCGGAGGCGTTTGCCGTGAACCGTGCTCGCCGGCAGGCGGCGCTGGCCGAACTCGGGCAGAACGCCCTCACCGATATCGACAGGCAGGCGCTGATGGACAGCGCCGTGGCCATCACGGCCGAGGTGCTGGAGGTGGACTTCTGCAAGGTGCTCGAACCCCTCCCGTCGGGCGACCGCCTCCTCCTCTGCGCCGGCACGGGATGGCGGGCGGGCATCGTCGGGCAGACCACGGTGGGCGCCAGCACCGACTCGCAGGCAGGCTACACCCTGCTCACAAACGAAGCGGTGATCGTCGAGGACCTGAGAACGGAGACGAGGTTTACCGGCCCCTCCCTGCTCAGGGAGCATGAGGTGACCAGCGGCATCAGCGTGATCATCGGGAGCGTGGACGCTCCCTGCGGCGTGCTCGGTGCACATTCCTGCCGCCGCCGTCGGTTCAGCCGCGAGGACGTGGATTATCTCCAGGCGGTCGCCAACATCCTGGGGGCGGTGATGAAGGGGCCTGCCGCCATGGGGCCCTGAACCGACCCATCACATAAAGTCCGCCAGCCCGAGCTGCGTCTCCTTCTCCTCCCCGAAGGTGGAGAGGATCGCCATATCGATCATCTCCACCCGCTGCCTGGTGTACTCGGAGATCGCATACTTCTCGCACATCTTCCTGCTCATCTCCAGGTACTTCTTCACCGAGGCCTCGTGGACCGTCTGGATCACCTTCCCCCCGCAGCGCGGGCACCTCCCGGCCAGCGGCATGCGGCGGTACTTTGTCGAGCACTTCGTGCACCGCACCGTCTGGGAGGCGAACGCCCGCAGGTTGCCCATCAGGTCGCGGATGAAGTGGGTGTTGAGCACGCGCTCGGCGACGTCATCGACGTCCACCGCCCGGATCTTATCGCCCAGGTCGAGTTCGGCCTCCATCTTGTCGATCATCGACCCGAGCGTCGTATAGGTGGAGTCCAGCGGACCGGCCGAGATGTCGGCGGTGTCATGGGTGAAGCGGAAGCCCTCGTACTGACCGGGAGTGCCGAGGCGGAGTTCGACGTGGTCGATCACCTTCTCGAGCTCCTTGGGGGGGGCATAGCGCATCGCCGCCTCATAGAACTCCAGGGGGTAGCGGTCCACGATATCGACATTATGGCTCTCCTTGTCCACCTCCTTCGGGTCGAGGCGGGCGGTGAGCACCAGGGGGGCGTCCATCGAACCCCCCCGAGTCTCAGGGAGGAAGGTGCGGGAGAAGTTGATCAGCCCGTCGAGCAGGAACATCACACAGTCCTCGTCACCGTCGCACTGCCCGCAATAGATCCCGTTTGCCGCCAGTGTATGGTCGTCGGCGACCGTCAGGCAGTAGACCTCCGTGTCCGGGCAGCGGATATACCGGACCATCGTCACCGTGTCCGAGACCACCTGCCCCCCCTCGGCCAGCGGCAGGTGGTCCCCCTCCCGCACCTCCATCGCCCGCACCCGGCGGAGATAGCAGGTGTCCCAGACGAGCATCGTATGGTCGGGCGTCACCTCCAGATACCGGCCGCGGGAGGTCTCGAAGCGGATCAGGTGTTCGGGAGCGCGGTGGACCGAGACCGCCGTCACCCGGCGCAGATGGGTGGCGCCCTGGCAGTCCACCGCCTGCACCGCCGCGTACCGTCTGGGCTCTGACCAGTGGGTGCCGGCGGCGTCGAGGCCGGGCGTGGAGATATCGAAGTTCTCGATTACGAACTGGCGGATCGGCACCTCGCGCCAGCCGCCCCCCTCCTCCAGCACCCGGATCAGGGTGTCGCCCTGGAAACAGTTGCGCCGCTTTGCGGCATGGTAGAAGGGATGGGCATACCCGACGTTCGCCTCGGTGTAGCCGATCAGGCGGCAGAGCACACCGGCCGAGGTATGCGGGGCAAGCCCGATGAGCATCTGACCGATGAGGTCCTCGGGCCGCTGTGCATTGTAAAATCGCGGCAGCCCGTAGAACTTCTCCAGCAGGTCGTCCAGAAAATGCGAGACCCGGAGCAGCCAGTCCCCGCACTTCCGGGAGACCATGATGTCCTGGCAGCGGAGCTCCAGCACCTGCTCCCGGGAGGTGAGGGGGACGCCGTCATAGTCATGGGTGTAGCCGATGGCCTGGAGCTGCTCCACCGTGGCCCCGACCTCCCGCGGCCGGAAATGGGTGACCGGGAGGTCGATCATATCGTAGCGGACCGTGCCGTCCTTGAAGACATAGACGTTGTGCAGGGCGCGGAGCAGCCCCTTTTCCAGGGGCTCCATCGTCCGTTCGCGAGAGATCAGCCCCTTGACGCCCTTGACCAGGGCCACGCTGTTCTCGCGCATCGTCAGGGCGGCGCAGGCGGTGGCGTACTCCTCCTTGATCGGCAGGCTGATCTCCTGCATGCAGACCGCCGGCCCCTCGCAGGAGGGGCAGACCGCCCCCTTCACCTCGCGGTTGCAGCGGGGGCAGCGGTTCACCGGTTCGGTATGGGCACCGCAGGACGGGCAGCAGTTCTTGTAGGTCACCGCCCCGCAGGAGGGGCAGCGCCTCTCCCCCACCTCGGCGCGGATCGAGCCCCCGTCGGTGTTGCTCCGCTGCTTGTAGGCCCCGGCCTCCTGCACCGAACGGCGGGAGCCCCCGTTCTCCCCCACCGGGAAGAGCACATGCGGCGCCGGTTTCATCTCGCGCTGCTTGGACTTGCCGGGCCGACCCATCCGCCCGCCGATCCGGGTCCCGGCCTTCGAGCGCACCGTCCACCCCGAGAGGTGCGAGACCAGGGCGAGGGAGGGGCCGTCGGGTGCGTCCTCCCATGCCGGACGGCGCTGCAGGTCCAGGGTGAGACCCAGGCAGGCAAGGAAGACCAGATAGGTGCCAATCACCACCTCATCGCCGTCTATTGTATGGGGGACGAGCACCTCCTCCAGGACCGCCTTGATATCCGGATCAAACCGGATCCGCAGGCCGTCATCGGCGATCCGCCCGTTTCCACCCACATACGCCGCAAGGTCCCGGATCTGCTCGGGCTCCAGGTCGTCCCAGAACCAGATATAGTCCGGGTGGAGGGGGGCGCCGGCGAGGGCGAACTCGATCGCCTCCATCTCGGACTCCGGGTGGCGGGGCCCCCCCTCCTGGAGCCACCACTCCTCGCAGTACGAGGGGGGAATAAGGGGATGGTTGTTCTCCAGGAACTCGCCGTACGAGATGAGGATCTCGCCGACATCCAGGATCCGCTCGATCCTGGGGACAATCCGCCGTGCCTCCTCCGCATCGTCCACCCGCCGCACCTCCCCGGTGTCAAGGAGCACCGTCGGCCCCTCGACCGTGTCCACCGGCACCACCCCGGCGGCCTTGCCGGGTCGCTCGGTCTTCATCTGCGTCCCGACGGCCAGGTAATCGCCCAGGATGTGCAGGGTGGCCGGATTGAAACCGGCGGCGGCAAAACCGGTGTTCCGGGAGCGCCCGAACCGCAGCCGAAAACCCCCTTTGCGCATCGGGTAGGAGAAGACCGGTCGCCCGCCGATGAGGTCGCGGATATACTTGTCCTTCGGGTGGATACCGCTCTCCTCCTCCTCATCGTCTCCGGACTGCGACGCCGCCCCGTCGATGATCTGCTGGATCCAGTCCCAGCCCTCCATCTTCATCTTCTTGACGTTCTTCATCACCTTCGGGGCCTTCAGGGCAAGCCCCTCGGCGACGACCAGGCACATCCCGCCCCGCACCGTATTCGTCTCCACCCGCTCCAGGTTGCGGTATCCGGAGACCTCCTCACGCTCGGTGGGTTCACCGTCGATGCAGACCGGGCAGTTATTGATGATCAGCCTGATCTCTGCCTCGTTCGGCATGTACTGCATCGACTGGATGCCGTTGTACTGCTTGAGCTCCTCGATATAGCGCTCCACCTCCTCGGGGCGGGGCTTGTAGCGGTCGATCCCGATCGCCCGCCGCACATAGTCGCCCACCAGCACCGAGAGGGCCTGGGCCGTCCCGCCCGCCGAGCGGATCGGACCGGCATAATAGATCTTCAGGTATTCGGTGCCGTCGTCGTTGGTGCCGAACCCCACCTTGGCGATCCCCTCGGTCGGCGCCGCCACCACGCCCTCGGTCAACAGCCCCATCGAGGTGCGGATGGCGTGGTCCACGATCTCCTCCCTGGTGGTTTCGCCAAACATTTTGGCGGCAAAATCGTCACCGATCTTCAGGGAGACCTCTTCACGCGACATCTGCGCCTCCAGGGCCCTGATCCTGGCAGCGACACCGTTGATCCCGAGCAGCGCCTCCACCCGGTCACCGATATCGTTGGCCCGCGGGATCTCGATCACGGTCGTGGGGTCCTGCCCCTTCGCCCGCGCCGCTTCGGCGACCTTCAGGGCCTCGTTGAGGTTGCTCTCGAGGAGCCTGAAGTATTCGGCCATCGCCGGGGAGACTGCCACCATGTGGATCAGATGGTCGGGCCAGAATAAAAAAAGTCGGGTATGGGGGGTGCGGGACTAAATCCCGTTATGAATCTCTTTTTTCAGGCCGACCGTCAGGATCTCCCGGGCCGCCGCCCGCACCTCGGCATCGTCGTCCTCCAGGGCGGCGACCAGGGCGTCAACACCCCGCTCGTCACCGGCCTCCCCCAGGATCATCGCCGCGCCGATCCGCACCCATCGATTCCGCCGTTCGAGGGCGGCAAGCAGGGCCGGGCGGGCGGCGTCGCCCATCCCCCTGAGGGCGTCCACCGCCCCGAACCAGCGTTCGCGCACCCGCAGGGCATCGACCAGCGGACCCGCCGCCGGCGCACCGATGCCTGCAAGGGCGGAGGCGGCCGCCTCCCGCACCTCCCCCTCATCGTCACCCAGGGCGGTGATCAGGGGGGGGACGGCGGCCAGACCGCCGATCTCTCCGAGCGCCTCCGCCGCCTTCCAGCGCACACCGGTGTCACCGTCCCTGAGCAGGCGGGAGAGGGGGGGGACGCCCTCCTCCAGACCCGCTTTGCCGAGGGCCAGCGCCGCCGCCCAGCGGCCCTCCGCACTCCCGCCCTCCACCACTGCTGCCAGGGCCGGCAGGGCGGGCCCGCCGATCGCGGCAAGCGCCAGCGCCGCCCGCGTCCGCACGTAACGGTCCGTATCCTCCAGCCGTGCGGCCAGCGCCTCCACCGCCTCCCGGTCACCGATATCCCCGAGAGCGATCGCCGCCCCCCAGCGGACGTCCACATCGTCTGATGCGAGCAGTTCGATCAGGACGGGGAGCGCCGGGCGCCCGATCGCCCCGAGCGCCTCCATCGCCACCCAGCGCACACCGGGCTCCGGGTCGGAGAGGGCGGAGCGCAGGGGCTCGATCGCCGCCGGATCCTCCCGCTTCCCGAGGGCGACGGCCGCTTCATACCGGGTGTCGGCGTTCCGGTTCTGCAGGGCCAGGATCAGATCATCGGTCCCGAGATCCGGGGAAAACTCCGGTTCTGTAGAGTGCAGTCCACCCGGACCGCTCCAGCGGAGGCGTTCAGCGGCAAGACCGATCACTGCCGCCACCACCAGGAACATCAGCGCACGCCCGAGTGCGGAAACCGTCACCGCCCCACTCTGGGCCCAGGTGACAGCGATGAGCACCAGCCCCAGTCCAAGGGCGACCGGTATCGCCCTCCTGCCGTACCAGATCCCGGCGAGCACGATCGGGACATAGAAGAAATGGCTATAGACGACATCGATCCCGATGATCAGATGGACGACGACCTCGAGCAGCAGACTCGCTGCCAGCACCACTCCGAAGATGATCAGCCGCCTGCGCCCCTGGCCGGTCGGGAGTTCCGCCATCATCGAATGGAATCTCATCCAGGCTCTTAAAAATTATGTGGTTTCTTCCTGTTCGATGGATTCCACCAGCCCGCCGATCCCCTCCTCCCCCATCTTCCAGAGCGTGAGGGAGGCGCACGATTTCAACACATCGTCATCACATGCAGAGAGACGTTTCAGGGATTCGATGGCCGGTTTCCCGATCCGGCAGAGGGCAAGCATGGCAAAACCGCGTAGTTCCCGGTCCTCGCTGCTGAAAACAGCGATCAGGGGCTCAACCGCCGTCTCCCCCATCGAACCGAGGGCGGCGGCGGCATAGCGCCGGAAGACCGGGTCATCATTGACGACCATCGTCATAATCAACGGTTTTATCGCCGTGACGCCGATTCGAGCCAGGATCCGGGCGACATACCAGCGGAAGCTCTCGGTGCCGTCCCCGGCCAGCACCTCGATGAGGGGCATGATCGCCCCCTCGCCCATCGAGACGATGGCATCTTCTGCCGCATGGCGCTTCTCGATATCAGGGTCAGAAAGAGCCCTGATCAGACTGGAAATACTCTCATCCATGGTTCATCCTCATGTTTTCTCACCGGGCGGCATCGGCCCTTCACCCTCCTGAAGGACAGTGATCCGTCCTCCAAGGTCGTTCCGGAACCAGACCTCCCGCTGCGGGAAGGGTATCTCGATGCCGTTCTTCTGGAGTTCGGCCTTGATCGTCCAGAGGAGTTCGGTCCGCACCTCCCACCAGTCGGACGACGGGGCCCAGACCCGCACCTTGATATTCACCGCATTATCCCCGAGTTCGTCCACA